>NZ_CAJQZK010000035.1:0-27932 GCF_907164655.1 Acidocella sp. C78
GGAGGCGATCCGAACGGCCCCTTCGCCATCCTGCGCTCGCGCGAGCGCGCCTGCCTCGCGGTGAACCCATTCCCGACCGATGCGCCGCCCGACGCGCAGACCGGCGTCGCCATGATCACCAGCGCCGACGATGCGGTGATGACCCATCAGCGCGTCGCCGAAGGCGCCTGGCGCGACGCCATCAAGGGCCGCGCCGCGGCCGCCGAGGTACGGCGGATGCTGGAACCGGCCATGGCCTGATTTCCCGCGCCGGCAGGGAGACAAACCGCTGCCGGCGCGTTACACTTCGCCCATGTCGTCCCCGCTGATCTCAACAGAGGCTCTCGCCGCGATACTCGATGATCCGGCGCTGATCCTTTTCGACGCGTCTTTCTACCTCCCCAACGAAACGCAGAACGCGGCCGCCCTGTTCGAGGCAGCCCACCTGCCCGGCGCCGCCTTCTTCGATATCGAGCGGATCGCCGACACCGCCTCGCCGTTGCCGCACATGCTGCCGGACGAGGCAGGCTTCGCCGCCGCGGTTGAGGCGCTCGGCGTCGGCAACGATTCCCGCATCGTCGTCTACGACCAGCGCGGCCTGTTCTCGGCGGCCCGCGGCTGGTGGATGTTCCGCGTGTTCGGCCATGAAAACGTCGCCGTGCTCGATGGCGGGCTGCCCAAATGGCGCCAGGAAGGGCGAAGGCTCGACTCCGGCCCGCGCGCCCGCGCCCACGCGGGCGCTTCGCCCCCCGCCTCGATGCCGCCCGCATCCGCGACCGGGCCGCGATCGAGGCCAATATCGCCCTGCGGCACGAAACCCTGCTCGATGCCCGCACCGCCGGCCGCTACGCCGCCGCGGTGCCCGAGCCGCGCCCCGGCATGCGCGGCGGCCATGTGCCCGGCGCCCGCTCGCTGCCCTATTCCGAACTGCTGGGCGACGACGCTACCATGCTTGCGCCCGAAGCGCTGCGCGCCCGCTTCGCCGCCGCCGGCATCGATGGATCAACCCGGCCGGTGACGATGTGCGGCTCCGGCGTCACCGCCGCCGTCGTCACCCTCGGCCTGGTCCGCGCCGGCTTGCCGATGGGCGCGCTTTATGACGGCTCCTGGGCCGAATGGGGCGCCCTGCCCGACACCCCCGTCGCCACCGGAGAGGATCCCGCATGACCAACGACCGCTTCGAAACCCGCCTCTCTCTGGCCTCGCGCCGGCCGGTCAAGTCGCACGGCTACGTCAATCCCAAGCTCGTGCGCGGCTCCACCGTGCTCTATCCCTCCTGCGCCGCGCGCCGCGAAATCGGCCAGCGCCGTCTGGAGCAGGAAGAAATCTACGGGCTTTACGGCACTGAGACCCATTTCGCGCTCGAAAACGTGGTCGCCGAAATCGAGGGCGGCACGCATTGCCAGATCGTCTCCTCGGGTCTTGCCGCCATCACCGTGCCGCTGCTCGCCTGGCTGAAGGCCGGCGACCACATGCTGGTGCCCGACTCGGTCTACGGCCCGACGCGCCGCTTCTGCGACAGCGTGCTCGCGCGCTACGGCGTCGCCACCACCTATTACGATCCCCTCATCACCGAAGACCGGCTGGCGGCGCTGCTGCGCCCGCAAACCACCGCCCTCTTTTCCGAAAGCCCCGGCAGCCACACCTTCGAGGTGCAGGACGTGCCGATGCTCGCCCGCGTCGCCCATGCCCATGGCGCCAAGCTGTTCATGGACAACACCTGGGGCATCCGCACCTTCCAGCCGTTCCGCCACGGGGTCGACGTGTCGATCCAGGCGCTGACGAAATATGTCGGCGGCCATTCCGACATCGTGCTCGGCGCCATCACCGTGGCCACCGATGCGGACTGGGCCTGGCTGCGCGCCGGCGCGCTCGATCTGGGCCAGTATGCCTCACCGGACGATTGCTGGCTGGCCCTGCGCGGCGCGCGCACCCTCGCCGTCCGCCTCGCCGAGCAGGAACGGGCGGCCCTCGCCGTCGCCACCTGGCTCGCCGGCCGGCCGGAAGTGCTGCGCGTGCTGCACCCCGCTTTGCCCTCCTGTCCCGGCCACGAATTCTGGAAGCGCGACTTCACCGGCGGCTGTGGCCTGTTCGGCGTGGTGTTCCAGCCCGAGCACGATTACGACGCCGTCTGCGCGATGGCCGACGCGCTGCGCCTGTTCGGCATCGGCGCCTCCTGGGGCGGCTACGAGAGCCTCGCCCTGCCGACCACCAACACCATCACCCGCACCGAGGGCACCGGCCGGTTCGGCGGCGAGATGCTGCGCCTGCAAATCGGCCTCGAACACACCGACGATCTGATCGCCGATCTCGAACAAGGCCTGGCCGTGCTGCGTGGCCAGGCCCGCACCGCCTGCGCCTCGCCGCCCTGCATGGCCGGCGAATTGCAGGACGGCTACAGCCCGGACGGCACGGCATGACCCATCCCGTCATCACCGCCGCCCGCTTCAACGAAGCCGGTCTCATTCCCGCCATCGCCCAGCAGCACGATACCGGCGAAATCCTGATGATGGCGTGGATGAACGCGGAGTCGATCGCCGAGACCCTCGGCACCGGGCAAGTCTGCTATTTCAGCCGCAGCCGCGGCAAGCTCTGGCGCAAGGGCGAAAGCTCAGGCCATGTGCAGCGCCTCATCGACATGCGGCTCGACTGCGATGGCGACACGCTGCTGCTCCTCGTCGAGCAGACCGGCCCGGCCTGCCACACCGGCGCGCATAACTGCTTCTTTCGCCGCGTCACCGCGGACGGGCTGGAAGACATCGCCTGAGCCGCCCCCTGCGCGTGCGCGTCAGACGTGAAAACTCTCGCCGCAGCCGCAGCGGCCCTTCTCGTTCGGGTTCTCGAAGGTGAAGCCCGAGGAGAATGTCTCCACCTTGTAGTCCATCACCGTCCCGATCAGGAACAGCGTGGCCTTGCGGTCGATCAGCACGGTCACGCCCTTGTCGCTCACCTGCTCGTCGGTCGGCGCGGGCTCATCCACCCACTCCATCTCGTAGGACAGGCCGGAACACCCCTTGGTGCCCACGCCAATGCGCAGCAGCCGGCCCTGCTGCCCGCTTTCATACAGCGCGCGCAGGCGGTCGGCCGCCGCATCGGTCAGCTGCATCAGCGGCGGCAGGCTGCGGCGCGGCGGTGCGGATTCAGTGCGGATCGTGGTCATCGCAGACTCCTCAGAACATGTTGAGCGCGAGGCGCGCCTCGTCGCTCATCCGCGAGGGATCCCAGGGCGGGTCCCACACGGTTTCGACCTCCACCTCGCTCACCCCCGGCACCGTCCCCACCGCAAGGCGCACCGCCTCGGGCAGTTCCTGCGCGCTGGGGCAGGCTGGCGCGGTCAGCGTCATTTCCACCTTCACCGCCCCGCCCTCGATCTCGATCGCATAGATCAGCCCGAGCTCGAAGATGTTCACCGGAATCTCCGGGTCATAGACCGTGGCGATCGCCGCGATCACGTTCTCCTCGCTCACCAGCGGTGGGGTTTCGCCCTCCGGCGTCCAGGTGGTCACGGGTTCGGTCCTGGCCATGTCATCCGCCATGTCCGGTCTCCATCGTCTTGGTCAGCGCGGCGCGCAGCGCCTGCCAGGGAAGTGTGGCGCAGCGGTGGCGCGAGCGGTATTCATGAACGCCCGACAGCGCCCGCAACGCGCTGAATTCCGCGCGGTCGGGCACCGCCCCGCTCGCCACCATCGCCTCGAACGCGCCGGCCATTTCCTCGGCCGCCGCGCGCGGGCGCCCGGCCACCGCATCGGCCATCAGATCGGCCGAGGCGATGCAGATGGCGCAGCCGCGGGTCTCATGCCAAACCTCGCCGATCGCCCCGGCCGCGCAGCTCAGCCGCAGGTGCACCCGGTCGCCGCACATCGGGTTGTCGCCCTCCGCCTCGGCGTCGAAGCGCTCCGGCCGGCCGGCATGCAGCGGCGCGCGGGCGCGCTCCATGATCAGACGCTGATACAGATCGCCGATATCCGCCGCACCGCTCATCCGCCGAACACCTGCTGCACGCGCCGCAGTCCCGCCGCCAGCGCGTCGATCTCCTCCATCGTCGTATAGACGCCAAAGGTCGCGCGGGCGGTGCTGTCGAGCCCGAGCCGACGGGTCAGCGGCTCGGCGCAATGGTGCCCGGCGCGTACTGCGATCCCCTGCTTGTCGAGCAGGGTGGCGACGTCGTGCGCATGCACCCCGTCCATCGTGAAGGCGACCACCCCGCCGCGGTCCTGCGCCCGCCCGACCACGTTCACCCCGCCGATCGCATCGAGCGTCGCCAGCGCGTGATCGGTCAGCGCCCGCTCATGCGCGGCGATCGCCGGAAAGCCGATCGCGTTCACGTAATCGATCGCCGCCGCCAGGCCCACCGCCTCGACGATCGCCGGCGTCCCCGCCTCAAAGCGATAGGGTGGCTCGGCCCAAGTCGACTTTTCGTAGCTCACGCTGCGGATCATGTCGCCGCCGCCAAGGAAGGGCGGCATCGCATCGAGCAGCTCGCGCTTGCCGAACAGCACCCCGATGCCGGAGGGGCCATAGAGCTTGTGGCCGGAAAACACGTAGAAATCCGCATCGATGGCGCGAACATCGACCGCCCGGTGCACCACCGCCTGCGCGCCATCGAGCAGCAGCCGCGCCCCGCACTCATGCGCGAAGGCGGCGAGCCGCTCGACCGGCGTATAGGTGCCGAGCACGTTCGACATATGGGTGATCGCCAGCAGCCGCACCCGCCCGTCGGCGAATTGCCGCTCCAGATCGGCGAAATCCAGTTCCCCGGAATCGGTAATCTTCACGATGCGCAGCTCGATCCCGTGCGACTCCCGCAGCATCTGCCAGGGCACGAGATTGGCGTGGTGCTCCATCTCGCTCACCACCACCGCATCGCCCGGACGCAGCGCCGAGCGCCCGAACGTCGCGGCGACGAGGTTGATCCCCTCGGTCGCGTTCCGCACGAAAACGATCTCTTCCCGCGCCGCGTTGAGGAAGGACGCCACCTTGTCGCGCGCCGCCTCGTAATCGTCCGAGGCGCGCTCGCTCAGCCAGTGCAGCCCGCGATGGACATTGGCGTAGCGCGTCTCCATCGAGCGGACCATCGCGTCGATCACCGCGCGCGGCTTCTGCGCCGAGGCGCCGCTGTCGAGA
Organism: Acidocella sp. C78; assembly: GCF_907164655.1. Lineage (NCBI taxonomy): Bacteria > Pseudomonadati > Pseudomonadota > Alphaproteobacteria > Acetobacterales > Acidocellaceae > Acidocella > Acidocella sp. C78. The sequence continues at coordinate 5,104 of NZ_CAJQZK010000035.1, forward strand.
AACACCAGCTTCCTGCCATGCACCGACTGCGACAGGATCGGGAAATCGGCGCGGATGCGCGCGATGTCGAAACCCGGCTGCTCGATGGCCGCGCTCATGCGCCCTCCCGCCACCAGGCGCCGATCGCCGCCTCGAAGACGGCACGCGCCGCCTCGTCGGTCACCGGCTCCAGCGCCTCGTCGAGAAAGGCGCGGATCAGGATCGACTTCGCCTCCGCCGCCGGCACGCCGCGGCTGCGCAGGTAGAAAAGCTGTTCGGGATCGAGCGCGCCGATCGTAGCACCATGGCTGCACTTCACGTCATCGGCGAAGATTTCCAGCTCCGGCTTGCTGTCGATCTCCGCCTCGTCCGAGAGCAGCAGCGCCTGGTTCATCTGGTAGCCATCGGTTTTCTGGGCGATGCGATCGACCTCGATCCGCCCCTGGAACACGCCGCGCGCCGCCCCGGCCAGGACCGACTTCACCGTCTGCCGCGAGGCGCAGTCCGGCGCGTCATGCCGCACCACCGTGGTCACGTCGCCATGCTGGGTGCCGTTCAGCAACTGCGCCGCGTTGAGATGGACATCCGCCGCAGGGCCGGTGAGCCGGGCATGGGTCTCGTTGCGACTGAGCCGCGCGCCGCGATTGAGGGTGAAGCTCTCATAGCCCGCCCCGCCGGCGATCTCGGCGAAAATGGTGGCGACATGCACGGCCTCGCCGGATTCGTCCTGCAACCGGTAATGGTTGAGCCGCGCCCCCTCGCCAAGCTCCACCTCGAAGACCGGCGCGTGCAGGTAGCTCCCCTCGCCCCGCGCGGTTTCGATCAGCGTCAGCGTCGCACCGGCGCCGAGCGCGATCCGGTGGCGCGGCGCGATGGCCGGCATCGTCTCGCCCCGGCCGGCCGCCAGCGTCACCAGGAACAGCGTGCCGCCCTGCTGCCCCGGCGCCAGGGTGATGGCCACGCCATCCTCAGCCAGCGCGGTGTTCAACGCGACGACCACACCGCCGCGCGCCGTATCGGCCGCCGCGCCGCCGAGGCGACCCACCCAGTCGGGCGCGGTCGAGCGCGCCGCATCGAACCGGCCATTGACGAACACAACGCGCTGGCCTTCCGGCAGTTCAGCCGCGACCTCCACCGCCGGGGCGGGGCCGAGAGCGAAACCACGCAGCCCGGCCGCGAGATCGGTATAGTGCCAGGCCTCGTCGCGCCTCGTCGGCCAGCCGCCGGCGCGCAGCCGCGCCGACGCCGCCTCCCGCGCGGATGCGCCCGGCAGCGCCGCGAGGTCGAAGCCGTCGAGCAGGTCGGTCCCGCTCATGCCGCCTCCAGCCCCGCATAGCCGTTGGCCTCCAGTTCGAGCGCAAGCTCCGGCCCGCCGGAACGCACGATCTTGCCGGCCGCCAGCACGTGCACGCGGTCCGGCACGATATGGTCGAGCAGCCTCTGGTAATGCGTGATGACCAGCGCCGAGAACGCGGGCCCGCGCAGCGCGTTCACCCCCTGGGCGACAATCTTGAGCGCATCGATATCGAGCCCGGAATCGGTCTCGTCGAGCAGCGCCAGGGTCGGCTTGAGCAGCGCCATCTGCAACACCTCGTTGCGCTTCTTCTCACCGCCCGAGAACCCGACATTGACGTTCCGCTTCAGCATGTCGTCCGGCATCTTCAGCGCCGTCACCGCCGCCCGCGCTTCCTTGAGGAACTGCACGGCGTCAAGTTCCGCCTCGCCGCGCGCCCGGCGGATCGCGTTCAGCGCGGTGCGGATGAAATTGGCGTTGCCCACCCCCGGCAGCTCGACCGGATACTGGAACGCGAGAAACACCCCGGCCGCCGCCCGCTCCTCCGGCTCCATCGCCAGCAGGTCGGCGCCGTTATACGTCACGCTGCCGCCGGTCACCTCGTAGCCCTCGCGGCCCGACAGCACATAGGACAGGGTGGATTTCCCCGCCCCGTTCGGCCCCATGATCGCGTGAATCTCGCCCTCCGGCACGGTCAGGTCGATCCCGCGCAGGATCTCCTTGCCATCGATGGTCGCGGTCAGTCCCTTGATTTCAAGCATGTTGTGTCCTCAGCCCACGGAGCCTTCGAGAGACACGGCGAGCAGCTTCTGCGCCTCGACCGCGAACTCCATCGGCAATTCCTTCAAAACATCCCGGCAGAAGCCGTTGACCAGCAGCCCCACCGCGTCCTCTTCCGAAAGCCCGCGCGCGCGGCAGTAGAACAGCTGGTCGTCGGCGATCTTCGAGGTCGTCGCCTCATGCTCCACCTTCGCCGTGCGGTTGCGGCTCTCGATATAGGGCACCGTATGCGCGCCGCAGCGATCGCCGATCAGCAGGCTGTCGCACTGGGTGAAATTCCGCGCATTCATCGCCCGCGGCATGATCCGCACCAGCCCGCGATAGGTGTTGTTCGACCGCCCGGCCGAAATCCCCTTCGAGACGATCGTGCTCGTGGTGTTCGGCGCCAGGTGGATCATCTTGGTGCCGGTATCGGCCTGCTGGAAATTGTTCGTCACCGCCACCGAGTAGAACTCGCCGGTCGACCCCTCGCCCTGCAGGATGCAGGAGGGATATTTCCAGGTGATCGCCGAGCCGGTTTCCACCTGGGTCCAGGAAATCTTCGAGTTCCGCCCCCGGCAGGCGCCGCGCTTGGTGACGAAATTGTAAATTCCGCCGCGCCCCTCGGCATCGCCCGGATACCAGTTCTGCACGGTCGAATACTTGATCGTCGCCTCGTCGAGCGCAACGAGTTCGACCACCGCGGCGTGAAGCTGGTTCTCGTCGCGCATCGGCGCCGTGCAGCCCTCGAGATACGACACGCTGGCCCCCGCCTCGGCGACGATCAGCGTGCGCTCGAACTGCCCGGTATTGCGCGCGTTGATGCGGAAATAGGTCGAAAGCTCCATCGGGCAGCGCACGCCCTTCGGCACGAACACGAAGCTGCCGTCCGAGAACACCGCCGAGTTCAGCGCCGCGTAATAATTGTCGCCCGCCGGCACGACGCTGCCGAGATATTTCCGCACCAGTTCGGGATGCTCGCGCACCGCCTCGGAAATCGAGCAGAAGATCACCCCGGCCTTGGCCAGCGTGTCGCGGAACGTCGTCGCGACCGAAACGCTGTCGAACACCGCATCGACGGCAATGCCCGCCAGCGCCGCGCGCTCGTTCAGCGGAATGCCGAGCTTCTCGTACATCGCGAGCAGTTCGGGATCGACCTCGTCGAGCGATTTCGGCGCCGGCTTCTTCGGCGCCGCGTAATAATGCAGGTCCTGATAGTCGATCCTGGGATGATGGATGCGCGCCCAGGCCGGGTCCTCCATCGACAGCCAGGCGCGATACGCCTTGAGCCGCCATTCGAGCAGCCATTCCGGCTCGCCCTTCTTCGCCGAGATGAGCCGGACGATGTCCTCGTTCAGCCCCTTGGGCGCGAACTCCATCTCGATATTGGTCTCGAAGCCGAACTTGTAGCCGCCGCCCGATATCCGGTCGACAGTCTCGATCGTCTCATTCACCGCAGGCATTGAAACCCCTATTCGACAGTTGACGGCGCGCGCGCCGCGAGATCCGCTTCATCGACCCGCAGCGCCCTGGGCAGGGACGCCGCCTGCATGTCATCCAGCGTGATCGCGCCGAGCGCCTCGCTGATCGCGTCGTTCACCACGCCCCAGCGCCCCGCCATCGGGCAGAGAGACGCGCTGTCGCACGCCCCGCCCGTGCCCTCGACGCAGGCGGTCAGCGCGATCGGCCCGTCGATCGCGACGATCACATCGGCAATCGGAATCGCGGAAAGCGGCCGCCCGAGCCGATAGCCGCCATGCGCCCCGCGCTGCGACAGCACGAGGCCGGATTGCGCCAGGCCCTTCAGCACCTTGGCCACGGTCGGCTCCGGAATCCCGGTGCCCGCCGCAATCGCGGGGGCGGTTTCCACCGTGGCGGCCTGGGCAAGACGCACCAGCACCACCACCGCATAGTCGGTCAGACGCGATAGTCTCAGCATGACACACCCGATTGTGGACAACACAGGTCCTGTTTACGCAAATGGTCCATCGCGCCGCCCCCGTCAAGGCCGGATGCGTCATGCCAAGCGCCGGAAATCCGGGCGGACGGCTCAGGCCGCGCCGAGCAACCGCTCCACCGCCGGCACCAGCGCCGCGGTCTCGCCGATGGCGATCGTGCCCTCCGCCCGGCCATAGCCCCAGCGGACGAAAATCGAGGCAACGCCGAGCCCTTCCGCCGTGGCGATGTCGTTGTGATGATCGCCGACCATGACTGCCTCCCGCGGCGCGATCGTCATCGCCTCCAGCACGGCACCGAGATGGCGCGGGTCAGGCTTGCGGAAATTCGTGGCGTCCCCGCCGATCAGCACCGGAAAGAACCGGTCGAGATCCAGCGCCGTCAGCACCTTGCGCGCCGAGGCCTCCGGCTTGTTGGTGCACATGCCAAGCCGGAAGCCCCGCGCCATCAGCGTTTCCAGCGCCATCACGATGCCCGGATAGGGTTCGGTGAGGTCGGTCACATGCGCCTCGTAATCGGCCAGAAATATCGCCTCGTCCTCGGCCTCCGGCGTCATCCCGCGCGCTTCGTAGCCCCGTTTCAGCAGCATCCGCGCGCCATCGCCGACCATCGGCGCCACATCCTCCCGCGCCACCGGCGCCGCGCCGTGGCGGGCCAGCGAGCGGTTCAACGCCGCGGCAAGGTCGGGCAGGCTGTCGATCACCGTGCCGTCGAGGTCGAAAACAACACCGCGTGCAGTGTTCATGACACACTCCGAAATTCTATTTGATGGCAGGCCACTTTACAGAAGCGGCGGGCCAGGGCTACCGCTTCGCGCATGCACAATACCGCCGTGATTCTTGCCGCCGGCCTCGGCACCCGCATGAAGTCGAGCCGCCCCAAGGTGCTGCACCGCATCGCCGGCCAGCCGATGCTCGCCCATCTGCTCGCCGCCTGCAAGACGGTGTTCGCCGAAACCGCGGTCGTCACCGGCCCGGACATGGACGATGTCGCCCGCGCCGCCGCCCCGCACCCCACCGTGATCCAGCGCGAGCGCCTCGGCACCGCCCATGCCGCCCTTGCCGCCGCGGACCGTTTCGGCGCGGGCGCCGTCACCATCGTCTATGGCGACAATCCGCTGGTCAGCGGCGCGACGCTCCAGCGCCTCGGCGCGCGGCTCGGCGCGGGGGATGCCGCACTTGTGCTGCTCGGCACGAGGCCGCCGGAGCCCGGCGCCTTCGGCCGCATCGTCGGCCCGGCCGGCTTCGCCGAGCGCATCGTCGAATTCGCCGACGCGAGCGAGGCCGAGCGCGCCATCGGCCTGTGCAATGTCGGCGGCTTCTCCGCCGCCGCCACCGACATGCGCCGCTGGCTCGGACAGATCGGCAATGGCAACGCGAAGGGCGAATACTATCTCACCGACCTCGTCGCCGTCGCCCGCGCCGAGGGTGCGACCGTCGCCGTGGTCGAGGCGCCGTGGGACGAGTGCCGGGGGGTGAATTCCCGCGCCGAACTCGCCGCCGCCGAGGCGGCGATGCAGTCCCGCCTGCGCGCCGCCGCCCTCGCCGCCGGCGTGACCATGACCGCCCCCGAAACCGTCTTCCTCGCCGCGGACACCGCGCTCGCCGCCGATGTCACGATCGAGCCGCACGTTGTTTTCGGCGCCGGTGTTGCGGTCGGGCCGGATGTCATGATCCGCGCCTTCTCCCATCTCGAGGGCTGCACGATCGCCGCCGGCGCCGTCATCGGCCCCTATGCGCGGCTGCGCCCGGGCAGCGAGATCGGCGCCGGCGCCCATGTCGGCAATTTCGTCGAGCTCAAGGCCGCCCGCCTCGGCGCGGGGGCGAAGGCCAACCACCTCACCTATCTCGGCGACGCCGAAATCGGCCCGCGCGCCAATATCGGCGCCGGCACCATCACCTGCAATTACGACGGCTTCGCCAAGCATCGCACCACGATCGGCGCCGACGCCTTCATCGGCTCGGACGTCGCCCTCGTCGCCCCGGTTTCGGTGGGCGACCGCGCGATCATCGCCGCCGGCAGCGTCATCACCGATCCGGTGGCGGCGGACGCGCTGGCGCTCGCCCGCGGCCGGCAGGTCGAAAAGCCCGGCCGCGCCGCCGAACTCCGCATGACGAAGGGAAAACGCTGATGTGCGGCATCGTCGGACTCATCGGGCGGCACGACGCCGCCCCCCTGCTGCTCGATGGCCTCTCCCGCCTCGCCTATCGCGGCTATGACAGCGCGGGCATCGCCACCCTGGTCGAGGGCGCGATCACCCGCCGCCGGGCCGAGGGCAAGCTCGCCAATCTCGCCGCCTCCATCGCCGCGTCCCCGCTCGCCGGCACCACCGGCATCGGCCACACCCGCTGGGCCACGCATGGCGCCCCCACCGAGGGCAACGCCCATCCTCACGGCACCGCCCGCGTCGCCGTGGTGCATAACGGCATCATCGAGAACCATGCCGACCTGCGCGCCGAGCTTGAAGCCGCCGGCCAGGTCTTCTCCACCGAGACCGACACCGAAACCGTCGCCCAGCTCGTCGACCTTCACCTCGCCCGCGGTCTTCCGCCGGTCGAGGCCGCCGCCGCCGCCTTCGCCCGGCTCGAAGGCGCCTATGCGCTGGCGCTGATCTTTGCCGGCCATCCCGAGCTGATCATCGGCGCGCAGCGCGGCGCCCCGCTCGCGGTCGGCTTCGGCGAGGACGAGATGTATCTCGGCTCCGACGCCCTCGCCCTCGCGCCGCTCACCCGCCGCATCGCCTATCTCGACGATGGCGACTGGGTGATCGTCTCGCGCAGCGGTGCCGAATTCCGCGACGCCGCGAACAACCCGGTCACCCGCGAGGTCAAGCTGACCCGCCTGACCGGCGCATCCATCGGCAAGGGCAATTTCCGCCATTTCATGGAAAAGGAGCTGCACGAGAACCCCGCGATCATCGGCGACACGCTGAACCGCATGATCGATCCGGCAACCCGCCTGCCGGTCCTGCCGGATCTCGCGATCGATCTCGCCGCCATCCCGCGCATCAGCCTCTCGGCCTGCGGCTCGGCCTTCTATGCCGGCCTGACGGCCCGTTACTGGCTCGAAGACATCGCGCGGATCGCGGTCGATGCCGATGTGGCCAGCGAATTCCGCTACCGCGAACCGCCGCTCGACCAAGCGGGGCTCGGCCTCGTCATCAGCCAGTCCGGCGAAACCGCCGACACCATGGCGGCGCTGCGCTACATGAAACGCCAGGGCTGCAAGGTGATGTCGGTGGTCAACGTGCCGGAAAGCACGATGGCGCGCGAGAGCGACCTGATGCTGGAAACCATCGCTGGCCCGGAAATCAGCGTTGCCAGCACCAAGGCCTTCACCGCGCAGCTCGCCGTGCTCGCCGGCTTCACCCTCGCCCTCGCCCGCGCCCGCGGCGCGCGCAGCGACGCCGAAATCGCGCCGCTGGTCGCCGCCCTGATGGAACTTCCCGGCAAGATGGCCCAGCTCCTCGCCGATGACGCAGACATCCGCGCCCTCGCCGAAGACATCCGCGATGCGCGCGACGTGCTGTTCTTCGGCCGCGGTTCGATGATGCCGATCGCCCTTGAAGGCGCGCTGAAGCTCAAGGAACTCAGCTACATCCATGCCGAGGGCTATCCCGCCGGCGAAATGAAGCACGGGCCGATCGCGCTGATCGACCCCTCGGTGCCGGTCATCGCCGTGCTGCCCTCCGGCCCGCTGTTCGAAAAAACCGCCTCCAACCTGCAGGAAGCCGCGGCCCGTGGCGGGCGGATCATCCTGTTCAGCGACCGCGCCGGCGCCGCGCGCCTCTCCGGCATCGCCGAGCGCACCGTGATCCTGCCCGACTGCGCGCCGTTCGTCGCCCCCCTGCTCTACGCCATCCCGGTCCAGCTTCTGGCCTACCACGTCGCCATCCTGAAAGGCACGGATGTGGACCAGCCACGCAACCTCGCCAAATCCGTCACGGTCGAGTAGGCAACGGGGTGCGCGCCGATGAATCACGATCGCGACCACCGCGCAACGCTCCAACGGCTTTGCAAGGTTTTCCCACTCAGGTCTCCCAGACCTTGCAAATCCCAATATTGCCCGCCGCTAAAACATCGCGGCAAGATCAGCAAAATTCGATTTTTCACAAGTGAATAATCATACAGTGTATTTTCGTGGGGTCTACACACTGCGCTGTTCCACGACGCGACCGTTGTCTCCGCGCCGCGCAACATTTCCCGCAAGCAGGAGGATCACATTAGAGCATCATCCGATCCGGATGAATCGGAAAGTGCTCTAATCTGAAGTTTTCACTGATTCGAAAGCAAATTCCCTGTATTTATCGGTGAACTTCGAGATCTGATTTTGCCGCTTACTGGACACGCATGGGGTCGATCCCGATCAGGGCGAAGGCGGTGGTTTGCAGCGACGTGGGGTTTGCCAGAGCGGTGAAGGTGGCGTTCGGCGCCTTGGGTAGGGAGGCGGTGTTGAGGGTCTGTGTGGCGAGATGCGCCATCAGGTCGGTGAAGCTCGAAATCGGCAGGTTCTGGTCGTTGCGGCGTCGCCCGCGCTTGCGATCGGCGGCCGGGGATATCGATGCGGGGGCAACCGGCGATGAGCGTTCAGTTTCCGCGCCTGGCCGGTCGTGATCCTGGAACAGCAGGGGCTTGAGGGCGTCGCGCAGATGCCATTCGACGTAATAGGCCATCATGCAGAGGAAGACGTGGGCACGCACCCGCGGCGAGAGCCAGTGATGCACCGGGCGGATCGCGAGATCGACCGATTTGAGGGACCGGAACGCCCGTTCCACCCGTGAGAGATCCTTGTAGGCTGACACGGCTTCGGTCTCGCTCATGACGTCCGCGCTCACACTGGTGCGGATGACATAGATGCCGTCGAGGGCCGCCTCGCGCGCGATGCTGGCGGCGTTGCGCTGGAAATCGAAGCGGCTGGCGGTGATGGTGAGATCGAAATGCTTGGCCATCTTGCGCTGGTTGATCACCGCCCCCACCGCCAGCCCGATCGCGGCCTCGCCATGAAGAGGAGCGCGTTTGCGCCGTGTCGCATCCCGGATCCGCGCCAGTTCCGTCTCGGTGGCCACGAGCAGCGCCTCGCGCTTGCGCCGTCGTTCGGTCGCCAGGGCGGCGTTGCGACAGGCGATCAGCCGCTCGCCCGGATAATCGGGCGACGTGATCGCGGCGATATCGCGCTCGTCGAACAGCGACATCTGCAGCGGTCCCTCGGCAAGATCCTGGATCTGCCCCGCGCGCAGGCAGCTGATCCAGTCCAGCCCCGCCGGCTTGATCGTCTCGCGGATCCGCGCCGTGGTGATCATTCCGCGATCACCCACCAGGACGACGCGCTCGAGATGGAACCGGCGCTTGAGTTTCTCCACCTGGGCGGCGATCGTCGCCGGATCGGCGGTGTTGCCTTCGAACACTTCCACTGCGATCGGCCGCCCCTCGCGATCGCACAGCAGACCATAGACGATCTGCGGCCGATCGGGCCGGTGATCCCGGCTGTATCCGTGGTGTGCCAGTTCGCAATGCCGGCCTTCGAGGTAGGATGAACTGACGTCGTAGAGCACCAGCGTGCCGTCGCGCAGATGGCGCCTTGCAAACTCCCGTTCGATCCGCCCCTGCTGCGTGCCCAGCCAGTCCAGCGCCGCATAGATCTCGCGCTCTTCAATGACACCGAGATCAAGCATCTGCCCGAGGCTCGATGTTGCGGTCTCCGGGTTCAGGCCGCGCAGGGTCGAGAGCTTCGATCCCGGCGCGATCACCCGGCCGGCGATCAGCGCCAGGGCGAGACTGCGCTCGCGCGACGCCCTCCGGCCCAGCAGGCGGGGTATCCCGAGCTTGCGCATCATCCCGAGTGCCGCCGCCACATGACCATGCGGCAGCGAACGCCGGATCTCCAGCGCCTGATCGGCACCACCAACCACCGCGCCACCCGCGAGCAGCGCTCGTAGGCCATCGATCAACGCGGGCGGCATCTGGCTCAGATTGGCGATGGTACGCTTGTGAACCTTCCGCCCCTCGCGGAAACTCTCCCGCAACAGCACGGCCGGCGCCGATCGGCCATTCGGAACCACATCGATGAACATAACCCGAGCGAATCACAGATCGAGTCGCACCGCAAGCCCCATTTATGGACACAAAACGCTCGCAAGAAATCAGCGCTACGCGAGGCTATCCGCCACGTTCAGGTCATTCCCAAGTAAAAACTTCAGTCTAATACCGCTTGTAGGGAAGGAATTTCCCGCTCATCGTTACTTTCACGCGGTCGCCTTTCTGGTCGGGCTGGCGTTCGATCGCCATGTCGAAGTCGATCGCGCTCATGATGCCATCGCCGAACTCTTCCTGGATAAGTTCCTTCCAGGTTGTCCCATAGACCGACACCAGTTCGTAAAAGCGATAGATCAACGGATCGGTCGGCACCTCGGTCGGCAGCGACCCGCGATACGGGATTTCCGCTAGTAGCGCGGTCTCCTCAGGATCGAGGCCAAGCAGCAGCGCCGCCTTTTCCGCGGTCTCGGCGGTCATGGACATCTGGCCCATGCAGGCCGCGCAGACCCAGACCGGCGAATGACCAAGCCTCGCGGCGATCTCCGTCCAGCTCAAGCCCTTCGTTTTCTTGATCTGCAATATCTTGCGCCCGAGGGCGGTTTTGGCATCGTTCATCGACTCGTTCCTTCGATCTGCACATCATGTGCGTAGTGACAGGATCACGACCAACCCTGCCCGAAGCAGGTCACCCACATAGCCTATTGGGGGTACGCGCCGTGTTGTGAACCGTGCTTCCGACTATCGAGGCCGCCAGCGTTCACGATGAAGGAGACAACGGCGTCGACGCCGTTTCCGGCCTTGATGTTCGTGAACACGAACGGACGATCTCCGCGCATGCGCCGGGCATCGCGGTCCATCACCTCGAGGCTGGCTCCAACCAGCGGCGCGAGATCGATCTTGTTGATCACCAGCAGGTCGCTGCGGGTGATGCCGGGACCACCCTTGCGGGGAATCTTGTCGCCAGCGGAGACATCGATCACGTAGATCGTGATGTCTGCAAGTTCGGGGCTGAAGGTTGCGGCAAGATTGTCGCCGCCAGACTCGATCAGCAGCAGATCAAGCCCCGGGAACCGGCGCGAAAGCTCGGCACAACCGGCGAGATTGATGCTGGCATCCTCGCGGATGGCGGTGTGCGGGCAGCCACCGGTCTCGATGCCCATGATGCGCTCGGGAACCAGCGAGCCGGCGCGTGTGAGGAACTCGGCATCCTCGCGCGTGTAGATGTCGTTGGTGATCGCAGCGATCTCGAAGCGATCGCGGAAGGCCCGGCAAAGAGCGTCCATCAGCGCGGTCTTGCCGGAACCGACGGGGCCACCGATGCCGACGCGCAAGGGTCCATGTCTTGTCATGTGCGGAAAAGCCTCGTGTGTGTTGTTTCGTGTTGCATGGAGGCAATGTCCGCACGCGGACAGGCGCTCCCGAGATCCTCCTGGGTGGCGTCGCAAGTTGCGGCGGCAACTTCCAGGATGATCGTCTCAAGCCTCGATTGCACGGTCAGCCCGGCGGTCTGGCCCAGCGGGATGAGCCGCACGCCGGCAGAGACAAGCCCAGCGCTCCAGGCATGCAGATAGCCGGCGACGGCGGTGTCCTCGCCGAAATCCTGCGTCCCGGCGACTGCGCCGAAGGCGACCGGGTAGGCGAGCGGGCGCAGGTCGCGGAGCTGCCGGGCAAGCGCCGCGGGCATCCAGGGTGACGCGGCGATGGCAAAGGCATCGCCCTGCTGCAGGGTCTCGCGCGCCAGTTCGGCGGTGGGGGCGATGGCCCGGGCGAGCCGCGCAATCGCCGCGAGGCCGGCGCCGGAGGGATCGCCGGCTACCGCCCGATACGACAGGCGGAGCAGGATCGCATCGTTCCGCCCGCCGCCCTCGGTCAGCATCGCCGCCAGCCAGTCCGCGAGCTGGGCGTCATTCGCGATGTCGCCCGCATCGATTGCCTGTTCGAGGCCGTGCGAATAGGCGAAACCGCCGATCGGAAAGGACGGCGACAGCAGCGTCAGCAGGCGAATCAGCGCGCCTGACCCTATGCCGCCGCTGGCAGTCAATGATGATGCCCGTCATAGGCCCCTGACTCCGGGTCGAACGGAGCAGTGACGGGGGTTACCGTCGCGCCGAGCCGGCGGACCATGTCACCGATCACGTGATCGTCGCGAATGAGGAGCGAGCCGCATTCGTCGCCGGGCTGGAAGGCGACATCGAGATGCCGGTTGCCGAGATGCCACGCGATACGGATCAGCAGGGCCGGGGGCGCGGCGATGCCGATCAGCGACTCGGGTGCGGCAATGACCCGCACGATCCCCTCATCACCGCAGTCCAGACCATCGCCATCGCGCAGATGGGTGGCTTCCGCGAGGTCGAGCAGAAGGTTGCGCCCGCCATCGGTGGTCAGCGCCAGACGCCGGCGATGACGGCGGTCATAATCGAGGGTCACGCTGTCGGCGGCGTTGTCGCCTGGCCATCCGCCGGCCCTTATCACCCGTTGCGCGCGCATCAGAACAGGAAATACCGTTGCGCCATCGGCAGGACAGCGGCGGGTTCGCATGTCAGCAATTCGCCATCGGCGCGGACGTCGTAGGTCTCGGGATCGACCTCGATCAGCGGGGTGGCGCCGTTCAGGATCATCGAGGCCTTGGATATGCCGCCGCGTACATTCGTAACCGGGCGAACCATGCGCGACAGGCCGAGTCGCGAGCCGATGCCGTCCTCGAACGCCGCCGCGGAGACAAAGGTCACGCATGTCGCGGCAAGGGCGCGACCGAACGCACCGAACATCGGGCGCGCATGAACCGGCTGCGGCGTGGGTATGGAGGCGTTCGGATCGCCCATCATCGCCATCGCGATCACCCCTCCCTTGATCACCAGATCGGGTTTCACGCCGAAAAACGCGGGCGACCAGACGACGAGATCGGCGAGCTTGCCGACCTCGACCGAGCCGACCTCGTGCGACAGTCCATGCGCGATGGCCGGGTTGATCGTGTATTTCGCGATGTAGCGGCGGATCCGCGCGTTGTCGGCGGCGGCATCGCTTGCCGTGTCGCCGATCGCAAGCTTGCCGCGCTGGACTTTCATCTTGTGGGCGGTCTGCCAGGTGCGCGTGATCACCTCGCCGACCCTGCCCATCGCCTGGCTGTCCGAGGCCATCATCGACAACGCGCCGAGGTCGTGCAGAATATCCTCCGCGGCGATCGTCTCCCGCCGGATGCGGCTCTCGGCAAAGGCCAGATCCTCCGGGATCGAGGCATCGAGATGATGACAGACCATCAGCATATCGAGATGTTCGTCGATCGTGTTGACGGTATAGGGGCGCGTCGGGTTCGTCGAACTGGGCAGGACGTTGGCGAAGCCGGCGACCCGGATGATATCCGGCGCATGCCCGCCGCCCGCGCCCTCGGTGTGGAAGGCGTGGATCGTTCGCCCCTTGAAGGCCGCGATCGTGTCCTCGACGAAGCCGCTCTCGTTCAGCGTGTCGGTATGGATCATCACCTGCACGTCGTGGCGATCCGCGACCGAAAGGCAGGTGTCGATCGCCGCCGGGGTCGTGCCCCAATCCTCGTGCAGCTTCAGCGCGCAGGCGCCGGCGCGAATCATTTCCTCAAGCGCCGCCGGGGCCGACGCGTTGCCCTTGCCAGCGAAGCCGAGATTGACGGGCAACCCCTCGCTCGCCTGCAACATCCGCGCAAGGTGGAAAGGCCCTGGCGTGCAGGTGGTCGCGGCGGTTCCGGTCGCCGGGCCGGTGCCGCCGCCAAGCATGGTGGTGATGCCGGACGCGAGCGCCTCCTCGGCCTGCTGCGGACAGATGAAATGGATGTGCGCATCGATGCCGCCAGCGGTGACGATCTTGCCCTCGCCAGCAATGATCTCGGTACCCGGTCCGATCACGATGGTGACGGCCGGCTGGATATCGGGATTGCCAGCCTTGCCGATGCCGCTGATCCGGCCGTCCCGGATGCCGATATCGGCCTTGACGATCCCCCAGTGGTCGATGATCAGGGCGTTGGTGATGACCGTGTCGGCGGCTGTTGATTTCCGCTGAGATCTGACCCGGGAAGGCCGGATTTTTCCACTGAGATTTGACCCATGTTTGACTGTTTCCCCGTCTGGAAGAGGCGGGGGCGAACGGAGTGTTGGACATGGCGTTTTTGAGCATTATCCGCCGGTGGCATAAGCGTGAGCATGTGCCGATCCGAGAGATTTCCCGGCGCACAGGCGTGTCGCGGAACACGATCCGCAAATATCTTCGGTCTGATGTGATTGAGCCGAAGTTTCAGGTTCCGGACCGGCCGAGCAAGCTTGATCCTTATGCCGAGAAGCTTTTGGCGTGGCTGCGCCGTGAAGCTGGCCGGCCGCGCAAGCAGCGGCGGACGGTCAAGCAGCTATACGGTGATCTCGTCAGCCTGGGCTATGACGGTTCCTACAATCGTGTGGCGGCCTTTGCCCGGGCTTGGAAGGGGGAGTGCCAACGGCTGCAGCAGACCGCCGGCCGGGGAACCTTCGTGCCCTTGGCCTTTGCGCCTGGCGAGGCGTTCCAGTTTGACTGGAGCGAAGATTTTGCGATCATCGGTGGCGTCCGCGTCAAGTTGCAGGTGGCGCACACCAAACTGTCGCATAGCCGGGCGTTCATTGTTCGGGCCTATCTGCTGCAGACACATGAGATGTTGTTCGACGCGCATAACCACGCCTTCCAAGCTCTCGGCGGCGTACCGCGGCGCGGGATTTACGACAACATGCGCACCGCCGTTGACAAGGTCGGCCGTGGCAAGGAGCGCAGCGTCAACGCCCGCTTCCTGGCGATGACCAGCCATTATCTCTTCGAGGCCGAGTTCTGTAATCGGGCCGCCGGTTGGGAGAAGGGGCAGGTTGAGAAGAACGTCCAGGATGCACGCCACCGCCTGTGGCAGTCCATGCCTCCGTTCGAAAGCTTGGACGCCCTGAACGACTGGCTGGAGCGGCGCTGCCGGGAGCTGTGGGAGCAGACCGCGCATGGCAACGAGCCGGGAACCATTGCCGATGTCTGGGCCAGCGAGGTTGAGAGCCTCATGCCTGTGGGCCGTCCGTTCGATGGGTTCGTGGAACACACCAAGCGGGTCTCCTCGACCTGCCTGATCCACTTGGAGCGTAACCGCTACAGCGTGCCGGCCTCTTTTGCCAACCGGCCGGTCAGCCTGCGGGTCTATCCCGACAGGCTGGTGGTGGCGGCGGAGGGGCAAATCATCTGCGAGCATCCGCGCATCATCGACCGGACGCACAACGGCCCAGGGCGCACTGTGTATGACTGGCGGCATTATCTGGCGGTGATCCAGCGCAAGCCGGGCGCCTTGCGCAACGGTGCGCCGTTCCTGGAATTGCCCGATGCCTTCAAGCGGCTGCAGCAACATCTCCTGCGCCGTCCTGGCGGTGACCGGGAGATGGTGGAGATCCTGGCCCTGGTGCTGCACCATGACGAGCAGGCGGTGTTGGTGGCGGTGGAACTGGCGCTGGAGGACGGCGTGCCGTCCAAGACGCATATCATCAACCGGCTCCACCGGCTGATCGACGGCAAACAGGCTCCGCTTCCGGTCATCACCGCGCCACAGGCACTGACATTGGCCAATGAACCCAAGGCTGACGTCGAGCGCTACGATAGCTTGCGCCAATCTGAGGAGGCCCGCCATGCGTCATGATCCCGCCACCGGCGCGCTCGTCATCATGCTGCGCAGCCTCAAAATGCACGGCATGGCACAGGCCGTCGATGAACTGGCCCAGCAGGGTGCCCCGGCCTTCGAAGCCGCCATCCCGGTACTCTCCCAGTTGCTCAAGGCCGAGACCGCTGAGCGCGAGGTCCGCTCCATGGCCTATCAGTTCAAGGCCGCCCGCTTCCCGGCCTATCGCGACCTGGCCGGCTTCGACTTCGCCAGCAGCGAGGTCAATGAGGCCCTGGTCCGCCAGTTGCATCGTTGCGACTTCATCGAACCCGCCGACAATGTCGTGCTCGTCGGCGGCCCGGGCACGGGCAAAACCCACATCGCCACCGCGCTCGGCGTGCAGGCCGTCGAGCATCACAAAAGCGCGTCCGCTTCTTCTCCACCGTCGAGCTGGTCAATGCTCTGGAGCAGGAAAAAGCTCAGGGAAAGGCTGGGCAAATCGCCGGCCGTCTGATCCATGCCGACCTCGTCATCCTCGATGAGCTTGGCTATCTGCCCTTCAGCGCCTCAGGCGGAGCTTTGCTGTTCCATCTGCTCAGCAAGCTCTACGAGCGCACCAGCGTCGTCATCACCACCAACCTGAGCTTCAGCGAATGGTCCGCCGTCTTCGGCGACGCCAAGATGACCACCGCGCTCCTCGATCGCCTCACCCACCACTGCCATATCCTCGAGACCGGAAATGACAGCTTCAGGTTCAAAAATAGCTCCGTGCAGAAATCCCAAAAACGAAAGGAGAAAAATCCAGCCTTGACCCCATCATGAAACTCAAATCATAAACTATGGGCGGGTCAAATCTCGATGGAATTCCCGGGTCAGATCTCAGCGGAAATCAACATTCAGTTCGGCTTTGCGAACGCGTTCTGGGGCATTCTCGCGGCGGCCACGGTCATCTTCCTGACGGGAATTCCGATCGCCTATTACTGCGCAAAATATAATGTCGATGTCGATCTGCTGACCCGCGGTGCGGGCTTCGGCTATCTGGGCTCGACCATAACCTCGGTCATCTATGCCAGTTTCACCTTCATTTTCTTTGCTCTTGAAGGTTCGATCATGGCGCAGGCGTTCAACCTCTACTTCGGCATCCCGCTGCCGCTCGGCTATGCGATCGGCTCGCTGATGATCATCCCGCTCGTTGCCTTCGGCATGACCGTGCTTTCCAGATTGCAGGTCTGGACCCAACCGATCTGGCTATTTCTGCTCTTCAGCCCACCGATCGCGGTTCTCGCCGTCGATCCGCATGCCATTTCCGGCTGGATTGGCTTCGCCGGCTCGTCGCCAAGCGGCTCCGGCTTCAATCCGCTGCTGTTCGGCTCTGCCGCCGGGATCGCACTGTCACTGATCGCGCAGATTGGCGAACAAGCCGACTATCTCCGCTTCATGCCGGACAAGACGGAGAAAAACTCGATCGGCTGGTGGCTCGCCGTACTCGGCGCCGGCCCCGGTTGGGTCATTCTCGGTGCCAGCAAGCAGCTCATGGGCTCGTTCTTCGCCTCCGTCGCGGTATCACACGGCACCCCGTTGGCGCAGGCGAACGAGCCGATCCAGATGTATCATGCCGGCTTCACCTCGATGTTCGGCGCCGGGATGGTGGCGATCAGCGTGGCGACGTTCTTCGTCATCCTCTCGCAGATCAAGATCAACGTCACGAACGCCTATTCAGGCTCGCTTTCGTGGTCCAACTTCTTCTCCCGCCTGCTGCACGCGCATCCGGGGCGCTTCGTCTATATCTTCCTCAATATCGGCATTTCCTTGACGATGATGGAACTCAACATGTTCCACTTCCTCGGCAAGATCCTCGGATTTTACTCCAACGTCGCAGTTGCCTGGATCGGCGCGGTGACGGCCGACCTCGTGATCAACAAGCCGCTGCTCAAGCTCAGCCCGTCCTATGTCGAGTTCAAGCGGGCCCATCTCTACAATTTCAATCCGGTCGGCTTCGGCTCGATGGTGATCGCCTCGATCATCTCGGTGCTCGCGTTCTTCGGTGTCTTCGGGGCCTACGCTGCGGCCTTTTCCTCCTTCATCGCGCTTGCCGTCGCCTTCGTGCTGTCGCCGATCTTCGCGATCATCACCAAAGGGAAATACTACATCGCGCGCGACCCGTCCTATCATCCGGGTGTCGGCCACACCGCGATGAACTGTGTTGCCTGCGGCTTTGAATACGAGCCGGAGGACATGACCGGCTGCCCGTTCCACAAGGGCAGCATCTGCTCGCTCTGCTGCTCGCTCGACAGCGATTGTGCCGACATGTGCAAGAAGCCGCATGCCACGCCATCGCTGTCGTTCGGCTCGCCGACGGTTTGATGGCCTACCGCTGATTCGTGTGGCTGGGCCGTCGGACCAGCCACGCCCCTTTCACCTCTCAAGGAGAAAAGCTCATGCTTCATGGTGATATTTCCGCAAGCAACGACACGGTCGGCGTCGCGGTCGTCAACTACAAGATGCCCCGGCTGCATACCAAGGCCGAGGTACTGGCCAACGCACAGAAGATCGCTGAAATGCTGATCGGGATGAAAGCCGGCCTGCCCGGCATGGACCTGGTGATCTTCCCCGAATATTCGACGCACGGCATCATGTATGACCGTAACGAGATGTTGGAGACTGCTTCCGTCATTCCGGGCGACGAAACCGAGATCTTTGCCGAAGCCTGTCGCAAGGCCAAGGTTTGGGGCGTGTTTTCGCTGACCGGAGAACGTCATGAGGAGCATCCGCGCAAGATGCCCTACAACACGCTGATCCTGATCGACGACACAGGAAAGATCGTCCAGAAATATCGCAAGATCATGCCATGGACGCCGATCGAAGGCTGGTATCCAGGGTCGACGACCTATGTCACGGAGGGCCCGAAGGGCCTGAAAATCAGCCTGATCATCTGCGATGACGGCAACTATCCGGAGATCTGGCGCGATTGCGCGATGAAGGGGGCGGAACTGGTTGTTCGCTGCCAGGGCTACATGTATCCCGCAAAGGACCAACAGGTCATGATGGCCAAGTCCATGGCCTGGGCCAACAATGTCTATGTCGCGGTTGCCAACGCCGCTGGCTTCGACGGGGTTTATTCCTATTTCGGACACTCCGCGATCATCGGGTTCGACGGGCGCACGCTCGGCGAATGCGGGGAGGAGGAGTATGGCATCCAGTATGCGCAGCTTTCGAAGTCCCTACTGCGCGACGCACGCCGTAATGGCCAGTCGGAGAACCACCTCTTCAAGCTGCTCCATCGTGGATATACCGGGATGGTGAATTCCCATGAAAACGAGCCGGGCAAGGCAGTCTGCCCCTACGATTTCTATCGCGAGTGGATTGAAAATCCCGAGGCGGTGCGCGCGAAGGTCGAAGGTCTTACACGGCCGAGCCTCGGGACCGAGGAATGTCCGATCGAGGGCATCCCGATTGAGGTCAGGCTTGCGGCCGAGTGAGCGCCCGCACTCAACGTGGCGTCACCGCGAGGATGGATCGGAAACAATCTGGCCTTCGCATTTTTATCGTGAGGGTGTGGCCGTTCAATGAGAGGCGCTGCACAATGCCGGTATGAAAGGAACTGGCTTTCGCTTGACACTTGGCTGTCCGAGCGAGGCTCTGATCGTGGCAGGAGGCAAGTTCAGTGGCTGGTCAGAGCCAAGCGGATCATAAGTCCTCCGAATGCCAGAAAGATGAGGCCGCTTAGTATCCGTCTCCTCCTTGCGCGGCCGGGTATGGTGTCGGATACAGTTGATAACCCGGGCGGCATTACCCGGCCGGATTGAACGGAAACAGGTGCAGCCGGTCGGCCGCGACATGCAGGGCGGCGAGGCCGTCGATCCGCAACAACGCCTGCCAGTGTCCGGCCTCGAAATGCGCGCCGATGCAGGTAGCCGGCATGCCCTCTGCGGCGAGGGACATCGCACCGCGCGGCCAGAACAGCAGCGCCTGGGCCGCACCGGCGAGGCGGGAGGCGCCGCCGGGAATGCCGAGCGGCGTACCACCGAAGACAATGGCGGCGTCGTCCCCCGCCGCGCGCACCGGCACCAGAACTCCGCCGCACAGCCCGGCGAGGCGCGCCGCATAGGGGGTCGCCGGCCGGGCGAACATGGCATCCGGCGTGGCGCAGGCGGTCAGGCGGCGATCTTCAAGAATGGCGACGCGGTCCGCGAGGCGCGCGATATCCGCCGGATCGTGCGAGATGCAGAGCGCGGCCAGTCCGGTTTCGACGATCAGCGCGCGAAGCTCGGTGCGCAGGGTTTCCCTGGTCTCGACATCGAGACTGGAGAACGGCTCGTCGAGCATCAGCAGGCGAGGTGCTGCGGCCAGGGCACGGGCAAGGCCGACGCGCTGCTGCTGCCCGCCCGACAGGGTGGCCGGCAGGCGTCCCGCGCAGGCGGCGACGCCGAACTGGTCGAGAAGGGCCAGCGCCTTGCGCTCCCGCCCGGCACGGTCGCGGATCACCACCGCCACGTTTTCGAGAACGGACAGATGCGGCCAGAGCGCGAAATCCTGGAACACCATGCCAAGGCCGCGCGCCTCGGGACGGACGAAGGTGGCGGCGGCATCGTCGACCAGGACATCGCCGATGCGGATCGCGCCGCGCGCCGGCCGGTCGAGCCCGCCGATCACCCGCAGCAGGCTGGTCTTGCCCGATCCGGACTCGCCGGCCAGCACGACGCATTCGCCGGGGGACAGGCTCAGCGCCGCATCCTCGACGACCAGGCGGCCGCCGCGCTGCACGGCGACGCCGTCGATGGCGAGTGCTGCGCTCATGCCGGGCGCAGGCGCCGCGGCGCGGCGAGCAGGGCAACGCCGGCCGCGAGCAGAAGCGCGAGCCCGGCCATCGCGCCGAGGCCGAACAGGGCGAGCCGCGCCGAGGCGGCGTAGTCGCTCATCTGGTCGAGCGTGACGATGGCGACGCCAAGCGGCGTGGCCCCCGGCGGATAGAGCAGTTCGGAGACCGGCAGTTCGAACATGATCGCGGCGGCGACAAGCAGATAAGCATAGGTGAAGGGCCGGATCAGCAGCATGCCCTCGATATCCACCAGCCGCGTCAGGCGCGGCAGGCCGTGCAGCCGCGCCGCTGCCACGAGATTGGGATCGAGATCGTCCAGCGCGCCCTGCATCATGCGCAGGGCGAGCGGGGCCATGCCCGCGGTGTAGCCGATCAGCAGCAGAAGCCGACTGCCATAGAGCGGGAGCAGGTCGTTGTTGAAGGCGACGATGTAGCTGGCGCCGAGCACGAGGCCGGGCACCGCCATGTTCGCGACCAGAGCGACGTCGAGCACCGCCGTGATGCGGCGGGCGCGGGAGGCGCGCAGGCGCAGGATCAGCACGGCGACGCCGAGCGACATCGTCGCGCCGACCATGCCGAAGCCGAGCGAGCGCAGCACCGCGCCGGGATGCGGCATGGGAACGGGCAGCGGCTGGAGCGCGCGCGCGAACAATGCCACGACCGGAATGACGATCCCGACCAGGGCAAACACGCATGTCAGCGCGGCGAATACGAGTTCCCGCCGCCACGCCGGGCGCTGCCGCGCGGGCGGCCGCATGCGGCCGTTCTGGATCGCCGCCCCCTGCCGCCGGCAGGCCATGGCGATGCCGCCGAACACCGCCGCAACGGCGATCAGGCGCCAGCACAGGATCGAGGCGCCGGCAAAGTCGGTCGGGGTTTCGGCGAGGTGCTGGTAGATCGCGTAGGTCAGGATCGGCACATGGCTGGTGACGCCGAGCGTCGCCGGGATGCCAAATTCCTGCATGGTTTCGATCACCGCGATGGCGAAGCCGACCGCCATCGCCGGCGCGAGCAAACGCAGGCCGATCCGCACGCGCGGGATGAAGGGAACGCCGTGGATGGCGGCGGCCTCGGCCGGCGCCGAATCGGCGGCGGCGAGAGTGGCCCGCGCGACCAGGGCGGAAAACGGCAGCGCCTTGACGACATAGAGCATCATCAGGCCGCCGACGCCGAAGAAGGCCTGCCCGGCAAGCGTGGCGCGCAAGGCGTGGTTGCTGAAAATGATCATCCAGCCGGTCGTCAGCATGTAACTCGGCGTCAGGAACAGGCCCCAGAGCGTCAGCGTGGCGGCGCGGGCGACCGGGCCCTCCGCCGTCGTGGTAAAGAGGGCGAAAAGCGCGCCGAGCGGTGCAGCGATGATCGCCGTGCCGACCGAGAGCAGCAGGGAGACGACGAAGGCCGGCCAGTCGCCGGCCGCGCCGTGACCGGAAAGAAACGGCATGACCAGCAGGCGAACCAGCGGGTAGACAAAGAAGGTCGCGATCGGCACAGCGATGATCGCGGCCCGCAGGCCGGCCGCGCCGGACCTCATCGGCAAACGGGTCTGCGCTGCGCGATCAAGACCCCGCCCCGTCGACCGCGTGGGCGAACCAGGCCAGCACGTCCTTCTCCCGTGCGCCCCAGCTTGCCGCGTCGAGCGTCGCGAGATCGAGCGTCGTCAGCGGCGGCAAGGCGCGGCGGGGCGCGGATTGCGCGGTGACCGGCCAGTAATAGCTGTCGCCCTCGCCTTCGCGTTTGCGGATGGCCTGACCGGCGGGGCTTTCGGCAAAGGCGATGAAGGCCTTCGCCTCGCGCAGCGCCCGGCCGTGCAAACCTTTCGGCAGCACGATGACGTTCGGAAGCACGTAGGCGGGGCGCGGATAGATGACGGTGAGATCGTGATCGCTGTTGCGGGCCGCGTTCACGGCGGCGGAGGATTGCACGATCGCCAGCTTGATCGTGCCGCTGCGCAGGGCGGCCAACGTGGCATCGTTCTTGGCGAAGACCTGCAACCCGTTGGCCTTCAGCGCGGTGACGAAACTCTTGCCCTGCGGCCAGCCACCGGCGGTCTTGAGCATGCCGGCCAGTGCCGGGTAGGTCGGGCCGGAAATCGCGGGGTCGTTCATGCCGACAACGCCGCGATAGGGCGGCGTGGCGAGATCGTTCCACGTCTTCGGCGGCGGGAGCGTGGATGACTTCCTCATCACGAACACGCCCGCGAGAGTGAAGCCGGTGGGCACATAGGCACCGTCCGACGGCAGCATTGAGCGGCCGGTCGCGGTGAGCGTCACCGGCGGCCGCAGCCCATGGGCCAAGAGTCCGGCCTGATCGAGCGAAACGGCGGCGGTCGCGCCATCGAACCAGCCGATATCCCAGTCGGGATGATCGCCCTCG
>NZ_CAJQZK010000036.1:0-26893 GCF_907164655.1 Acidocella sp. C78
CGGCGCACCAGCGGGCGACGAGCATCGCGGCGGGATCGGCGGGCGCGGGCACCGGCGGTGATGGCGGTAGGTCGAACAATCGTGCCATCAGGCAGTCCAACGGGGTGACGTCCGGGCCGAGGCTGTGGAAGGCGGCGTCCAGCCCGCCGAGCCGGTCGATCGCGACATCGCGCACGGCATCGCGCGGTGGCTGGCCCTGTTGCGCGAGGCTGCGCCAGAGATCGAGCTTCAGCGCCGCGCGGGCGCCATACTGCCGGGCCCCGGCGCGGATCGCGGTTTCGAACGGATGGTCCTCGAAGGCGGCGAGCGGGTTGACCGCGATGGCGCCATCCAGCGGCCAGAGCGCAGGTACGGCGCGCGCGGCGGCGGCGATCTGGGCGTCCAGCGTTTCGGTGGCCCCGGAAGCGGCGAAGGTGGGTCTGGCGAGATCGACATTCATGGGTCTGGTCCTTTCAGGCGTTCAGCAGCCGGACATGCAGCGGGCGGGGCAGGCCGGATCCGCCCTGGCGCAGCAGCGCCTGCGCGACGCCGCCGGCGAGGAAGACGGCCGCCAGCGCGAACACGAGGCCATCGCCGCCGACGGGTATGGCGGGCGGGGCGGCGAGCAGGGCTTCGGTTGCGCCAAGCCCGGCCAGGTACAAGCCCGACAGAATGGGCAGCAGCAGGATCAGCCGGGGCGTGCCGACCGAGAGGGCGGCGCCGAGCCCGGTGGCGATGGCGAGGGCGGTGGGCAGCAGCGCTGCGCCTGTGACGATGCCTTGGGCATCGAGCCAGGCGATCGCGGCGAGGGCGAGCAGCGCGGCGAGCGCGGTGGTGGCCGCGCCTTGCGGCCGCCCCGGCCGCAGGGCCGGGCCGATGGCGGCGCCTGAGCCGAGGAACAGCCATGCCTTGAACAGGCCGTGCGCGATCAGATGCCAGAGGGCTGCGGCATCGCCGCCGAGGCCGCAGGTCAGGATCATGAAGCCCATCTGCGCGATGGTCGATCCGGCGAGGGACTGTTTGATCTCCGGCCGGACGAGTTGGAGGAAGCCTCCCCAGACCGCCGCGAACAGGCCGGCGCCGATGGCCAGCGCCTGCACTGCCGGGGCTGCGGCGAGCACGGCGGTGAAGCGGATCAGCAGGAACCCTCCGGCATTGACGAGGCCGGCATGCATCAGGGCGGAGACGGGGGTTGGCGCCGTCATCGAGCGCATCAGCCAGGTGGAGAATGGCGGCAGGGCCGAGCGCGCCATCGCGGCGAGCAGAAGGAGCCCGGCGGCAAGCCCGCGGAGCACGGCCGGCAGCGATGCGGCGCCGTTGATCATCGCCGCAAGGTTCGTCGAGCCCGCATGAGCGCCGAGCAGCGCGAGGGCAGCAAGGAGAGCCGCATCGCCGATCGCGAAGGCGCGCCGTGCCTGCTGCGCGGCGGCGGCGGCGGCGTGCGAGCCGGCATGGCCGATCAGCGCGGCGAGGAGCTGGCCGCTGGCGAACCAGACCGGCAGGAACACCAGCGCATCGCCGGTACGGACGAGCACGAGAACCGAGGCGAGCAACAGCGAAACCCGGATTGCATAAAGGCGGCGGCTCGGGTCGGCGCGCATGTAGCGGGTGGAGAAGGACTGCACCACGGCGCCCACGAAACTGGTGAGCAGGGTGAGGCTCGCGGCGAGCCCGTCGGTCGGGCCCGGAGCGGCCCAGCGCTGCGCGATCAGCCCGGCGGCGGCGGCGAGGCTCGCCCAGCCCGCGCGTTCCGCGCGCCGCAGACTGCGCTCTCCGCCGCGATCCGCCGCGGCGAGCGCGGCGCCACCAAGGGCGAACCAGGCGGGAAAATAAGAAAAATCCATGTGCGGCCTCCTTCCCGCAATCCGGTATGACAGAGGCATTGATTTGTGAAACGAGTTATCGATATCTCAAACATTGAAAATGCTAATGATGAGGCGCCGATGCCCCTTCGCACCCTGGATCTCGACCTCCTGCGCAGCTTTGTAACGATCGCCGATGCGGGCGGTTTCACCCGCGCCGGGGAGATGCTGGGGCGCACGCAATCCGCCGTGAGCCTGCAGATGAAGCGCCTCGAGGAGATGCTCGGCCGGCCGGTCTTCGTGCGTGGGCCGCGCCATCTGCGCCTGACCGACGAGGGGGAGCGTCTGCTCGGCCATGCGCGCCAACTGCTGCGGTTGAACGATGCGGCGCTTGCCGATCTGCTTGAGCCGGAAGTGGTGGGGCTGGTGCGGCTCGGCGTGCCGGAGGATTTCGCGACGGTGCATCTGCCAAAGGTTCTGGCGGCGTTCGTGGATGCGCATCCGCGTGTCGAGCTGGAGGTGACCTGCGACCTGACCCTCAATCTTGAAGAGGGATTCCGGGCCGGCCGATTCGACCTTGTGCTGGTGAAGCGTGAGCCGGATGTCGCGCTGGATGGCACGCGGGTGTGGCGTGAGCCGCTGGTGTGGGTGGCGCGGGACCGGCTTTCGGTGCCCGGGGAGGGGCCGGTGCCGTTGATCGTCTCGCCGCAGCCCTGCGTCTATCGGCGGCGGGCGATCGCGGCGCTGGATGCGGTCGGCTGCCCCTGGCGCTGCGCCTATACCTCGACCAGCCTGGCCGGCACCCAGGCGGCGGTTCGCGCCGGGCTCGGCGTTGCCGTGCTACCGCGTGAAATGTGCCCGGATTTTCTGACGCCGCTGCCGCAGGGCGACAGGTTGCCGCCACTCGCCGATACCGAGATCGCGCTGATCGAATTGCCGGGTGCCTCCGCAACAGCACATCGGTTTGCCCAGCACGTCGCCGCGGCCCTCGAACGCGGTGCTTGAAACATCATCCGATCAGATCGGGTCATCTGATCGGACAAAGATGCTCAAATTATCAATATCATAGAGCGTGGCATCATCCCCGCCGCACCTGCCGCCAGACCTTGCGCGCACCGTCGACCTTGAAAATCTCCGCGAACGCGCGCCGGATATTCGCCTCAAGCGACTGATTCCGCCGGGCGAATTCCGACCGCCTCTCGGAGCATTCGAACGGGGAGCAGACTGGGATGATGTTCTGTCACCCGCGCTGAACCTGCGTCACATCGCGGACCGCGCCATTGGCCGCACTCGTGGTCAGCGCGGCATAGGCCTGGAGAGCGGCGGAGACGAAGCGCTCGCGCGCCGCCGGCTTCCAAGCCGCCTTGCCCTTCGCCTCCATCGCGGCGCGCCGTGCTGCGAGTGTCGCCTCGTCGAGCTTCACGTCAAGCTTGCGGTTCGGGATGTCGATGGCGACGATGTCGCCCTCCTCGACCAGCCCGATCGCCCCGCCCTGGGCCGCTTCCGGCGAGATATGCCCGATCGACAGCCCCGCCGTGCCGCCGGAGAACCGCCCGTCGGTGATCAGCGCACAGGATTTTCCGAGGCCCTTCGATTTGAGATACGAGGTCGGATACAGCATTTCCTGCATTCCCGGCCCGCCTTTCGGACCCTCGTAGCGGATGAGCACCACGTCGCCCGCCTTGACCTTGTCACCGAGAATGCCGGCGACCGCGTCTTCCTGGCTCTCGAAGATCCGTGCTGGCCCCTCGAAGACGAGGATCGAGGAATCAACCCCCGCTGTCTTCACGATCGCGCCGTCGAGCGCGATGTTGCCATACAGAACCGCGAGCCCGCCATCCTTGCTGAACGCATGTTCGGCGTCGCGGATCACACCCGTCTCGCGGTCAAGATCGAGGCTCTCGTAGCGCCGGCTCTGGCTGAAAGCCTCGGTTGTCCGCACCCCGCCGGGAGCCGCGCTGTAAAGCGTTTTCGCCGTCTCGCCGCCGCGCATCACGTCCCAGCGGTCGATCGCCTCGCCGATTGTCTTCTCGTGCACCGTGGTGCAATCGCGATGGATCAGCCCGGCGCGGTCGAGCGCGCCGAGAATGGCCATGATGCCGCCGGCGCGGTGCACGTCCTCCATGTGGACATTGCTGACCGAGGGCGAGACCTTGCAGAGATTGGGCACCCGGCGCGAGAGTCGGTCGATGTCCGCCATGGTGAAGTCGAGTTCCGCCTCGCGGGCCGCCGCGAGCAGATGCAGCACCGTATTGGTCGAGCCGCCCATCGCGATATCGAGCGACATCGCGTTCTCGAACGCCTTGAACCCGCCGATACGGCGCGGCAGCACGCCCTCGTCGTCCTGCTCGTAATAGCGCCGGGCGAGATCGACGATCTGCCATCCGGCCTCGACGAACAGCCGCTTGCGGTCGGCGTGGGTGGCGAGCAGCGAGCCGTTGCCCGGCAGCGCGAGGCCGAGCGCCTCGGTCAGGCAGTTCATCGAATTGGCGGTGAACATGCCCGAGCACGAACCGCAGGTCGGGCAGGCGGAGCGTTCCATTACCGCGGCCTGCTCGTCGGTCTTGGTCGGGTCGGCGGCGACGACCATGGCGGTGATCAGGTCGGCGGCCTTGGTTTCGCCATCGGCGATGTATTTGCCCGCCTCCATCGGCCCGCCCGAGACGAAGATGGTCGGGATGTTCAGCCGCATCGCCGCCATCAGCATGCCCGGCGTGATCTTGTCGCAGTTGGAAATGCAGACCAGCGCGTCGGCGCAATGGGCGTTGACCATGTATTCCACCGCATCGGCGATCAGTTCGCGCGAGGGCAGCGAATACAGCATCCCGCCATGGCCCATGGCGATCCCGTCATCGACGGCGATGGTGTTGAACTCCTTCGCCACCCCGCCGGCGGCCTCGATCTCGCGGGCGACGAGCTGGCCCAGATCCTTCAAGTGCACATGACCGGGCACGAACTGGGTGAAGGAATTGGCGATGGCGATGATCGGCTTGCCGAAATCCGCATCGCCCATGCCGGTCGCGCGCCAGAGCGCGCGGGCGCCCGCCATGTTGCGGCCGTGGGTGGAGGTGCGGGAACGGTATTGGGGCATGGTGTCTCGTTTCCAGTCTGGCAATTTTGCCGATTACTATAGGGTCAGGGAAGATGCCGCGCTACCCTCCGGCGATCAGGGCGAACACCCGCAGCGCCGAGGCGAGCGGGCGTTCGGGGTCGCGCGATGCGTCCACCTCGCCGACCAACGTGCCGAGCGCCACGCCGCGCCGCGCCGCCGCCGCCTCCAGCGCCGCCCAGAATTCCGGCTCTAGCGCCACGCTGGTCCGATGCCCCGAGAGCGACAGGCTGCGCTTTTCAAGCGTCATTCGCGTCGCGGCAGCAGGGAGAGCAGCGCGGGCAGGAACACGAAAGTGGCGATCAGCACCGCCACCAGGCTCAGCAGCAGCAATTCGCCAAGGCTCGCCGTGCCACGATCGCGCGAGGCCGCGAGCGAGCCGAAGGCGGTGCCGGTGGTCAGCGCCGAGAACAGCACCGCCCGCGCCGTAGCCGAGCCCAGCAAATGTTTCATCCCGTCGCGCCAGTTCATCACGAAATACACGTTGAACGATACGCCGACCCCGAGCAGCAGCGGCAGGGCGATGATGTTCGCGTAGTTCAGCTGCAGCCCTGCGAGATGCGCGAACAGCGCGGTCAGAAAGGCCGACAGCGCCAGGGTCAGCACCACCAGCGCCGAATCCCGCGCCGAGCGGAGAAACAGCATCAGAATCAGCGCGATCGCGACGGCGGCCAGCGCCGCGGCCTCGCGGAAGGCACCGAGAATCGTATCCGCCGTCGCCACGGTGGTCGCGGCCGGCCCGGCGGCGACCGGCACCACCGTCTCCACCGCCCGCACGAAGCGCCACAGCCCCGCCGAGCGCTGCGCCGCCGCGGT
The DNA here is from genome assembly GCF_907164655.1 of Acidocella sp. C78. Taxonomy (NCBI): domain Bacteria; kingdom Pseudomonadati; phylum Pseudomonadota; class Alphaproteobacteria; order Acetobacterales; family Acidocellaceae; genus Acidocella; species Acidocella sp. C78. The sequence goes on from NZ_CAJQZK010000036.1 coordinate 5,707, forward strand.
CGGGATCACCTGCACCCGCACCGCGCCATCCGGTAGGAACCAGTCGCGCTTTACCGAGGCCGGCAGGTTCGTCGCGGTGATCTCCCGCGCCGAGAGCGCCTGGTTCAGCCGCTTCAGCGCATCCGGTAGATAGCGGGTGAGGGCGGCGTTCATCGCCATCACCCGCGCGTCGGGAGCCGATTTCAGCTGCGCCAGCGCGGCGCCGATCCCGCGCAGCGGCGAGGTCTTTGGCAGCTTGCTCTCTACCGAGGCGATGGCCGCCGCCGCCTGTGCCGCCGCCGCGCGCAGGCGCTGCGGCGTCACTGCCGGCGGCGTGCCCGTGGCAAGGCTCGGCGCGAGAATGTCCTGGGTCTGCCGGATCATGCCGAGCTTGGCGCTCTGGTGCAGCGGCACGAAGGTTGCCCCGGAAATGACCTGCGCCACCTCGGGCAGCTTGCCAAGCCGCGCCGAAAGATCGCGCGCCTCCCCAACATCCTTCGCCAGGACGTTGATATAGAAAGGATTCGTTACCGATTTTCCGAGCAGGGACTGCAACGTCCGCATCGCCTCGGTATTGGGGTTCTGGGTATCGAGCGGGTTGGCGTCGAATTGCAGCGTCGCGGCCGCAAGAATCCCGGCGAGGGCGATTGCGGCGAACACGCCGAGCACCACGCGGCCATGGCGGCGCAGTGTGCCATCGGCCCAGTCGCCGATCGGAAAGCCGATCCGTTCCGCCTCGCCGCGCGGCCGGGTGAAGGCCAGCAGGGCTGGCAGGAAGCTGATCGTGCAGAAGAAGGCGATCACCATGCCGATGCCGGCGATCAGCCCCAACTCCGCCACGCCGACGAAGCTGGTCGGCACGAAAGCGAGAAAGCCGCAGGCGGTCGCCCCGGCGGCCAGCGCGATCTGCAGCCCCGCCTCGTCGGCGGCGCCGATCAGCGCCAGCGCCGGATCGTCCACCCGGTGGCGCACGTCGCGCAGCCGCACGCAGAACTGGATGGCGAAATCGACCGCGAGCCCGACGAACAGAATCGCGAAGGCGACCGAAATGAGGTTCAGCGTGCCGATGGCGAGGGCAGCGAAGCTGATCGTCAGTGCCAGCCCGGCCAGCAGCGTGGCGAGGATCGGCACGATCATCCGCCACGACCGCACCGCCAGCACGAGCCAGAGCGTGATCAGCGCTGTGCTGATCAGCAGGCCGGCCACCATCCCCTGGGTCAGGCTCGCGAATTGCTCGTCCGAGAGCGGTATCTGCCCGGTATAGCTGATCCGCGCCGCGCCATCCTTCACCTCCGGCAGTCCGGCGATGATCCGCCGCAGCGCCGCCGTCGCCACCCCGCCGGGTTGCAGCGCGCCATGATCGAGCACCGGATGGATCAGCACGAAACGCACATCGCCCTGCTCGGCCGCCACCCCCGGCATCAGCAGCGATTGCCATGACAGCGGCGTTGCGTGGCCCGCGGCGGCGGCGGCGAGCGCCTTGCGGAACGTGTCGAGCTGGGCGCGGTACGGGGCAAGATTGGCCTGCCCGGCGCCAACGCCCACCGCCATCAGGTCGAGCGCCTTGAACAGCCCGGCGGCGGAGGGATCGGCCGAGAGCTGGCCGAGAAAAGGCTGCGCGATCACGATCGCGTTCAGCAATGTCGCGAGCTGGGTCTCGGGCAGCAACAGCAGCCCGTCGCGGTCGTAGAAACTGCCGGTGCCGGGGCGCGTGGCGTCGTGGAAATGAACCTTGTCTGCCGCCACCTTCGCGGCGAGCGCCCTTGCCGCCGCATCCGCGGTTTCCGGCACATCGGCGCGCACCACCGCGACAATGAGGTTCTGGAACTGCGGAAACGCCTTGTCGAATTTCATCTGCTCCTGCCGCCAGGGCAGGCTGGCCGCGAAGAGGTGATCGGTATTGGTGTCGATGCCGAGATGCGTCGCGGTGTAGGCGAGCCCCAGTACGATGGCGGCGAGATAGGCCGCGATCACCGAGCGCGCGTGGCGTCGGCTCAGGGCAACCGCGGTCATGATCAGTCTTCGCATCGAACGGGTCCGCTCAAGAATCGTATGAAGGGGGCCGAAGCGTCACCCGATGGGGAACCGACGCCCGGATATGCCAATGACATAATGAACTACATCCGACCCTGATGGATCGGAAAGTGCTCTAGCCGCGGATGAGCGCATCCGGCACGCCGAGCCCCACCTTGCGCAATGCCGCCGCCGCGCCGGGGTGAAAGGGTACGGGCGAGCTGCGGTCGATCCAGTCCGGGCCAAGCCGCGCAGGGCCGCTGCCGGGCAGCCCGCGCAGCAATTCCGTCCGGTGGAGCATCGCCGTCGTCGTCACCGCGCCGGCAATGCTCCCCGGCAGGCTCACCGCGCCGATGGCGATGGCTTCGGAGCCGATCGTCGCCACGGGAGCGGACAAATGGGGTAGCGTATGCCGCCCGATCACCGCGGCGCCGATGCCCGGCAGCGCTTTTGCCGCCGCCGTGATCTCGTCATGCGCGAAGCCGATCAGGTTGAAGCCGCCCCGCGCGGCGGCCTCGCGCACCGCCGGCAAAGGGGTGATGCCGAAGAACGCGCAGGCGTCGAGCCGCCCGCGATGCAGCAGGTCGATCTGCTCGCCATAGAGCCCCTCGATCGCCAGCCGGGGCCTGATTCCGGCGGCAGCGAGCGCCGGGAGGGCCAGAACCGCGCCAGCGCCGCCTGCCGGCCCGACGCCGATCACTTTTCCGGCAAGGTCACGCAGCCGACGGATGCGGGATCTTGCCGGGGCGAAAATCTGCAGGCTCGCGCCGCAAATCGGGAACAGGGCTCGAAACCCCTGCAACTTCACGCCGCTGGTCCATGTCCCCCGGCCAGCCCAGGCCTGGTTGGCAACGGCGAGCACCACGAGGCCGAGCTGTGCCGCGTTCTGTTCCACCAGCAGCACATTCGCGGCACTGCCGCCGGAGGCGCGATAGGACAGAGACATCCGCGCCGATTTCTGCGCCGCCTGTCCCCAGGCCTGGCCATAGACCGAAAATCCGCCGCCCGGCTGCCCGGTGCCCATCGTGATGGCGAGTGGAATGGCCGTAATGTCGGAGGCCCGTGCCGCGAGCGGCGCCCCCATCATCGCTCCCAGAACCGCGCGCCGTCCCCGCGCCATATCGTGTCTCCTTGCCATTCGTCGTATTGTATCGCCCGATGCGGGCAAATTCGGGGCAAAGCTGCGCTCCGGACCCGGTTAAAGCCCGAAGTGACCTGTGGGGCAAACTCAGGTCAGATTACGGACCCGCTCCAGCCCGGCCAGCAGCGCCGCGCGAATGCCCGGCTCCAGCGCTGAGTGTCCGGCATCCGGAACCACCGTCAGCCGCGCGGCCGGCCAGGCTGCCGCGAGGTCGAAGGCGGAATTCGGCGGGCAGATCATGTCGTAGCGACCCTGCACGATCTCGCCCGGCACGCCGGCCAGACGCTCCATACCGGCCAGCAACCCGTCCGGCGGCAGGAACAGGTTGTTGAGGAAATAATATGCCTCGATCCGCGCGAGCCCGAGCGAGGTGCGGTCCTGCGCGAAGGCGCTGACCGTCTCGTAGCTTGGCAGCAGCGTCGAGCACGATCCCTCATAGACCGACCAGGCCTGTGCCGCCGGCAGGTGAATGGCCGGATTGGGATCGCAGAGCCGGCGGAAATAACTCCCCAGCACGTCACCGCGCTCCGCCTCGGGCAGGAAGTTCACCAGCGCCGCATGCGCGTCGGGAAAGAAGCGGGCGATCCCTTCAAGAAACCAGTCAACCTCGCTCGGCCGGCCGAGGAAAATGCCGCGCAACACCATCCCCATCACCCGCTCGGGATGCGACTGGGCATAGGCCAGCGCGAGGGTCGAGCCCCAGGAGCCGCCGAACAGCAGGAACTGCCTGATGCCGAGATGCTCGCGCAGCGCCTCGATATCCTCGATCAGCGCCGGCGTCGTGTTCCGCTCCAGGCTGCCCAGCGGCGTCGAGCGCCCGGCGCCGCGCTGGTCGAAGATCACCACCCGCCAGAACGCCGGTCGAAGAAGCGCCGGTGGACCGCGCCCGCGCCGGCGCCCGGCCCGCCATGCAGGAACAGCACCGGACGGCCGCGCGGATTGCCCACCTGCTCCCAGTAGATCACATGCCCGTCGCCGACCGGCAGAGACCCCGTCTGATACGGGCCGACCTCGGGAAACAGGTCACCCCGCGGCATTGGCTGCCCCTTCGAGACAGGCCTCGATCACCCGCGCCACCTGCGCGTCGTCGAGATCGGGATGCAGCGGCAGCGCCATGATCCGCGTCGCCACATCCTCGGAAACGGGCAGCGCCGTACCGTCATGTGCTGCGCGATAGGCCGGCTGGTGATGCAGCGGCTTCGGTAATACACCGCACTCGGCACGCCGCGCGCCCGCAGCCGCGCCTGCATCGCCTCGCGCGCCGCGCCGTCGCGCAGCAGCACCGCATAGATCGCCCAGGCGCTCGAACTCTCCGGCACGCGGATCGGGGTGACGAACGCCGAGACCAGCGCCTCGTCATACCGTCGGGCGATCGTCTCCCGCCGCGCCAGCTCGGCCTCGAACACGTCGAGCTTGGCGAGCAGCACGGCCGCCTGCAACGTGTCCAGCCGTCCGTTCATGCCGATCCGCTGCACGTCGTAGCGCGTCGTCCCCTCGCCATGGGTGCGCAGCGAGCGGTACAGCGCCGCGCGCTCGTCGCTCTCGGTGAACAGCGCGCCGCCATCGCCATAGGCGCCGAGCGGTTTCGAGGGGAAGAAGCTGGTCGCCGTGGCATCCGCGGCACGGCCGAGGCGCTCGCCGCCGAGGGCGGCGCCGAAGGCCTGGGCGCAGTCATCCAGCGTGAACAGCCCGTGCCGGGCGGCGATGTCGCGCAGCGCCGGCCAGGGTGCTGGCTGCCCGAACAGATCGACCCCGACCACCGCTCGCGGCCGCAGCAATCCGGCCGCGCTCACGGCATCGATCCGCGCCTCCAGATGCGCGGGATCGATCTGGAACGTCGCCGGGTCGATATCGACGAAGACAGGCGTAGCACCCAGCAGCAGCGGCACTTCGGCGGTCGCGGTATAGGTGAAGGCCGGCAGAAACACGGCATCACCCGGTCCGATCCCCTCCGCCATCATCGCGATCTGCAGCGCGTCGGTGCCTGAACTCACGCTGACGCAATGCGCCGCCCCGCAGAACGCGGCGAGGCGCTGCTCCAGCTCGGTGACTTCGGGGCCGAGGATGAACTGGCCATGCGCCAGCACGGCGTCGATCCGCGTCCGCAGGCCGGGGCCGAGCCGCGCCTGCTGCGCCTTGAGATCGAGAAACGGAATCGGGGGAAGATCGGTGTCCATCGGCGTTCTCTAGCCGGTCGGGCCCGCCGCGGCGAGGGGTTGCGCGCCGAACTCGGGCACCAGCCTTGCCAGCGCCGCGAGGGCGACGGCGGTCTCGCCGCGCTGGATCAGGGCGGCGAGCTCGTCGAAGGCGCGGCCGACCAGCGCGGCATCGGCCACGCGGGGGGCGGCCATCAGCAGGCCGGGAAACCCGGTCTCGATCGGTCGTTCGGCGCCGTGGAACAGCTCCTCGAACAGTTTTTCCCCCGGTCTGAGCCCGGTGAAGCTAATCGGGATGTCGAGATCGGGCCTGAGTCCGGCAAGGCGGATCATCTGCCGCGCCAGATCAACGATCTTCACCGGCTCGCCCATGTCGAGCACGAAGATCCCGCCCTGTGCGACCGGCAGCGCCGCGTCCGAGCGGCCGACCACGGCGGCCTGCAGCACGAGCGAAACCGCCTCGCGCACCGTCATGAAATAGCGCCGCATGTCGGGATGCGTGACCGTCAGCGGCCCGCCGCGGGCGAGCTGGCGGCGGAACAGCGGCACCACCGAGCCGGTCGAGCCCAGCACGTTGCCGAACCGCACGGTCACGATCCGCATCCCCTCCTGCCGCCGCGCCGCGACGTCGAGCCCCTGGGCATACATCTCCGCCAGCCGTTTCGACGCCCCCATCACCGAGGAGGGATTCACCGCCTTGTCGGTCGAGATCAGCACCATGAGCCCGGCGCCGGCGGCGCGCGCGGCATCCGCCACGTTGCGGGTGCCGAGCGCGTTGGTGGCGATTCCCTCCAGCGGGTTGGCCTCGACGATCGGCACATGTTTCAAAGCCGCCGCGTGAAAGACGAGGTCCGGCCGCCACGCGGCGCAGAGCGCCTCGATCCGCGCGCGATCGCGCACATCGGCGATCACCGCCGCACGCGCGAGGCCGGGCACGAGTTCCGACAGTTCAAGATCGATCTGCCACAGCGCGAACTCGCTTGAATCGAGCAGGACCAGCCGCGCCGGCCCGAACCCCGCGACCTGGCGGGCCAGTTCCGAGCCGATCGAGCCGCCGGCGCCGGTGACCAGCACGCAGCGCCCCTGGATCATCCTCGCCATGCCCTCGCGGTCGAGCGCGACCTGCGGGCGGTTGAGCAGGTCCTCGATGGCGATCGGGCGCAGCGCGGTCTCAGGCTCGCCCGGCGTGGTGGGCGAGAGCGTGGTGGGCCGCGGCGCGCGGGCGGTGCGGATGCCGCGGCGCTCGGCCTCGTCCATGATGTCGCGCAGCGCCGGGCCGACGAGTTCGCGGCTCGCCACCACCAGCACGGCCGGCATCTGCCCGGCCTCGGCCAGGCGGTCGAGCGCCGCCGCCAGCCCGCTCACCTCGCCGAGAATCGGCACATTATGAATGCGTCGCCCGGTTTCCCGCCCCGAACCGGACAGCACGCCGATGACCCGGTAGCGCTGCTGGCTTTCGCGCGAAAGGGCGGCGAGGAACAGTTCGGCGCCCTCGCCATCGCCGAGCAGCAGCGCGGTCTCGGCATCGTCCGACAGCACCTCGCGGCGGCTGCGCGCCATCCGGTAGAGCACGCGCGGCGCCAGCAGCGCGAGGGCCAGCGTAATGATCAGCAGCGGCGGATAGCTCGCCGAGGGCATCCTCGCGCCGACGCCGACAAGCAGCAGCACGATCAGCAACGCGGCGGAGATCGCACTCGCCAGCACCGCGACCGCATCTGGCATGGCAGTGAAACGCCAGTGCTGCCGGGGAAGGCCGAACGGCACGCCGATCAGCCAGATCGCCGCCGACCCGGCAAGTGGGAGGATCGGCGGCGAGGGCATCGGTTTCGCCGGATCGGCAAGCCAGCAGGCGGCGATGACCGCCAGCGCGGCCAGCAGACCGTCAAGCACGAAATTGACCGCGATGCGGATCTGGCTGCGCTGCAACGTCATGACGGTTCGTTTCTAGCGGAAATACGGTCTGCCGCCATAGGGTGCACCGCAGCGACGAATTTGGTTGCACCTTTTTCGACAAAAGGTGTAACTCGCTTTCCATCGCAGGTGCAACCCAAACAGGAGGAACGGCGATGGCTGTCAGCACGATGGGGGTCAAGCTCGACGATCAGGTCCGCACCCGGCTCCGCGCCCTGGCCGAGCGCGAGGGGCGGACGACGCATCACCTCGCCAAGCAGCTCATTCTCGCGGGGCTCGAGCGGCTCGAACGCGGCGAGGCGCTCGACGCCGCCGCCACCGCCGAGGACGATGCGCCCGCCGCCGTGCCCTTCCTCGAATTCGTCCAGGACGTGCAGCCGCAGACGGTGCTGCGCGCCGCGATCACCGCCGCCTACCGAATCCCGGAAACCGACGCGATCGCCGGGCTGATCGAGGGCGCGACCCTGCCCGCCGCCGCCGCGAAACAGGCGCGGGCGACCGCGACCAATCTCGTCACCGCGCTGCGCGCCCGCCGCAATGCCGGCATGGTCGAGACGCTGCTGCAGGAATACGCGCTGTCCAGCCACGAGGGCATCGCGCTGATGTGCCTCGCCGAGGCGCTGCTCCGCATCCCTGACGCCGCGACGCGCGACGCCCTGATCCGCGACAAGATCGGCGCCGGCGACTGGCAGAGCCATCTCGGCGGCAACAAGTCGGTCTTTATCAACGCCGCCACCTGGGGACTGCTGCTCACCGGCAGGCTGAACGCGACCGCGAGCGAGGCCGGCCTGTCCTCGGCGCTGAGCCGGCTGCTCGCCCGCGGCGGCGAGCCGGTTGTCCGCCGCGGCGTGAACATCGCGATGCGGTTGATGGGGGAGCAGTTCGTCATGGGCCGCACCATCGGCGAGGCGCTGGCCAATGCCCGCAAGCGCGAGGCGAAGGGCTTCGCCTATTCCTACGACATGCTGGGCGAGGCGGCACTCACCGCCGCCGACGCCGCGCGCTACTATCGCGATTACGAACAGGCGATCCACGCGATCGGCGCCGCCTCGGGCGGCAAGGGAATCTATCGCGGCCCCGGCATTTCGGTGAAGCTCTCGGCGCTGCACCCGCGCTACGGCCGCGCCCAGCGCGCCCGGGTGATGGAGGAGCTGGCGCCGCGGCTCAAGGCGCTGGCCCTGCTGGCCCGCCGCTACGATATCGGCATCAACATCGACGCCGAGGAAGCCGACCGGCTCGACCTCTCGCTCGACCTGCTGGAAGGTCTCTGCTTCGAGCCGGGCCTCGCCGGCTGGAACGGCATCGGCTTCGTGGTGCAGGCCTACCAGAAGCGCGCGCGCTCGGTGATCGAGTTCCTGATCGACCTCGCCCGCCGCAGCCGCCACCGGCTGATGGTTCGGCTGGTCAAGGGCGCCTACTGGGACAGCGAGATCAAGCGCGCCCAGCTCGACGGGCTGGAAGGCTTCCCGGTCTTCACCCGCAAGATCCACACCGACCTGTCCTATCTCGCCTGCGCGCGGGCGATGCTGGCGTCGCGCACCGAGATCTTCCCGCAATTCGCGACGCATAACGCGCTGACGCTGGCGAGCATCCACGCCCTCGCCGGGCCAGCTTTCGAGGTGGGGGACTACGAGTTCCAGTGCCTGCACGGCATGGGCGAGCCGCTGTATGAGGAAGTCGTCGGCCAGCAGAAGCTCGACCGGCCCTGCCGGATCTACGCGCCGGTCGGCACCCATGAGACGCTGCTGGCCTATCTCGTGCGCCGGCTGCTGGAGAACGGCGCCAACACCTCCTTCGTCAATCGCCTCGCCGATCATCGCGTGCCGGTCGAGGCGCTGATCGAGGACCCGGTCGCCGCGGCAAGGAAGATCGAGCCGCTTGGCGCGCCGCATCCGAAAATCGCGCTGCCAAGCGAGATCCTGGGCGCGCGGCGCAATTCCGCCGGATTCGACCTCTCAAGCGAGCAGCGCCTCGCCTCGCTCGGCTCGGCGCTGCTGGCGAGCCTCGAACAGGACTGGCGCGCCGCCCCGCCGGACGCCGATCCGGCCGCGCCGGGCCGGGCCGTGGTCAACCCCGCGAATACGGCCGACCGCGTCGGCACCGTCATCGAGCCGGATGAGGGCGCGGTCGGCGCCGCTCTCGCCCGCGCCGCCGCCATGGCGCCGATCTGGCAGGCGACGCCTGCCGCCGAGCGCGCCGCGATCCTGCTCCGCGCCGCCGACCTGCTCGAACACCGCATGACCGCGCTGGTCGGGCTGATCGTGCGCGAGGCCGGCAAGTCGCTCCCGGCGGCGATCGGCGAGGTGCGCGAGGCGGTCGATTTCATGCGCTATTACGCGGGCCAGTTGCAGGACGGGTTCGACAACGAGACGCATCGCCCGCTCGGCGTGGTGGCGGCGATCAGCCCGTGGAACTTCCCGCTCGCCATCTTCACCGGCCAGGTGGTCGCCGCACTCGCCGCCGGCAATGTGGTGCTCGCCAAGCCGGCTGAGGAAACCCCGCTGATCGCCGCCCAGGGCGTGCGGATCCTGCACGAGGCGGGCGTCCCGGCGGATGCGGTGCAGCTGCTGCCGGGCGATGGGCGGACCGGGGCCGCGCTGGTCGAGGATGCCAGGGTCTGCGGCGTGGTGTTCACCGGCTCGACCGCGGTGGCAAGGCTGATCCAGGCCACGCTCGCGCGGCGCCTCGACCCTCACGGCATGCCCGTGCCGCTGATCGCCGAGACCGGCGGGCAGAACGCGATGCTGGTCGATTCCTCGGCGCTGCTGGAACAGGCGGTGGGCGATATCGTGACCTCGGCCTTCGATTCCGCCGGGCAGCGCTGCTCGGCGCTGCGCATCCTGCTGGTGCAGGACGACATCGCCGATGCGCTGCTCGCCATGCTGCGCGGCGCGATGGAGGAACTCACTCTGGGGGCAACGGACCGGCTGTCGAGCGATGTCGGCCCGGTGATCACGCGGGAGGCGCGGGACAATATCCGCGCCCATGTCGCTGCGATGGAAGGGCGGGGGCACAAGGTCTTCTCGGTGTCGCTGCCGCCGGAAACCGAAGCTGGCTGGTTCGTGGCGCCGACGATGATCGAAATCGACCATCCCTCGGCGCTGGAGCGCGAGGTGTTCGGGCCGGTGCTGCATGTGGTGCGCTATCGCCGCGAGCAGCGGAATGCGATGATCGAGGCGGTGAACGCGCTGGGCTATGCGCTGACCTTCGGCGTGCATAGCCGGATCGACGAGACGATCGCACAGGCGATCGGCAAGGCCGAGGCGGGCAATATCTACGTCAACCGCAACATCGTCGGCGCCGTGGTCGGCGTGCAGCCCTTCGGCGGGCATGGGCTGTCGGGCACCGGGCCGAAGGCGGGCGGGCCATTCTACCTGCGCCGGCTGCTGGCGCGGCGGCCAATGCCGCATGGCGCCGGCGAGGTCCCGCCGGCGCTGGCGACGCTGATCGGGTGGATGCGGGAGCAGGGGATCGAGACCGCGCCGGCGCTGCGCTATGCAACGGCGGCGTTCCGCGATGCCGAACTGCCGGGTCCGGTGGGCGAGCAGAATACGTTGCGGCTGAAGCCGAAGGGGCTTGTGCTCTGCCGGGCGGCGAGCCCCGAGGGCATGTGGCGGCAGATCGCCGCCTGCCTTGCCACCGGCAATGCGCCGCTGGTGCTGTGCGCCGGGGTCGATTCTGACCTTGCCCGGTTGCCGGCGGCGATCCGCCCGGCGATCGCGCCGGAGGGTTCGGTGGCGCGGGCGGAATTCCACGCCGTGCTGTTCGAGGGGCATCGCGACGCGCTGATCGCGCTGCAAATGGCGCTGGCGGAGCGGGACGGGCCGATCGTGCCGGTCCACGCCCTGCCGGCGGAGGACCATTCCGAGTGGGATTATCCGCTCGAATTCCTCCTCGAGGAGCAGTCGATCAGCGTCAACACCGCGGCGGCGGGGGGTAATGCCAGCCTGATGTCGATCGGCTGATTTATTGCTCTCCCCTCGGCGGTTAGAACCCGTTCCGATCCTTCTGGATCGGAACGGGTTCTATCTTGTCGATAACCAGAGCATCTTTATCCACTCAGATGACTCCATCCGATCGGATGATGCTCTAGCCGCCGATGGATGCGCGGATCGCGGCGAGGGCGTCGTCGGCTTTGCCGCCATCCGGGCCGCCGGCCTGGGCCATGTCCGGCCGACCGCCGCCGCCCTTGCCGCCGACCGCTTCCGAAGCGGTGCGGACCAGGGTGACGGCGTTGAAGCGGTCGGTGAGATCCGGCGAGACGGCGACGACGATGCTCGCCTTGCCCTCGGCGGTGGAAACCAGGGCGGCGATGCCAGAGTCCATCGATTTCAGGATGGAATCCGCCAGCGATTTCAGGTCGCGCGGCGAGACCTCGCCGAGATTGCGGGCGGCAAACTTGATGCCGGCCACCTCCTCGATCTCGGACGCGGCGCCGCCGGTGGCGAGCTTGCGCTGCAGCTCGGCGACCTGCCGCTCGAAGCGCTTTTTCTCCTCGATCAGGGCTGCGATACGGCCTGGAAGTTCGGCGGGGGCGACCTTGAGCGCGGCGGCGGCCTCTTCCAGCAGGTCGGCCTCGGCCTCGGTGGCGGCGAGGGCGGCTTCGCCCGTCACCGCCTCGATGCGGCGGATGCCGGCGGCGACACCCGATTCGGCGAGGATGCGGAAGGCGCCGATATCGCCGGTGCGGCCGACATGGGTGCCGCCGCACAGTTCGATCGAATAGGCCGACTTGTCGCCATCGCCGGCGCCCATCGAGACGACGCGCACCTCATCGCCGTATTTCTCGCCGAACAGGGCCATAGCACCGCGCTTCACCGCCTCGTCCGGCGTCATCAGCCTGGTTTCGACCGCGGCGTTCTCGCGGATGCGGGCGTTGACCTCGCGCTCGACGGCGCGCAGTTCCGCCCCCGTCACCGGGCGGGGCTGGGAGATGTCGAAGCGCAGCCGGTCCGGCGCGTTCAGGCTGCCTTTCTGCGTCACATGCGGTCCGAGAGCGCGGCGCAGCGCCTCGTGCAGCAGGTGGGTCGCCGAATGGTGGGCGCGGATGGCGCCGCGGCGGGCGTGATCGACCTCGGCATGGAGGGAGTCGCCGGGGGCGATCTCACCTTCCTCGATCGTGCCGTAATGGACGAAGAGGTCGCCGGCCTTTTTCTGGGTGTCGGTGACGCGGATGGTGACACCGGGGGCGGTGAGCGTGCCGGTGTCGCCGACCTGGCCGCCACTTTCGGCGTAGAAGGGCGTCTGGTTGAGGATGAGGGCGACCTCCTGCCCGGCCTCGGCGCGGCCGGCGGGGGCGCCGGCCACCACCACGGCGAGGAGGCTCGCATCGCTCTCCTCGGTCGAGTAGCCGAGGAACTCGGTGCCGCCGAGGCGGTCGCGCAGGTCGAGCCAGACGGTTTCGGTCGCGGCATCGCCGGAGCCGGCCCAGGCGGCGCGGGCGCGGGCCTTTTGCTCCGCCATGGCGGCGGTGAAGCCGTCATGGTCGAGGCCGCGACGCTGTTCGCGCAGCGCATCCTCCGTCAGGTCGAGCGGGAAGCCGTAGGTGTCGTAGAGCTTGAAGGCGACCGCGCCCGGGAGTTTCTCGCCCGAGCCGAGTTTCTGCACCTCATCCTCAAGGAGCGAGAGGCCGCGTTCGAGCATGACCGCGAATTTCTGCTCTTCCAGTTTCAGCGTCTCGACGATCAGGGCCTCGGCGCGGGGGAGTTCGGGGAAGGCGACGCCCATCTGCCGGGTGAGGGCGGGGACCAGGCGGTAGATGAAGGGTTCGCGCATGCCGAGCCGGTGGGCGTGGCGCATGGCGCGGCGCATGATCCGGCGCAGCACGTAGCCGCGGCCCTCGTTCGAGGGCAGCACGCCATCGGCGATCAGGAAGGAAGTGGCGCGGAGATGATCCGCGATGACGCGGTGGCTGACCTTGTGCGCGCCGTCGGGATCGGTGTGGGAGACCTCGGCCGAGGCGAGGATGAGGGCGCGCAGCGTGTCGGTATCGTAGTTGTCGTGCTTGCCCTGGAGGATGGCGGCGAAGCGCTCCAGGCCCATGCCGGTGTCGATCGAGGGGCGGGGCAGCGGGTTGCGCACGCCGGCCGGCTCTTCGAGGAACTGCATGAAGACGAGGTTCCAGATCTCGATGAAGCGGTCGCCATCCTCGTCCGGGCTGCCGGGCGGGCCGCCGGGAATGGACGGGCCGTGATCGTAGAAGATTTCCGAGCAGGGGCCGCAGGGGCCGGTATCGCCCATGCGCCAGAAATTGTCGTCGGTCGCGATCCTGATGATTTTCCCGTCCGGCAATCCGGCGATCCGTTTCCAGAGCGAGGCGGCCTCGTCGTCCTCGTGGTAGACGGTGACGAGGAGTTTTTCCTTCGGCAGGCCGAAGTCGCGGGTCAGCAGCGTCCAGGCGTTCTCGATCGCGACATCCTTGAAATAGTCGCCAAAGGAGAAATTGCCGAGCATCTCGAAGAAGGTGTGGTGCCGGGCGGTGTAGCCGACATTGTCGAGATCGTTGTGCTTGCCGCCGGCGCGGACGCATTTCTGCGAGGATGCGGCGCGGACATAGGGCCGGTGCTCATGGCCGGTGAAGACGTTCTTGAACGGCACCATGCCGGCGTTGACGAACATCAGCGTCGGGTCGTTGCGCGGCACCAGCGGTGCCGAGGGCACCACCTCGTGGCCGTTGCGGGCGAAGAAGTCGAGAAAGGTTGCGCGGATGTCGTTGCTGGAGGTCATGGAGCGGCCGGTCATTCCTGAGACATGGTTCTGACTTTGCCATACCGCAGGGTTGCGGCAATGTCATCCGCATGTCAGGTGAAGGCATCGCCGAGGCATCTGTCGATGTGTTGCGAGGGCCTTGCGATCCACCTGAACATAGCGGGAACACGAAGGGGCGGGGTCGACAAGGGCACGGTTGTCGCGCCGTGCGTTTCAGGACATCATCGGTCATGGCCCCGCATGACGCCGAGCTGACCGCCGACCTGCTGCTGCGCGCCTACCGGCTCGGCCTGTTTCCAATGGCGGAGCGGCGGGATTCAGCGACGCTGCATTTTCTCGATCCGGACCGGCGCGGGGTGCTGCCACTCGAGGCATTCCATCTGCCGCGGCGACTGGCCCGCACGCTGCGGGCGACGCCCTGCGAGATCGTCGCCGACCGAGATTTTCCGGCGCTGATCGCCGCCTGCGCGGCACCGGCGCCGGGACGGACGGAAACCTGGATCAATGCCGGAATCGAGCGACTTTTCATCGAACTCCACGAGCGCGGCCATGCTCACAGCGTCGAAGTATGGCGGGATGGCTCGCTGGTTGGCGGGCTTTATGGGCTGGCGATCGGCGGGGCATTTTTCGGCGAGAGCATGGTCTCGCGCGAGCGCGACGCATCGAAGCTGGCGCTGGCGCATCTGGTGGCGCGGTTGCGGCTCGGTGGGTTTACGCTGCTGGACACGCAGTTTCTGACCGCGCATCTGGCCCGGTTCGGCGCCATGGAAGTGACGCGCGCTGCCTATCACGCAAGGCTCGCCTTGGCCGTGGCGCAACCGGCGCGCTGGCTGGCCAATCCGCCGGCGCCGCTGCTCGCTACCGAGATTGCCCTTCTGGCGGCGGGCACAGCCAAATCATCGAGAGCGGGCGAAAAAATTTAATATCAGATTATTGCAGCACGGCGCTGATAATGTCCTGCAGGCTGTGCGTGGGCTGCCAGCCGAGCAGGGTGGCGGCGCGATCGGCATTGCCCGTGGCGCGCGGAATGTCGCTCGGGCGGAGACGGGCCGGGTCCAGCTCGATGGCAACCGGAAGACCGAGTGTGGCGATCATCGCCTCGACCATGTCATGCAGGCGACGCGGCGTGCCGGAGGCGAGGTTGAGGATCGTCGCGTCGGGCAGGTCGTCGAACCGGGCCAGGGCGAGAGCATAGGCGCGGGTGACATCCGCGATGTGCAGGAAATCGCGCTCGGCGTCGAGATTGCCGACGCGCAGCACGGCGGGCGCCTCGCCGGCGGCGATGCGGCGAAGCTGGGCGGCAAATGAACCGAGGGCGAAGGCCTCGCTCTGGCCGGGACCGACATGGTTGAACGGACGCAGGCGCAGCACCCTCAGCCCGGATTCGGCGGCCATCGCGCCGAGGGCAAGATCGGCTGCGGCCTTGCTCGCGGCATAGGTGTTGAGCGGGGCGAGCGGAGCGGACTCGTCAAGCGGCAGGCCGGTGCGGAAGCTGGCGCCATAGCAGTCGGCGCTGCCAGCGTGGATGAGGCGGCAGCGCGGCGCGTGGTCGAGCAGGGCGCGGGCCAGATTGAGCGTGCCATCCAGATTGACGGCGAAGGCGCGCCGCGGATCCTGCCGGGCGGCGGGCACCGCGGCGATGCCGGCAAGATGGATGCACGAATCCGGGGTCGCGGCGCGTATTTCGGCAGCCACCGCATCCGGATCGGTGATGTCGGCGCGCAGCGGCACCAGGGTGGCGTCAGGGAAGCTGGTCGCCAGCGTGGCGCACAGGCGCCGGCCGACAAAGCCGCCAGCACCGGTGACCAGGATGCGGGTGGGCGCTTCCATCGCGTAGAGGCTAGCGCGTGGTTTCGCGCAGGCGGGCGAGGTCGG
Organism: Acidocella sp. C78; assembly: GCF_907164655.1. NCBI lineage: Bacteria > Pseudomonadati > Pseudomonadota > Alphaproteobacteria > Acetobacterales > Acidocellaceae > Acidocella > Acidocella sp. C78. The sequence continues at coordinate 21,490 of NZ_CAJQZK010000036.1, forward strand.
CCTCGACCATCTCGACAATCATCTGCTCGAGCGAGGTTTCCGGCTGCCAGCCGAGAGCACGATGCGCCTTGGCCGGGTTGCCGAGCAGCACGTCGACCTCGGCGGGGCGGTAAAAGGCGGGATCGATGACGAGGTGCCGCTCGATGTCGAGCCCGGCATGCTCGAAAGCGATCCGGCACATGTCCCGCACCGTGGTGGTGCGGCCGGTGGCGACGACATAATCGTCAGGTGTCTCCTGCTGGAGCATCAGCCACATCGCCTTGACATAGTCGCGGGCGTGGCCCCAGTCGCGCTTGGCGTCGACATTGCCGAGGCGCAACTCGGTGGCGAGACCGAGCTTGATGCGGGCGACGCCGTCGGTGACCTTGCGGGTGACGAACTCCACGCCGCGCAGCGGGCTTTCATGGTTGAAGAGAATGCCGGAGGAGGCGTGCATGCCGAAGCTCTCGCGGTAGTTCACCGTGATCCAGTGGCCGTAGAGCTTGGCGACGGCATAGGGGGAGCGGGGATAGAACGGGGTGGTCTCGCTCTGCATCTCCTCCTGGATCAGGCCATACATTTCCGAGGACGAGGCCTGGTAGAAGCGCGCATCCGGCTTCTCCGCGCGCAGCGCCTCGAGCATGTGGGTGACGCCGATGGCGGTAATGTTCGCAGTCAGGATCGGCTGACGCCAGGACGAGGCGACGAAGGACTGGGCGGCGAGATTGTAGACCTCATCGGGCTGGACCTCCTTGACGATGCGGACGAGGCTGGAGAGGTCAGCCAGATCGCCATCAAGAAGCGTGACGCGGTCGGCGATGCCCAGCCAGCGCAGCCGGTGATCCTCGACACCGCGATGCGAGGAGCGGCGGATCACGCCGAACACCTCGTAACCCTTGCCGAGGAGGAGTTGCGACAGATAGGCGCCGTCTTGGCCGGTGATGCCCGTGATGAGAGCGCGCTTCATAAATTGACCCTGAGCTTTGTTAATAAACGGGGTTGTTAAATACCGGGCGAGCCGAAATCAAGGCGCGGCTCCGGGACGGCCGCTTACGGCGCGGTCATTCGGCGGCTTCGGGCTCGGTTTCGTCGGTGATCATCGCGGCCTCGACCAGATTGGCCTGGGCGCGGATTCGCTGCTCGATCGAGGCGGCGACCTCGGGATTGTCGCGCAGGAACTGCTTCGCGTTCTCGCGGCCTTGGCCGATACGCTGGCTGTCGCAGGAGAACCAGGCGCCGGATTTCTCGACGATGCTGGCCTTCACGCCGAGATCGAGCAATTCGCCGACCTTGGATATGCCCTCGCCATACATGATGTCGAACTCGACCTGGCGGAAGGGCGGGGCGAGCTTGTTCTTGACCACCTTCACGCGGGTCTGGTTGCCGGTGACTTCCTCGCGGTCCTTGATCGAGCCGATGCGGCGGATGTCCATGCGGATCGAGGCGTAGAATTTCAGCGCGTTGCCGCCGGTGGTGGTTTCGGGGTTGCCGAACATGACGCCGATCTTGAGGCGGATCTGGTTGAGGAAGATCACCAGGGTTTTCGAGCGGGAGATCGAGCCGGTGAGCTTCCGCAGCGCCTGGCTCATCAGGCGGGCATGCAGGCCGACATGGCTGTCGCCCATCTCGCCCTCGAGCTCGGCGCGGGGAACCAGGGCGGCCACCGAGTCGACCACCAGCACGTCGATCGCGCCGGAGCGGACCAGGGTGTCGGCGATCTCGAGCGCCTGCTCGCCGGTGTCGGGCTGGGAGATCAGCAGGTTGTCGACATCGACGCCGAGCTTGCGGGCGTAGATCGGGTCGAGCGCGTGCTCGGCATCAACGAAGGCGCAGGTGCCGCCACGCTTCTGTGCCTCGGCCACGGCGTGCAGGGCGAGCGTGGTCTTGCCCGAGGATTCCGGGCCGTAGATCTCGATCACGCGGCCGCGCGGCAGGCCGCCGATGCCGAGGGCGAGGTCGAGCCCGAGCGAGCCGGTGGAAATGACGTCGATCGTCTCGGACTCGCTGCGCGACCCCATGCGCATGATCGAGCCCTTGCCGAAGGCGCGCTCGATCTGGGCCAGGGCGGCGTCGAGTGCCTTGTTCTTTTCCATCGGTAACTCCTGAAGCGTGAGGGGCGGCAGCGTGGGGAACGGTCGGATCATGCAACCTGAACGCGAATTCATCTTAAGGCGTGTGGACCCGTCCGTCGAGGGTGAGTTTTGCATGAAGAGAACATAACAGCAACGCAGTTGATAAGAATTTATTAACTATTTGTTCCCGTCATGTTCCTTTCCGGTCGGTCGTGAAGCGCCAGACGGTGCTGGAACGGAACGCCTCGCCAGGGTCCAGCCTGGTGGAGGGGAAGCCTGCGCGGTTGGGAGAATCGGGAAAATGCTGGGTTTCGAGGGCGATTCCATCGCCCGCGCGGTAAGGCGGCAGGTCGAGCTTGCCGGCGGCATAGACCTGCACGGCGGGCTCGGTGGTCTCGACCGTGAGGATGCGGCCCGAGACGGGGTCGCGCAGGAGCGCGGCGGGTCCGATCACACCTTCCGGCTTGTCGAGCACGAAGCAATGATCCAGCCCGGCGCGGGTGGCGCCGATCGGCTGCGGGCGCATGAGGTCGAGCCAGGTGCCGGCAACCGGGGCGATGGCGCCGGTCGGGATGTTCGCGGGGTCCGCTGGCAGGTAGCGCGCGGCGGCGACGGCAATTTCGTGGTCGAGCGCGGTGCCGCCGCCGGCGAGGTTGAAATAGGCGTGGTTGGTCAGGTTGAGCACCGTGGCGCGGCCGGCGACGCGGGCGGCATAGTCGAGGCGGAACGCGTTGTCCGGCGCCAGCGTGTAGGTGACGTAGACGGTGAGGTCGCCGGGGAAGCCGTTCTCGCCGTCCGGACTGTGCAGGCGGAGGGTGAGGGCGCTGCCGGTGGCGGCGACGATATCCCACACGCGGTGGCTGAAATTGGGCGTGGGGCCGTCGGCCGGGCCGCCATGCAGGGTGTTGGCGCCCTCGTTGGCCGGCAGGGTGTGGCGGACGCCGTCGAGCGTGAAGGCGGCGCCGGCGATGCGGTTGGCGTAGCGGCCGACGAGCGCGCCGAAATAGGGGCTCTTCGTCTCGTAGTCGGCGAGGGTGGGGCAGGTCAGCACGACATTGCCGAGGCGGCCGCGCCGATCGGGGACCAGGAGTTCCTCGACGATGCCGCCATAGTCGAGCAGGCTGACCGACATGCCGGCCGTATTCGCGAGGGTGATCCGCCGCACCTTCGCGCCGGCGCGCGTGGTGCCGTAGGGGGCGATGACGGGTTCGGGCATCGGCGGTCGCTCCTTCAGTCGTTCGGTCAGGCGGCCGGGATGACGGCGGCGCGGGTGAGGAGATCGGTATCACCGCCAGTGGTGCCGGCGGCGCCGAAGGCCAGGGCGGGATGGACGATTCGCGCGGCGATGAAGCGCTCGGCGACGGCAGCCGGGGCGTGACGCAGCAGTAGTGCGGCCGAGAGTGCGAGGGCGAGATGCTCGACGAGGCGGCGGGCGACGGGCTCTGCAGTTTCGGGGCGTTCGAGCATCGCCTCGACGCCGGCGATCAGCGCATCGAGCGCGGTGTCAGCACCACGGGCGGGGGCGAGTTCGGCGGCGAGGGCGGCGGCGGCCTCGGGCGCGCGGGTCAGCGCGCGCAGCACGTCGAGACAGATGATATTGCCGGCCCCCTCCCAGACGCCGTTCAGCGGCGCCTCGCGGTAGAGTCGGGCGATCGGGTGTTCCTCGACGAAGCCGTTGCCGCCGTGGCATTCCAGCGCCTCGGCAAGCAGGGCGGGGGCGCGCTTGCAGGTCCAGTATTTCGCGACCGGGACGATGATCCGGGCGAGGGCGGCTTCGGCGGGGTCGCGCGCGGCGGCGTCGGCCGCGGCGGCGGCGCGCAGGGCGAGCCAGAGCGCCGCCTCGGCCTCCAGCGCCATGTCGGCGAGGACGGCGCGCATCAGCGGCTGGTCGATCAGGGCGCGCTGGAAGGCGCGGCGATGGGCGGCGTGGTGCAAAGCGAGCGAGGTGGCCTGGCGCATCAGCGCCGCGGCGCCGAGCGCGCATTCGAGGCGGGTGAGATGCGCCATCTCGATGATGGTGGCGATGCCGCGGCCCTCGGCGCCGACCATGACCGCCTCCAGCCCGTCGAACTCGACCTCGGCGGAGGCGTTGGAGCGGTTGCCGAGCTTGTCCTTCAACCGCTGGATGCGCACGGCGTTGCGGCTGCCATCGTCGCGCCAGCCCTGGGCGAGGAAGCAGGAGATCGTCTCGCCGGTGCGGGCGAGGGTGAGGAAGAGATCGCTGGCGGGGACCGAGAAGAACCATTTATGGCCGGTCAGCTGCCACGAATCGCCCGCGCGGGTCGCGGTAGTGCGGGTCTGGCGCAGATCGGAGCCGCCCTGTTTCTCGGTCATCGCCATTGCCACGCCGAGCGCCGGCTTCTCGGCCGGCGGCAGCGGGCGCGGATCGTAGCCAGGTGCGAAAATCCGGTCGCGGAAGCGGGCGAGCAGGTCGGGCGCGTGGGCGAGGGCGGCGGCGGCGGCGAAGGTCATCGCCGCAGGACAGCAGACGCCGGGTTCGCCCTGGCCCCAGAGATAGGCCACGGCGGCGCGGGCGACATGGGCGCCGGGGCGGGGCTCGGTCCAGGCCAGGCTGTGGAAGCGGTCGGCACGGATCATGCCCATCAGGCGGTGCCAGGCGGGGTGGTAGGCGACCTCGTCGATGCGGTGGCCTAAGCGGTCGAAGGCGGCGAGTTCGGGCGGGTTGCGATTCGCCTCCCGCGCCAGGGCGCGCAGTTCGGGTGAACCGATTCGGGCGCCGACCGCGGCGAGATGGGGGGCTGCCCAGAAGGCGCCGAAGGCGGAGACCGCTTCGGCAAGGGCGGCATCGGCGGTGAAGGCGTCGTGATCGGGTGGTTCGCCGGCCTGGTTGAAGACCTCATGGGTTGCGACCATTCCGCCAGCATAGACAAGCGGGCGCGGTTTGTCTCGCCCGGGGCCCCGTTCCGCGCGGCTCTATTGATGGCGGCGCGCGCTGCGCCTATACCCGACCACGTTGCGGGTGTAGCTCAATGGTAGAGTTCCAGCCTTCCAAGCTGGCTGTGCGGGTTCGATTCCCGTCACCCGCTCCAGTCTGAACCATCCGGACCCTTGTCCGCACTTGACAGCGGGGCCCGGTCGTTGTGCAAGGCGGACGGATGCACGCGGTTCGCGGGCAGTCCGCGCCGCAGGGGTGTAGCTCAATTGGCTAGAGCGCCGGTCTCCAAAACCGGAGGCTGGGGGTTCGAGACCCTCCACCCCTGCCAGCCGGAACCCCGAGGGCCGGCGCTGGCGGCGATTCTCGGCAGTTTTCATGGAGCAACCTGACATTGGCGTTCAACCCGGCGAAATTCTTGCGCGATGTGCGCAGCGAGGCCTCCAAGACCACCTGGCCG
>NZ_CAJQZK010000037.1:0-22126 GCF_907164655.1 Acidocella sp. C78
CCGCAGGCGAAGCTGCCGACCGAGACGATCACCATCGTCAACCAGCATGGCAAGCGGTTCGTCTTCAAGGTGGAGCGAGCGCTGATGCCGAAGCAGCAGGAAATCGGGCTGATGTTTCGCAAGAGCGTCGCCGCCGATGGGGGGATGATCTTTCCGTGGAACCCGCCGCAGGTCTCGGAGATGTGGATGAAGAACACGCTGGTGCCGCTGGACATGGTGTTCGTCGGGCCGCACGGGACGATAAGGCACATTGCCAACGAGACGGTGCCGCAGAGCCTGCGGATCATTTCCAGCCATGTGAGGTGGCGGCGACGATCGAGTTGCAGGGCGGGATCACCGCGAAGGACGATATCGATGTGGGCGACAAGGTGATCGGGCCGCAATTCGGGGATGGCAAGTGAGGCGCTTGCCTCGCACCTCGCAGGCGCTGTAGGTAGCGATCGTCCGAGCGGGGCGTGGCGCAGCCTGGTAGCGCGCTTGTTTGGGTACAAGAGGCCCCCGGTTCGAATCCGGGCGCCCCGAGACGGACGGATGGGGAGACATTTCACGATGAACCGCGCCAGAATCTATCTGCCGCCGAAAAGCGCCATGCAGTCCGGCTGGGCGAAGACGAGGGAGTGGGTGCTGGAATTCGAACCGGCGATGGCCAAGCGGATCGACCCGCTGATGGGCTGGACGGCAGCGGCGACATGCTGGCGAGCGAGGTGCGGCTGAAATTCGCGACCCGCGAGGAGGCCATCGCCTATGCCGAGACGCATGGCATCGCCTTCGACCTCGAAATCCCGACCGAGCGGCACCGCCGGCCCAAGGCCTATGCCGACAATTTCCGCCCCGACCGGCGGGCGAACTGGACGCACTGATCCGCCCTGCCCGCCCCCGGCGCCGATGCGCGGGCTCTGGCAATCGGCGGCGAATTCGGCGATTGTCGGTGCCGGACGGCCCTGTAGCTCAACTGGATAGAGCACCCGCCTTCTAAGCGGGTGGTTGCGTGTTCGAGTCACGCCAGGGTCGCCATTTTCTCCCCGCCAATTTTTCATCCCCGCGCCGGGCGCGAATCGGCAGCGGCGTGGCGCCGCTTGTCATGAAAACTGGATTCCGGACGGCTTGCCCCGCCGCACCATGCACCCGGGAATGGAACCATCAGGACAAGGCTGCACGGTCAGGTTTTGTTTTTAAAAATATTGCTAATTCATAATATTTTGGTTGACAGAAAAGTGAATAACAATTTAATTCGCCTCATACAGGAGGACTATTTTATGGCAAAGACAATCTTATTGAAAAATCCTGCAACGGGAGTAACAAAAAAGGGATTTTATGGATTTAGCTGGACAACACTGTTCTTTGGTGGATTTCCGGCTTTATTTCGTGGCGACTACATGATCGGGCTGATATTTATTGTCCTGAACATCTTCACGGTCGGAGTGGCCGGATTCATCTTCGCCTTCTCGTATAACCGGCGCTACACGACCAAGCTGCTGGAAGAAGGCTACCAGTTCGCCGGCGCGCCGGCCGAGACTACCGCGGCGGCGGCGAAGCTCGGGGTCGACCTCCCGGCGACGGCCGCGCCCCAGGCCGCCTGAGGCGGAACGCCCTGCCGGCCGGTGCCGGCAGGGCAAGCTTCCTCTCGCGCCTCAGTCGGGGAGTTTGTGGCCCCTGGTTTCCGGCATGAACGGAGCGACGACGAGGCCGAGCAGGTAGATCACCGAGAAATCCATCGCCACATGCGCGAGCCCGCCCAGCGCGCCGATCAGCTGGCCCGCCAGCAGCGGGCCGAGAAAGGCGATGAAGCGCGAGGCGTTGAACACGAAGGCCGAGGCGGTGCCGCGCACATTGGTGGCGAACAGCTCCGGCAGGTAGATCGCGTACCAGGCGAAGGCGCCGAGCGTCCAGAACCCGTTCAGCAGCGACGCCGCCAGCAGCGCCGGCAGCGAATGCGACCAGAGATAGACCGCGGGCGTCATCACCAGCCCGCCGGCGAAGAGGAAGACGAGATAGAGCCGCCTGCCCATCCAGTCCGCGAGGAAGCCGGAGGCGAGATAGCCGAGGATCGCGCCGGCGGTGTAGACGAGGCCGGCGACACTCGCCCAGTAGGGCCCGCTCATTCCGTGATGGGCGGCAAAACCGCCGACGAAGCCCGGAATCCAGGTGGCGATGCCCCACCAGCCCATCGTGGTGCCGACCGACATCAGGCAGGCGAGCAGGGTGCGGCGGCGGCCCTCGGCATCGGCGAAGAGCTGGAACAGGGTGAAGGGCCGGCTCTGGCTGCGCGCGGCGGCGGCGCGCTCGGTCACCGCCCAGCGCTTCTCGCGCATCGCTTGCAGCCAGCTCGCCGATTCATCGATGCGGCGGCGCAGGATCAGCACCAGGAAGCCGGGCAGCACGCCGACCAGGAACATCACCCGCCAGGCTTCCGGCCCGAGGGGGCGGACGAAATACCACACTGCGGCGGCGAGGAAGGCGCCGAAGCCGAAGCCCGATTGCAGGAACCCCGCCCCTTTCGGCCGCGCCTCGTTCGGCCAGGTTTCGGCCAGCAGGGCGTTGCCGGTGCTCCACTCGCTGCCGAGGAACAGGCCGGTGAGGAAGCGGAACGCCACCAGCATGGCGACCGAGGTGCTGAAGGCGGTGAGGCCGGTGAAGACGCTGTAGCCCACCACCGAGATCAGCAGCATCCGCTTGCGGCCGATATAGTCGGCGACGATGCCGCCGATCGTGCCGCCGGCGGCCCAGCCGAGCAGGGTGATGGCGATGGCGAGACCGGCCGCCTGGTGCAGGTGGCCGCGCTCGGAGGCGGGCAGCAGCGCGATCATCGCCGGGCCGATCACGGTGATCAGCGCGTAGGTTTCATAGCCATCGAAGACCCAGCCGAAAAAGGCCGCGGTCAGGATGCGCCAGTGCGACGGCGTGAGCCGCGCGGCCCACGGCAGCGATGCGTCAGCACCGGTGGTTGAATGTGCCATTTGGAAGTCCTCCCTGCGGCGAGCAGACCGAAAATCGGCAGCCTCGTCAACATGCTGAGGGCCTGTTTTGAAAGTGAAACGGCGAGCCGCCCCTTGCCGGCCCGGCCGGGCCATCGCAGGATGATATGGCTGCCAGCGAAACGATGCCGGTTCATCAGGGCGACGCGGTGGCGTACGCTGGCGCCGCAGACAACACGCCGGGCAAGACCGGCGGGCAGGGCCGCAACGCCGGCGCGGCGCGAGGAGGAGAGAGAATGGACGGTTTCGCCGAGACCCACCCGGATGATGCCTATGCGGCGATCCGCACCGAGATCCGCAAGCTGTGCGCCGGGTTTCCGGGCGAATACTGGCGCCGGCTCGACGAGGAAGGCGCCTATCCGGAGGCGTTCGTGGCCGCACTCGCCCGCGATGGCTGGCTCGCGGCGCTGATTCCGGAGGAGTATGGCGGATCGGGCCTGCCGCTTTCGGGGGCGGCGGCGATTCTGGAGGAGATCCAGCGCAGCGGCTGCAACGGCGCCGCCTGCCATGCGCAGATGTATATCATGGGCACGCTGCTGCGGCATGGCAGCGCGGCGCAGAAGGCGGCCTATCTGCCGCAGATCGCCAGCGGGGCGCTGCGGTTGCAGGCGTTCGGCGTGACCGAGCCGGGCAGCGGCACCGACACCACCGCGCTGAAGACCACGGCGCGGCGCGAGGGCGGGCACTACGTGGTCAACGGGCAGAAGATCTGGACCTCGCGGGCGGAGCATTCGGACCTGATGCTGCTGCTCGCCCGCACCACGCCGCGCGAGGCGGTGGCGAAGAAGACCGAGGGGCTTTCGGTGTTCCTGATCGACATGCGCGAGGCGCGCGGCAACGGCCTTACCATCCGCCCGATCCGCACGATGATGAACCATGCGACGACGGAGGTGTTTTTCGACGACCTGCGGATTCCGGCGGACACGCTGGTCGGCGAGGAGGGCAAGGGGTTTCGCTATATCCTGTCGGGGATGAACGCGGAGCGCATCCTGATCGCGGCGGAGTGCATCGGCGACGCCAGGTGGTTCACCGCGAAATCGGTTTCCTATGCGAAGGAGCGCGAAGTGTTCGGCCGGCCGATCGGGCAGAACCAGGGCATCCAGTTCCCGATCGCGCGGGCCTATGCGCGGCTGCGGGCGGCGGAGCTGATGGTGCGCGAGGCGGCGGCGCGCTACGAGGCCGGGCAGAATTGCGGGGCGGAGGCCAACATGGCGAAGATGCTGGCGGCGGAAGCCTCGTGGGAGGCGGCGGAAGCCTGCATCCAGACCCATGGCGGGTTCGGCTTCGCCGCCGAATACGACATCGAGCGCAAGTTCCGCGAGACGCGGCTTTATCAGGTGGCGCCGATCTCGACCAATCTCGTGCTGGCGTATCTGGCCGAGCACGTGCTCGGCATGCCGAGGTCGTATTGATGCGCGCGCCGCTGGCGGGGCTGACGGTCGTCGCCGTCGAGCAGGCGGTGGCGGCGCCCTATTGCACGGCGCGGCTCGCCGATGCGGGGGCGCGGGTGATCAAGATCGAGCGGCCGGAGGGCGATTTCGCCCGCTTCTATGACGACGCGCTCAAGGCGGGGTCGAGCTACTTCGTCTGGCTCAACCGGGGCAAGGAATCGGTCGTGCTCGACCTGGCCACACCGGACGGACGGGCGCGGCTGGCCGCACTGATCGGGACGGCGGATATCCTGGTGCAGAACCTCAAGCCCGGGGCGATGGCGCGGATGGGGCTCGGCATCGAGACGCTGCGCGCCGCCCATCCGCGGCTGATCTGCTGCTCGATCTCGGGCTATGGCGAGAGCGGGCCGCTGGCCGGGCGCAAGGCCTATGACCTGCTGATCCAGGCGGAATCGGGGCTCGCCTCGATCACCGGCGGGCCGGGCGAGCCGGCGCGGGTGGGGATTTCGATCGTGGATATCGCGACCGGCGCGGCCGGGCACGCGGCGATCCTGGAGGCGCTGATCGCGCGCGGGCAGAGCGGGCAAGGCGCGGATATCCGGATTTCGATGTTCGACGTGATCGCCGACTGGCTGGCGGTGCCGCTGCTCAACGCCGAGGCCGGGCGGCCGCCGCGGCGCGTCGGCCTCGCGCATCCCTCGGTCGCGCCCTATGGCGTGTTCGCCGCGGCGGATGGCGACGCGGTGCTGATCTCGATCCAGAGCGAGCGGGAGTGGCGGACGCTGTGCCGCGACATCCTGGAGCGGCCGGAGCTGGTGGAGGATGCGCGGTTTTCCAGCAATGTCGCGCGGGTGAACCACCGGGCGGAGACCGATGCGGCGGTGGCCGAAGCCTTCGCCCGCCTGCCGGGCGCGGCGCTGGCCGAGAGGCTCGACCGCGCGGACCTCGCCTTCGCGCGGATGAACGACATGGCGGCACTTTCGGCGCATCCGCATCTGCGCCGGATCACGGTGGAGACCGAAGCGGGACCGGCGGCGATTCCGGCGCCGCCGGCGATCGTGGCCGGGGTGACGCGGGACTATGGACGGGTGCCGGCACTCGGCGAGCATACCGAAGCGGTGCTCGCCGGGCTGGACGCGGCTTGCGGCACGGAGGGCCGGGCGTGATGGAACAGATTGACGAGGCGATGCTGCGGCAGTGGATCGGGCGGCGGGAAAGTGCCGAGGATGTGCTCGCGCCGCGGCTGGTGCGGGAGTTGCGCGCGACGCTCGATCTTGGTGACGAGATGCCGGCGCCGGGCGAGATCGCGCCGCTCGCGGTGCATTGGTGCCTGTCGCCGCCGACGGTGGTGGGCGCGCGGCTCGGCGCCGACGGGCACCCGGCGCGCGGCGGCTTCCTGCCGCCGGTTCCCCTGCCCCGGCGGATGTGGGCGGGCGGCGGGCTCGAATTCCATGACGCGCTGCTTGTGGGCGACACGGTGCGGCGGGAGTCGGAGATCGGCGATGTCGTCGTCAAGCAGGGGCGGAGCGGAACGCTGTGTTTCGTGACGGTGCGGCACACGCTGTCGACCGCGCGGGGCAAGGCGCTGAGCGAGCGGCACGACATCGTCTATCGCGATCTCGATGCCGGGCCCGGCGCGGCGCGGCCGGCGGCGCGAGAGGAGGCCGCGGCGGCGGAATGGCGGCGGGAGATGACGGCGAGCCCGACCCTGCTGTTCCGCTATTCGGCGGTGACGTTCAACGGCCATCGCATCCATTACGACCGCAGCTATGTCACCGGGGTCGAGGGGTATCCGGGGCTGATCGTGCACGGCCCGTTGCAGGCGACCTGGCTGTTGCAGTTCGCCGAGGAGATCGGCGGACGGCGGCCGGCGAGCTTCAGTTTTCGCGGGGTGCGGCCGCTGTTCGATTTCGAGGTGTTCGCGCTGTGCGCGCGGCGCGAGGGGGATGGGTTCGCGCTCTGGGTCGAGACCAATGACGGCAAGCGGACGATGGAGGCACGGGCGGCATGAGCGGGTTCGCGGCCATCGCGCCGCTGTTCGTGCCGGCGGACCGGCCGGAGCGCTATGCCAAGGCGGCGGCGAGCGGCGCCGATGCGGTGATCGTCGACCTTGAGGACGCGGTGGCGCCGGCGCGCAAGGCGATGGCGCGCGACGCGCTGGCGGGCGGGCTGGCGACGCTGCCGGCCGGGGTCGCGGCCTTCGTGCGGGTGAATGCGGCGGGAACGCCGTGGCACGCGGACGATCTTGCCGCGATCGCGACGCTGCGGGTGGCCGGGATCGTGCTGGCGAAGGCGGAGAGCGCGGCGCAGGCCGAGAGCGCCGCGATGGGGCGCGGGGTGATCGCGCTGGTCGAATCGGCGCGCGGGATGGCGAATGCGCGCGAGATCGGGGCTTCGCCTTCGGTGCGGCGGCTGGCCTTCGGCAGCATCGACTATGCCGCCGATCTGGGGGCGGCGCATCTGCGCGAGGTGCTGCTGCCGGCGCGCGCCGAGCTGGTGCTGGCATCGCGCCTGGCCGGGCTGGCGGCGCCGCTCGACGGGGTGACGGCGGCGCTGGACGACGCGGCGCTGATCGAGGCGGATTCGCGCCATGCGGCGTCGCTCGGCTTCGGCGGCAAGCTTTGCATCCATCCAAGGCAGATCGGCCCGGCGCGGGCCGGTTTCGCGCCGGCGGCGGCGGAGATCGACTGGGCGCGGCAGATCCTCGCCGCCGGGGATGAGGGAGCGGTCGCGGTTGGCGGGACGATGGTGGACGCGCCGGTGCGGCTGCGGGCGCGGCAGATTCTCGCCCGCGCCGGCATGATGACGGGACAGGACGGGACGACATGAGCAACGGCACGAACATCACCACGGAGCTGGCGCGCTTCGCCTCGGGGCTCGTCATGGCCGACCTGCCGGCGGCGGTTTCACGGCGGATCGGGCTGCTGGCGCTCGATGCGGTGGGCAACGCGGTGCGGGCGCGGCAGGCGGCGGAGAGCACGAAGGCGCTGATCGGCGCGGTGCGGGCGATGGGCATGGGCGATGGCGGGGCGCCGGTTTTCGCCGATCCGGCCGGCTATGCCGCGGCGGGGGCGACGCTGATCAACTGCGCGCTGGTGCATTCGCTGGATTTCGACGACACCCATGCGGCGGCGATCGTGCATCCCGGCGCGCCGGTGATTCCCGCTGCCCTCGGGGCGGCGGCGATGAGCGGGGCGGATGGGGCGACGGTGATCGCGGCGATCGCGGCGGGGTATGAGGTGGCGCTGCGGCTCGCCCTGGCGCTGCCGGCCGGGGCGCATTACGAGCGCGGCTTCCACCCGAGTGCGACCTGCGGCAGTTTCGGCGCGATGGCGGCGGTGGCGCGGGTGTTCGGGCTGAGCCCGGCGGAGATGGCGTCAGGCTTCGGCATCGTGCTCAGCCAGACCGCGGGCAGCTTGCAGTTTCTCGCCAACGGGGCGTGGACCAAGCGCTTCCAGGTGGGCTGGGCGGGCATGGCGGGAATGGCCGCCGCCTGCCTCGCGCGGGAGGGGTTCAAGGGCGCGCAGGCGCCGATCGAGGGGCGGCACGGGTTTCTCAACGCCTATAGCCCGGCGCCGGAGCCAGGGCGGGTGCTGGCCGGGCTCGGCGCCGAGTGGGAGCTGATGCGGACCGGGGTGAAACCCTATCCCTCGTGCCGCTGGGGCCATGCCGGGATCGACGCGGCGATCGCGCTGCGGGCGGAGCTTGGGCTCGGGGCGGAGGAGATCGAGGCGGTGACGCTCGGGATTTCGCGCGCCGGGATGCTGCTGATCGGCGAGCCGGCTTCGCGCAAGGCGCGGCCGGAAAACATCGTCGATGCGCAGTTCAGCGGGCCCTTCGTGATCGCCACGGCGCTGGCCACCGGCCGGATGGACTGGGCGAGCTATGACCGGCTCGACGACCCGGACATCCGCGCGCTGATGGCGCGGGTGCGCTGCGAGAACGACCCCGACATCGAGGCCGAGTTTCCGCGGAACATGTCCGGCAAGCTGACGGTGCGGGCGCGGGGGCAGGTTTTCGTGCGGCGCGTGGTGGTGCCGCGGGGCGAGCCGGAGACGTTTCCCGACGAGGCGGCGTTCCGCGCCAAGTTCGACGGGCTGACGCGGCAGGTGCTGGGGGCCGCGCAGGCGGAGCGCCTGGCCGACGCGGTGCTGGGCCTCGACGGGATGGACGCGGTGACGCCGATCTTCGCACTGAGCGTGCCCTCTTCGCGCTGAGCGTGCCTGGGGCGCGGGCGGCGCCGCGCCAGCGTGAACAAAACGGGATTTTCTTAATAACCGGTATATGGTTCTGGATAATTCCAAGAACAGATAAAAATCCCGTAATTTGAAACACATCTTTCGGCAAGAAAATGGCCCCGGACATGTCCGGGGCCAGTTGGAATTCATCGAGATGAACTCATGGGAGGAGATGAGGCGTCATACAACCAAATCCGGCTGCAACTCGTCATCGTTACAACCATAGGTTATTTTTTCGCCTAACGCAAGAAAAAGCGGGACGAGACAAAAGCGGCGCGGCGGTTGAACCAGATCAATGACGGCGGCGGCGGCGGGGGGGACGATGGCCGGGCGCGGCGAAGGTGCCGGCGCGCCACGGAGGATCACGATCATGCCCACTGCCATGCAAGCTGCCATCTCCCCTGCCCCGAACGCCCACCGCGCGCGGCTGCGCGACGCCGCGGCGCTGGCGGCCGTGCTCGCCCTTGGCGCCTGCGCCACCACCGCGCAGGCGCCGCTGGGCGCGGCGCTGGGGCCGACCGACCTCGCTTTCGTCACCTCCGCGTCGCAACTGGTGAATTTCGACCTCGACGCCTGTTCGTTCGTGCGGCGCGGGCCGATCGAGCCGGGGGCGCGGGCGGCGGTGGAGCAGGTTTGCGCCGATGCCGCCACCTATGCGCCGCGCCTGGAGGCGGTGGCGGCGCGCGAGGGGGTGAGGCTGCCGACCGCCCTGCCCTTCGACCTCAAGGAAAAACTCGTCTCGCTCAACTACCACCCCGAGCCGAACCTGACCGTCGAGTTCCTGCGCGACGAGATCGGCAGCCATGAGAGCGCCATCGCGGTGTTTCAGGGCGAGCTGCGCGAGGGGCGCAACGCGGCGTTCCGGCAGACCGCGCGCGACGCGCTGCCGGTGCTGGAGCGCAATCTCGCGATGCTGCGCGCCGCCCTGCCGGCGGGCGCGGCGGAATGACAAACGCCCGGACGGCAGGACCGTCCGGGCGCCCGCATCAGGCGGGATGAGAGGGATGGGCGATCAGAACACCTTGCCGATCTGGGCGAGGAAGATGATGTCGTTGCGCGCGCCGCCGCGGGCCTGCACGTCGGTCGCGAGCTGGGCCTGGCCGAAGATGGTGGGCGAGAGGAACGAGCCGGCGACCACGCCGATACGGGTGAAGTTGGTGCGGTTGCCGGTGTCGCTCGTGCCGGCCGCATCGACCAGCGACACTTTGCCGCCGAAGGTCTTCTCGAAGCTCAGGCCGATATAGCCGGCCGTCTGCGGGTGGAAATAATACGGCGCGTAGACGATGAGTTGGCCGACCGGGTCGGTTTTCAGATGCACGCCGGAGGAGACGTTGGTGTCGCCATAGACGTAGCCATCGGCCCAGACTTGCAGGTCGAGCCGCCGCCCCTTGGCCTGGCCGAAGATTTTGTGGGTGAAGCCGATTTCGAGATTGTTCACCCAGTTGTTGGTGCTGGCGTTCAGCGCGATGGCGGGGTTGTAGGACCCGGAGGGCGGGCTGACGAAATAGGCGAGGACCGCGGTTTCATCCTCGGCGGGATTGTTGACCGGGTAGATGAAGGCGGAGAGCTGCGGCTCGGCGAAGCCGCCCTGATGCGAGAGGTTCGCGCCGCCGACGCGCTGGTTGCCGAGGAAGGAGACATAGGGGGCGATGACCTGCATGCCCCAGGCCATGCCATCGATCGGGCTGAAGGTGTGGACGAGGCGCAGGATCGGCACGTCGGTCTGAATCCGGGTGTTGCCGAGCTTGGTGCCGTGCTGGGTGTAGAACGAGGTCGCCGAGGCGAACTGGTTGTAGAGCATGGCGACGCTGATATTGGGCGGCGGCGACGGGGCGTCGTATGGCAGCGGGCCGCCGGCCTGGGCCGGCTGGGTCATCGCCGTGGCGAGCATCGCCGATGCCGAAAGCCGCACCGGCGATGCTCGCCACGGCGCGGGAGAATTTGGGGCTCGTTTGAGCGGTCATGGACGGTCTCCTTGTTGGGTGGTCGCGTTTTTTTTTGGTCTTGTGGGGCGCGCCCCGATCCGGAAGGAACGGAACGCGACCGGTTGGATGGCCGATCGGGGCAACTTACCCGATCGGGTGAGGATCATCCGAAGGGATGATATCGTGGTGCCATTCGTGACGATGAATGACAATCGGATTACGTGCGACCGGGGTATTTTCCTTATCGTTTACGTTATATTGTGACGTACAGGTCACACTCAGGCTAGACGGGTATTGGTTAACATTTGATCAATGGGCGGCGGAGCCGGCGTTACAGGTAGCCGGTTCCCGCCTCCGCGGCGAAGCGAGTGGGCGTGCCGTTCCAGATGATCCGGCCGTGCTCGATGACATAGACGCGATCGGCGTGCGGCAGGGCGAAGGTGACGTTCTGTTCGCCGAGCAGCACGGTGATGTCGGTCGTTTCGCGCAGGCGGGACAGCGCCTCGGAGAGCTGGCCGAGGATGACCGGGGCGAGGCCGAGCGTCGGCTCGTCGAGAATGAGCAGGCGCGGCTTGAGCATCAGCGAGCGGGCGATGGCGAGCATCTGCTGCTCGCCGCCCGAGAGGGTACGCGATTCCTGGGTGCCGCGCACGCGCAGGATGGGGAACAGCTCGTGCAGCCAGTCGAGCCGGGAGGCGCGCTCGCCGGGGGCGAGGCGCTGGCCGGCGAGTTCGAGATTTTCGGCGACCGAGAGGCGGCCGAACAGCTCGCGGGTTTCCGGGCACTGGACGATGCCGGCGCGGGCGATTGCCGCCGCCGATTCGCCGCCGCGCCGCGCGCCGTCCCAGCTGATCGCGCCGCGGAACGGGACGAGGCCGGAAATCGCGTTGAACAGCGAGGTCTTGCCGGCGCCGTTGAGGCCGACGATGGAGACGAACTCGCCCTCGTGCACGGTGAGGGAGACGTTCTCCAGCGCCTGCGCCTTGCCGTAGAAGACGCTGACATCCTCGGCGTGGAGCAGCACCTTGTGGGCGGCGATCTCGGCTTCGGGGCGCTCGTGGGTCTCGATGCCGCCGCCGAGATAGACGCGGCGGACGGTTTCGTCCTGCATCACCTGTTCGGAGGAGCCCTCGGCGATCTTTTCGCCGAGATAGAGGGCGAGCACGCGGTCCGCCAGGGAGGCGATGCTCTTGACGTTGTGGTCGACCAGCATGACGGCGCGGCCCTGGTCGCGGAAGCGGCGGATCAGGGCGGAGAAATCGTGCACCTCGGCGCTGGTCAGGCCGGCGAAGGGTTCGTCGACCAGCACCACGCTCGGGTCGCGGGCGATGGCCTTGGCGAGTTCCATCCGCCGCAGGTCGGCGAAGGGGAGTGTGGCCGGCAGGCGGTCGAGCACCTCGCCGAGGCCGCATTCCTCGCCGATCCGCCGCGCCGTCTCGATCGCGCCCGGCGGCGGGCGGAGGCGGCTCAGACTGTCGGGCAGCAGGCCGAGCAGGATGTTTTCCAGCACGGTTTGCAGCCGCAGCGGGCGGGAGTGCTGGAAGACGATGCCGACCCCGGCGCGGGCGATGTCGTAGGTCGGGCGGCCGGCGATGTCCTGCCCGTCGAGCAGGATCTGCCCGGCGGTGGGGCGGACGACGCCCATGATCATCTGCATGACCGTGGACTTGCCGGAGCCGTTGGGGCCGATCAGGCCGAGGATTTCGCCGGGATAGAGGTTGAAGTCGAGCGACTTCACGGCGATGAGGCCGCCGAAGCGCTTGTGCAGCCCGCTGACGGCGAGGCGCGGGGTGGTGGTGGTGTTCATGCGCCCCTCCGGTGCGGCAGCAGGCCGAGCAGACCATCCGGGAACAGCACGATCACCACCAGCGCGATCAGGGCGACGACGAAGGTGGAGAGCTGGCCGATCGGGCGGAGGAGTTCGCCGGCGACGATGAGGAAGACCGAGCCGATGGCGCCGCCGATGATGGTGCGCCGGCCGCCGAGCACGGCGGCGATGATCACGCGCACGCCGATCGAGATGTCGACCACGGCGCTGACCGAGGCGGTGCCGAGATAGAAGACGAGGAAGGCGCCGGCGAGGCCGGAGAACAGGGCGGAGACGGCGAAGGCGAGGATCTTGTGGCGGGTTGCGTTGAAGCCGAGCGCGGCTGCGGCCACCTGGTCCTGCCCGGCGGCCTGGAGGATCATTCCCAGCGAGGAGCGGGAGATGAGGAACAGGATCAGGCCGCTGACCAGCATGAAGCCGAGCGCGTATTCGTAGTTCGCCGCACTGCTGATCGAGAGCACGTCCGGCACGGAGAGGCCGATTTCGCCGCCGGTGACGCCGGCGAAGATGACGATGGCCTGTTGGAGCAGCAGCACCGAGACCAGGGTGATCAGGCCGAGATAGGGGCCGGAGAGGCGCAGCGCCGGGATGGCGAGGGCAACACCGCCGGCGACCGCGGCGATGGCGCCGACGGCGATGGCGAGCGGCACCGGCAGGCCGAGCAGTGCGTTGGACATGCCCGCGCCATAGGCGCCGAGGCCGATCAGGAAGGTCGGGCCGAAATTGACCTCGCCGGCATAGCCGAACAGCAGGTCCCACGACATCGCGAAGACCGCGAAGTAGAAGGCGGTGGTCAGCACGCCGAGGATGTAGCCGTTGGCGCCAAGCGGGAAGAGGGCGAGGACGACGAGGAAGACCGCGAGCGCGGCCAGGCGGGATTTCGGGATGCTCGACATCAGCGCCGCCCCAGCAGCCCTTGCGGCCGCATGTAGATCACCACGACGAGGAGGATGAGGGCCGGCACCTCGCGCAGCGAGGGCGAGACCAGATAGGCGGTGAGGGTTTCGATATAGCCGACGATATAGGCCGCGATGAGCGTGCCGGAGACCGAGCCGAGGCCGCCCAGCACGACGATGGTGAAGGCGCTGCCGGTCAGGCCGGGCACATAGTCGGACCCGGAGCCGAGGAAGCTGCCGAGCAGCACGCCGGCGATGCCCGCGAGCAGGCCGTAGATGATCCAGACGAAGAGGTAGATCCGGTCGAGCTCGAAGCCGAGCAGGGTGAGCGCGCGCGGGTTGATCGAGGCGGCGAGCAGGCGGCGGCCGACCTGGGTGCGGTTGACCAGCAGCCAGAGCGCGCCCATCACCGCCCAGGCGACGGCGGCGATGAAGATCTCGTTGATCGGGGTGCGGACGCCGAGGATGGACACCGTGCCGGCGATCAGCGGCTGCACCGTGATCGGGCTGTTGGTGAAGGCGTAGGACAGGGCTTCCTGGATCATCACGCCCCAGAGCAGGGTTGCCGTCAGCACGAACAGCTCGCGCTCGTGGGCGGGCACGGCGCGGGAATTCTCGATCGGGCGGACGATGCCGCCATAGGTGACGAGGGCCGCGACGAGGCAGACGGCGAGGCCGGCGAGCGCGCCGACATAGGGGCCGGTGCCGAGCGAGGTGTCGAGATACCAGGCGATCATCGCGGCGATGACCATCAGGCCGCCATGCGCGAGGTTGAGGACGCCGGAGACACCGAAGATGAGCGTGAAGCCCAGCGCGCCGAGCGCGTAGAGTGTGCTGATCGCGAAACCGTCGATCAGGATCTGGATCGCTAGTGTGCCGTCTCTGAAATATCTAGCCATAAGCCCCTAAAGGTGATTCTGTGATCGCTGAAGATCTCGGAGGGTGTCAGGATGGCGTGGGGACAGGCGGTTCGGATCGAGTTGAGTGACGAGGAGCGCATTGAACTTCAGACGCGCATCCGACGGCGCAAAATCGCTCGCGGGGACGCAATGCGCGCCGAGATTATACTGCTGGCCGCCGACGGCATGAGCAATCTCGGGATCGCCGAGAAACTCCGGATCACGCGGGTAACGGTGGCGACCTGGCGGACGCGGTTTGCCGCGAAGCGTCTGGATGGCCTGCTCGACGAACCTCGCCCCGGCGCGCCGCGCAAGATCGGCGATGACAAGATTGCCGAGGTGATAACGACGACGCTGGAGAAGCTGCCCGCGGCGGCGACGCACTGGAGCACTCGGTCGATGGCGCGGGCGTCCGGACTGGCACCATCGACCGTGCACCGCATCTGGCGGGCCTTCTCTCTGCAGCCTCATCGAAGCGAGACATTCAAGCTTTCGACCGATCCGCTGTTCATCGAGAAGGTGCGCGACATTGTTGGGCTCTACTTGAACCCGCCCGACCGTGCGGTGGTGCTCTGCGTCGACGAGAAGACACAGGTGCAGGCGCTCGACCGCTCCCAGCCGATCTTGCCGCTGCGTCCCGGGCAAGCCGAGCGTCGCACCCACGACTACAAGCGGCACGGCACGACATCGTTGTTCGCCGCACTTGACGTCAAGATCGGAACGATCATCGGCAAGTGCATGCCACGCCACCGTGCCGCAGACTTCCGCCGCTTCCTGGACATGGTTGAGAAGAATGTCCCCGCTGATCTCGACGTGCACGTGGTGATGGACAACGCGTCGAGCCACAAGACCAAGCTGATCCGCGACTGGTTCGCCAAACGGCCCCGCTGGCATGTGCACTTCACCCCCACCTCGGCGTCTTGGATCAATCAGGTCGAACGCTTCTTCGGCATGCTCACCGATGACCAGATCCGCCGCGGCGCGCACCGCTCCGTCCGAGAACTGGAGGCGGCGATCACCGCCTATATCGACGCCCGCAACGCCGACCCTAAGCCATTCCGCTGGGTCAAGTCAGCCGACGAAATCCTCGCCGCCGTCCAACGCTTCTGCCAGCGCACCAACGCCATCCACGATCACTCTGCATAGGAACTTCGGAATCGGCACACTAGCAAGTCCTACCCTCCCAGGTCAGACGAGAACGCGGGCAGATCCCGCCGGCGGCAAGGCCGGCGGGACCGCGGGGCGGATCAGGACTTCGGGACGGGCACGAAGCCGGGGAACTTCGCCTTGGCGTTGGCGAGCTTCAGCGGCCAGATGCATTTCTGCTGGCCGGCCTGCCATTGCAGGGCGACGCCGGTGACATAGTCCGGGCCGTATTTCAGGGCGTGGGCGAACTTGCTCTTCGCACCCTGGAAGGCGATGTGGCCCTGGGTGCCGACCATGTTGGTCTGCTCCAGCGCGTGGACGATGGGCAGCGGCTTGGTCGATTTCGCGCGCTTCAGCGCATCGGCCAGGGCATAGACCGCGTCGTAGGTGGAGTAGGCCGAATAGGCCGGGGAGTAGCCGAATTTCTTCACGTAGGCGTCGGTGAAGGGGAGGGTTTTCGGCGTGATGGCGACGCCGGGGGCGGCGGTGCTGCCGGTGATCACGCCCTCGGTGGCACCGTTGGTCGCTTTCCAGAACACGTCGGAGCCGGCCTGGGCGTTGATCCCGGCGAGCGCCACCGGCACTTTCTGCTGCGCCCACTGCACCGTCGGCTGCACGCCGACATGAGCCCAGCCGGCGATGATCACGTTGGGCTTCAGCTGCTCGATCTTCTGGTAGATCGGGGTGAAGTCGGACGTGTTGGGCGCGAAGCGGATATTGTCGAGCACCTTCAGGCCGATCTTGGGCAGGCATTCATCGTAGCCGGCGTCGAGCGGCTTGGTCCAGGCGGCGTCCTCGCTCATCACCACGGCGGTCTTCATGTGGAACTGGTCGACCAGCGTGGCCTTCGAGGCGTCGCACACCGCGCGGGCGAGATAGGCGGCCGGCATGTAGGCGTGGAAGATGTATTGATGGGCCTTGAAGTCCTTGTGGACGTATTCGGACAGTTCGTTGGCGGCGGCGCCGGTGATCAGGTAGGGCTCGTGCAGGCGGGCGGCCCAGGGTTCGAGCGCCAGCGCGACCTCGCTGACGAAGGTGCCGATGATGGCGACGGCGTGGTCCTGCCGGACCATGCGCTGGAAGGAGCGGATGGCGTCGGTGGTGGAGAGGTGATCGTCCTCGATCACCAGCTTGATCGGCCGGCCGTCGATCCCGCCGGCGGCGTTGATCTGCTCGGCGGCGAGGGTGGCGCCGTTGGCGATCGCCTTGCCGGGAATGGTGCCGATTTCGGAGGTGATGCCGACGACGATCGGGTTTGCGGCCTGTGCCGCAACCGGCACCACCGCCATGGCCGCGCCGGCGAGGGCGGCGGCGAACGCTGTTTTCTTTCTGGACATTGGTAGCTCCCCTTATTCGCAGTTTTGAATTTGATTGGGCGGATCATGCCATAGGTTGCGCATTCGGCAAGGGGGTATCGCGCACAGGAAGGCGCTTTTCGGAATTCCCCGCGCGAAAACAACCATGGCAACCAAACGTTAATAGAACATCCGTAAATTTACCGACGACACATCTCACTCATGAGACTTGTCTCGTTCGAGGAAAATCGTCTTGGTTCCACCACCGGACAAAACGTTCCCGCCCGCCCCCGCGAGGCGGCGTGTGGCGATCAGGCTGCTGGCGGCGCTGCTCGCGCTCGGCGCCGGCACGGGGGCGGCCTCGGCCGCGCGGCCGGCACGGCACGCGCCGGCGGCGGCGCGCGGGCTGAGCATCGCCCAGGGCAGCGGACGGCTGGTGACGCTGCGGGGGACCGCGGCGAACGTGTTCGTCGCCGATCCGAAAGTGGTGTCGGTGCGGCCGGCCAGCGCGCATACGCTGTTCGTGTTCGGCACCGCGCCCGGCTTCACCACCATCGCGGTGACCGACTCGCGGGGGCGCGACGTGGCGACGTTCCGGGTTGCGGTGACGCCGGCCCCCTATGATGCGGCGGCGATTCGCGCGGGCGCCGCGCGGACCGCCCCGGGCGCGCGGATCACGGTGGGCAGCGAAGCGCATGGCGTGGTGGTGCGCGGCACGGTGGCGACGCCGGTGCAGGACTACCAGGTGATGCAGCGGGCGCATCTGATCGCCGGCAAGGGCGGGCGCGTGATCAACCAGACCGAGGTGCGGCTGCCGCAGCAGGTGGCGCTCAAGGTGCGGATCGCGCAGATGTCGCGCACGATCACGCAGCAGCTCGGGATCAACTGGCAGAGCGCGGGCAATGGCATTTCGGTGGGCAAGTTCCTGTTCGGCTTCAGCGCGCTCGACGTGCTGAACGGGTCGAGCCCGGCGACGCCGGCGGCGGGCAGCTACAATGCGGGGCTGTCGACCGGCGGCGGCGCGATCGACAGCATTCTCGACGCGCTGAACAGCGACAATCTCGCGCATATCCTGGCCGAGCCGACGCTGACCGCGCTGTCCGGGCAGAGCGCCAGCTTCATCGATGGCGGGTCGTTCCCGGTGCCGGTGCCGGGGCAGAACGGTCAGGTGACGGTGCAGTACAAGGATTTCGGCGTGCAGCTGAAATTCCGCCCCGTGGTGCTCGACGATGGCAGCATCATCCTGCATGTCGAGCCGACGGTGAGCGCGCCGACGACGCAGAACGCCTTCCAGATCGCGGTGGCGGGCACGTCGATCGTGGTGCCGTCGCTCTCCACCCAGTCCGCCTCGACCACGGTGGTGATCGGCAGCGGGCAGACCCTCGCCATCGCCGGGCTGCTCAGCAACAGCAGCAACCAGACCGACAAGTCGGTGCCGGGGCTCGGCGACATTCCGGTGCTCGGCGCCGCGTTCCGCGCCGACAGCTATGACCGGCAGGAGGAGGAACTCGTGATCCTCGTGACACCCTATCTCGTCAGGCCGGTGAACCAGGCGGGGCGGATGATGACGCCGGACCAGGGATGGTCGCCGGCGAACCAGATCCAGCGGGTCGTGCTCGGGCGCGACAATGGCGGCGGGCATGCGGTGGTGCTGCCGGGCCAGGCGGGGTTCATCCTGCGATGAGGGCGACGATGAAAGAGCGACGCGCTGCCATCCGGCCCGGCGCGAGCGCGCTGCTGCTGGCCGGATGCGCGCTGCTGCTGGCCGGCTGCGCCGGGGGCGACCCGTTCGCGCGGCCGGGAACATGGCGGGAGAACGGCGCGCCGATGCACAATATCGCGGTCGAACTCGTCAACCCGCATGATCTCGTCGCCGGGCGCGGCGACACCCGGCTGAGCGGGCCGATCGCGGAAACCGCGGTGGGCGGCGCGCTGAAGGCGCCGGCGGGCGGCGGCGGCGGCGGCGGCGCGAGCGCGGCACCGCTCGGCGGCGGCGGCGGCGGGGGCGGTATGGCGTCCTCGGGCGGCTTGTCGGGGATCACGCAATGACCGGCCGCATGGCGCGGGGGCTGCTGGGCGCGGCGCTCGGCATCGCCGCGGCCGCGCTCGGCGGCTGCGCCGGGCCGGCGCGGACCGGCGCCGCACGCCCCGCGCTCGGCGCCAACACGCTCAACGTGGCGGAGACGGCGCTGGCCGGCAACCGGCCGGATCTCGCGCTGCATGTCGCCGATGCGGTGCTGAAGCTCGACCCGGGCAATGCGCGGGCGCTTCTGGTGCATGGCGATGCCGCCTATCTGCTCGGCGACTGCCGGACGGCGACGCGCGATTACGCGGCGCTGCTGCACGCCGCGCCGCGCGACGCGCGGGCGGAGATCGGGCTCGGCCGCTGCGCCCTGCGCGGCGGCGCGCGGGGGGCGGTGACCGCGTTCCGGCGGGCGACGCGGGACGATCCGCGCAGCGCGGTGGCGTTCAACGATCTCGGCGTGGCGCTCGCCCAGCGCGGCGGCTTCGCCGAGGCGACGGCGGCATTCCGCCGGGCGCTGGCGCTGCGGCCGGGCTTCCGGGCGGCGCGGACCAATCTCGGCCTTGCCACGGCGCTGGGCGGCAATGCCGGCGCCGGCGCCGCGATCATCGCGCCGCTCGCGCAGGGCGGGCGGATTTCGGCGGCGGAACGGGCGGATTATGCCGCCGCCCTCGCCCTTGCCGGACGGCGCGCGGCGGCGCGGCATGTGCTCGACGCGGCGATGCCGGCGGCGGCGGCGGACGACATGGTGGCGCAGATGGCGCGGCTTGCGGCGCCGCCGGCGGCGGCGGCGAAGCGCGCGGTGAACTGACGCTTCCGCGGCGGGCTGGCGGGGGGCAGAGCATCATCCGATCAGATGGAGTCATCTGATCGGATAAAGATGCTCTACTTATCAATACCATAGAGACCATAGAGCACTAAATCCGATCCGGATGGATCGGAAAGTGCTATAGTGTCCACTTTCAATCTGAAATCCATCGGAGTTCAGATTCGGGACACTAGCCGGTGCCGAGGGCGAGCCGGCGGATTCGGGGCGTGCTGTCCTTGGCGCGGTAGAGCCGCATATCGGCCTGGCGCAGCAGATCATCCAGCGTGTTGCCGGGTTTCGCGCCGTCGATCCCGATGCTGACCGCGACGGCGAGACCGTGCGGGGTGAGGGTTTGCGCGAAGGCCTGGCGGATGCGGCTGGCGACGGCGGCGGCGGTTTCGGCCGTGCCGCCGTCGATCAGGATGGCGAATTCGTCGCCGCCCAGCCGGCCGACCACATCGGCGGCGCGCACGCTCTCAAGGCAGATTTTCCCAAGCTCGCGCAGCAGACGGTCGCCCTCGGCATGGCCGAGCGTGTCGTTGATGCGCTTGAACCCGTCGATGTCGAGCACCAGCAGCATGCAGGGCGAGACGCGCAGGCGGCGCTCGGCCTGGAGGGTGAAGCCGCGGCGGTTGAGGACGCCGGTGAGGAAATCGGTGTGGGCGGCGCTGTCGAGCAGGCGCTCGCGCAGCATCCGCACGAGGTGGCTGGCGCAGAGCGCATCGCAGAACACGAAGGCGATGCCCTCGCCCGCCGAGACGACGAGCCAGAACCGCAGCGCGGCGGGATCGCCATGCGCCAGCAGGGCGGCGGCGCGGACGAGGACGAAGACGCCATGCGCGACGAGCACGGCGGCGAGCGGGTAGCGCGCCGCCGCGGGGACCGCCATGCGCAGGATTTCGACCAGCAGCAGGACGAGCATCAGCAGGGTCAGCGGCGCCTGGGCGACGAGGTAGAGCCAGGGGGTGGCGGCGAAGGGGAGAACGGCCCCGGCGACCAGCCAGGCCAGGCCCGGGAGGAGTGCCAGCGGCACCGATCCGGACCGTCCGGCGAGGCGGCGCACGCCGAGCCACATCACGCCATAGGCCATCAGCAGGATGCCCGGCGCCAGCCCGTGGGCGAGGACGGGCGAGCCGAGGCGGCCGGCGACGAAGACACCGAGCCCGGCCGCGCCAATGAAATAGGCGCTACCCCACCATTTCAGCATCTCGGCGCCGCAGAGGAAGCCGGTGACGACAAGCAGAACGCCCGCCAGCGTGATTACACCGTCGAAGAACAGATAGATGTATGACAGATCCATTCGTCGGCGCCCGGAGACAATGATTTTGATTTTGACAAAAGATCACGACGGCCGCCCTTCGGCGCCCTGCGCGAAACAAGTATTCAGGCGATATATTATTATTGATATTTGTTCTCAATTATTGGTTAACCGTATCCAATACGTTTATCTTTGTCAAATATTGATTTGATGACGCCGCCCTGAAACGGGGATGGACCATGGCGCGCGCGGACGGGCCACGGGCCTGGATGTGGCCCATGTGGCGGGGGTCGGCCGGCGGGATGCGGCGGGAGCCGGCGGGTGCGTCAGGCTGAGGGTGGCGGCGCCTATCCGCCGGTCACGCTCATGTGGCGGGTGACGGCGGGGGCGCGGCCGGCGCGGTCGATCACGAAATCGTGCCCTTTCGGCTTCGGGCGATCGCATCGCGGATGGCCTGGCGCAGCACGGCGTCGTCGTCCGAGCCGCGCAGCACGGCGCGCAGATCCGCCGCGTCGTCCTGGCCGAGGCACATATAGAGCGTGCCGTGCAGGTGAGGCGCACGCGGTTGCAGCCCTCGCAGAAATTATGCGTGAGCGGGGTGATGAAGCCAAGCCGCGTGCCGGTTTCGGCGACGTCGAAATAGCGCGCCGGCCCGCCGGTGACGTAGTCGGTCGGCGTCAGCGTCCAGCGGGCGGCGAGGCGCTGGCGGACGGTGGAGAGCGCAGGTATTGATCGGTGCGGTCCTGGTCGACCTCGCCGAGCGGCATCGTCTCGATCAGGCAGAAATCGAAGCCGTGCGGCCGCACCATTCAAGCATGGCGTCGAACTCGTCCTCGTTCACGCCCTTGAGCGCCACCGCGTTGATCTTGACCCGCAGCCCCGCCGCCTTCGCCGCCATGACACCCTCGATCACCTGGGGCAGCCGCCCCAGCGGGTGATGGCCTGGAATTTTTCGGCATCGAGCGTGTCGATCGAGACGTTCACCCGCTTGACCCCGGCGGCGACCAGCTCATCGGCGAAGCGGCCGAGCTGGCTGCCATTGGTGGTCAGGGTCAGCTCGTCGAGTCCATGGCCAAGCCGCTGGCCGAGCCGGTTGACCAGCGCCATCACGCCGCGGCGGACCAGCGGCTCGCCGCCGGTCAGGCGCAGCTTGCGCACGCCGAGATCGACGAAGGCGCCGGCCAGACGCTCCAGCTCCTCCAGCGAGAGCAGGTCCGCCTTGGGCAGGAAGGTCATGTCTTCCGCCATGCAGTAGACGCAGCGGAAATCGCAGCGGTCGGTGACCGAGATGCGGAGATAGGTGATGGCGCGGCCGAACGGGTCGATCATGTGCGTCATGTTTACGCTCGCGCGACCAAAGGCAAGACCCGCGGCGGCGCAAACCGCCGGCGCGGCGGGCGCAGGGGCGAATTGCGGCATTTCCGCGCCGCGCGGCTTGACCGGG
>NZ_CAJQZK010000038.1:0-21525 GCF_907164655.1 Acidocella sp. C78
GCTCTCCGTGCCAATTCCCGCCGGAATTCCTGCCGCTCCCGCAGGGTGGACCGCAAATCCACAATTCTGTTAATAAACTTCTTGACTTAAAAATAAACAAATGTTCGTATCGCGCGTCGGGGTCTCGCCATCACTGGCCGGCGCCGCACCAACCAACACGCTGGACGATCCCCGCCCGCCGGGCGGGGGAACGGCGGCGACACAGGGAGAAAAGTCGTGAGGATGCTGTCATGACGAATCTGTTCCACGGCCTTGGCGTGCCGTCCTGGACAGGGCTGATCGCGGTGTTCGCGGTCGTCTGGCTGCTGCAGATCGCCGGCACGGCGTGGCAGATGAAGCACTACCAGAAAGTGATGGGCGAGATCATCGGCCGGTGGGCGGATGGCGCGGTCGGCGTCGGCAATGCCCGGTCGCGGCTCGGCAAGGGGCTGATCCTGATCGTCGTGGTCGGACCGGACGACATGGTGCGCGAGGTGCGGATGATGGAGGGGCGCTCGATCTTCGCCCGCTTCCGCCCGCTGGAGCGCGCCGCCGGGCGGCGCCTTGCCGATCTCGCGGCGGATGCGCCGGCCGGCCGCGCCGGCAACGGCTTCCGCCTCGCCGCGCGCCGCGCCGCCGAACAGGTCGCCCGCGCCCGCGCCCGCGCGTGCGCCGTGACGTCCGCCGGCCCCGGTCTCGCCCTGCCCGAAGCGGCTGCGGCGTAAAGCTCCGGCGGGCCGGCGCGGCCCGCCCGGACATTCAGCAACAAACGAGGAAGTCCATGCACGTCCTGACCCCCATCACCGCCGCGGCGAGCTGGTTCATCGGCCTGTTCCAGGCCGGCGGGAAAGTTTTCGTCGCCTATGTCACCGGCATCATCCCGACGCTGGTGGTGCTGCTCACCGCCTTCTACGCGCTGACGGCACTCGTCGGCGAGGACCGGATCCACAATTTCGCCCGCTTCGCCGGCCGCTACGCGGTCACCCGCTACACGCTGCTGCCGCTGCTCTCGCTGCTCTTCCTGACCAACCCGATGGCCTACACGTTCGGCGTGTTCCTCGAGGAGAAGCACAAGCCCGCCTTCTACGATTCGGCGGTTTCCTACTGCCATCCGATCACCGCGCTGTTCCCCAACGCCAATGCCGGCGAGCTGTTCGTCTATTACGGCGCGCTCGCGGGCATCCAGAAACTGCATCTGCCGGTCGGCGAACTCGCGGTGCGGTATTTCCTCGTCGGGCTCGTGGTGATCCTGATCCGCGGCGTCGTGACCGAACGCATCACCCTTTTCCTGGCGCGGCGCCAGGGCATCGAACTCGGCTGAGCCGGCGAGGAGGATAACCACATGTCGAACAGATCCGAATACGCCTCCGTCCGCGTCGAGGCCGGGCCCGGCGGCTGGGGTGGCCCGCTGGTGATCACCGCCAGCGCCGAGCGCAACAAGATCGTCGCCATCACCGGCGGCGGCATTCCCGAGGTCGCGCGCGAGCTGGCGCGGCTGACCGGCGGCGAGGCGGTCGACGGGTTCCGCATGGCGCCGCCGGAATCCGAAATCGCCGCGGTCGTCATCGATTGCGGCGGCACGGCGCGCTGCGGGGTCTATCCGCGCAAGCGCCTGCCCACCATCAACCTCACCCCGGTTGGCCAGTCCGGCCCGCTCGCGCAGTTCATCACCGAGGATATCTATGTCTCGGGCGTCACCCCGCGCTCGCTGCACCCGCTCGACGGCGCCGCCCCCGCGGCGCCAGCGCCGGCGCGCCAGCAGGCCGCGCAGATGAGCCCCTTCGAGATGAGCGCCGCCCGCGCCGCCCAGACCGGCGATGCCGGCGGCTTCACCGGCTTCATCGCCCGGATCGGCCGCTTCATGGGCATGGTGGTCGGCATCCTGTTCGCCTCCGGCCGCAAGTCGATCGACCAGGTGGTGCGCAACATCCTGCCCTTCATCGCCTTCGTCACCATGCTGGTCGGCATCATCGACGCGACCGGCCTCGGCAAGGTGATCGCGCATCTGCTCACCCCGCTCGCCGGCAGCCTGCCCGGCCTGCTGGCGCTCTCGGTGATCTGCGGCCTGCCGTTCCTCTCGCCGGTGCTCGGCCCGGGCGCGGTGATCGCGCAGGTGATCGGCGTGCTGGTCGGCACCCAGATCGCCGCCGGCAATATCGGCCCGCAATTCGCCCTGCCGGCGCTGTTCGCCTATGACACGCAGGTGGGGTGCGACTTCGTCCCCGTCGGCCTGTCGCTCGGCGAGGCCGATCCGAAGACGGTGCAGGTGGGCGTACCCGCGGTGCTGCTCAGCCGCCAGATCACCGGCCCGATCGCCGTGCTGATCGCCTGGGTCGCCAGTTTCGGCATGTATTGAGGAGCGGCGATGACCATACTCTACCGCAGCCGGATCGGCGATATCGGCCCCGAAGTGCCCGATCTTCTCGAAGGCGGGGTGCTGATCTTCTTCCGCGCCGGGGTGCCGGCCGAACTCGCCGAGGTTTCGGTGCTGCATACGCCCGACATCGAGCTGCCGACGCCGCCCGGCATCGGCGCCACCGTGCGGATCGGCGATCAGCGCCTCGCCATCACCGCGATCGGCGACAAGGCGTGGCAAAAGACGATCGAACTCGGCCATCTCACCCTCAGCCTCAATGGCGCGGCCACCGCCGAGCGGCCCGGCGAGATCTGCGTGACCGGCGCGAGCCCGGCGGATCTCGCCGCCCAGCTCGCCCGCGGCGCCACGCTCGAGGTGATCGCCGCCGGCTGAACATGCATGGCCTTCCGGGTGCGCGCGCCCCGGAAACCCTGCCGGTTCCGCAGGAGCGGGACAGACTTTCAGGCGGCCGCATGGCCGCCTGTTTTTTTACGGCTGCAACCTTGGCGTGAGGCTTGCCCTGCGCGCCCGGCAAGACCATTCTCGCGTTGCAATGAATCAAGACGATACTGGCCCTCATATCTCGTTCGGCCGGCTTGCCGTGTCCGACCTCCCGGCGGTGGCGCCGTTCGCCCGGTTTCGCGAGGCGGTGCACGCGCCGGATGGGCCGGAGGTGCTGTTCCGCCATGCGCCCGATCATGAGGTCGTCCAGCAGCCGGACGAGCTGGCCCGCGGGCGGACGGTGTTCGGCGCCGAGACGCCGGCCGGCCGGGACGCGCGGGCGGGGGCGGCGGCCGTGCACCGGTTCCGGCGTCTGTCCAGCATCGTGCTGAATGACGCGATCCTGGCGCCGCGTTCGATGGCGGTGGCGAGTCCGGCGCGTGGCCTGCTCGACACCGCGCTGGACACGCCGGCCGTGCGGCAAAGCCGGCTTTCCGCGGTTGACCCGGATTTCAGCGAGGCCGGGCCCGACACCTGGCGGCTGTTGCGACCGGTGCCGGGCATCGGGCAGACCATTCTGCCGGTCGGCGGCGCCAGCGCCTCGAATTACGGCGGCTTCCTGTTCGAGGGGCTGTGCGGCGCGCTGCTGCATCACGAAACCCTTGGCCCGGGACTCGCCCTCGCCGGACCGCCGCTGGCCACCTGGCAGAGGGACATTCTCGCCCTGCTCGGCCTGGGTGACGCCCATCTCGCGTTGCGGCGGCCGACCCGGTTCCGCAAGATCGTGACCACCGACCTGACCGCCTGGACGGCGAGCGAGCCCAATCCGCTGGCGCGCACCGTCTTCGACCGGATCCGCGCGGTGCTGCCGGCGGCGGCCGGGCCGCGCCGGGTGATGCTGCGCCGCGGCGCCGGCAACCGGCGGCAGATGCGCGAGCGCGAGCGGATCGAGGCGATCGCCGGGCAGTTCGGCTTCGACATCGTCGATCCCGCGATGCTCCCGGCGGCGGCGCAGGCGCAACTCTTCGCCGGCGCCACCGCCGTGATCGGCGAGACCGGAGCGGGTCTCGCCAATCTCGGCTTCTGCGATCCCGAGACCAGGGTGCTGGAAATCCAGCCCGATTGCCTGCCGGATGGGCGGGCCCGCGCCGCCTGCCACCTGCTGGGGCTGCACTGGCATGTCTTTTTCGGCGTGGCGGATGGCGAGGCGGGTGCGGCGCCGGGGGGCGGGTTCGGCTATGCGGTCGATCCCAACGCCTTCGCCGCGACGCTCGACCGGGTCTTCGGCGCGCCATGACGGGCGCCGCGACACCCTTCGGCCTCCCCCTCGCGCATGCGCCGGAGGGGATGCTGACGAGCAGCGAATTCAGGGATGCGACGATCTTCGCCCAGCCTTTCGGCCTGATCGACGGCAACGGGCGGGTGGTGATCGGGCCGGTGGCCGCAACGCCGCCGCTCGGCGCCTCGGCGGCGCGGGTGGTCGCGCTGGAGGCCGGGGCGGCGGTGCCGCTCGGGCGGTTTCTCGGGCCGGCCCTGGCCTGCGGGTTGATCGGCCGGCGCGTGTCCGGCGGGCTGAAACTGGCCGGTCCCGCCCTGACGCCGGCGCAGCGCGGCGCGCTCGACATGCTCGGCCTCGACGGGGCGCATCTGCCGTTCGACCATCCGTTCACCTTCGCCGGGGTGATCGCGACGCTCGGCCCCGCGCGCGATGCCGGCGCCTCGCGGCTGATGCGCATCGGGATCGATGCGCTGCGTTTCACCGTCGAACCCTATCCCCATGCCGAGCGGATCGCGCTGGTGCGGCCCGGCCCGTTCGCCGAACTTCTGGCGTCGCGCGGTTTCGCCCGGCTCGACCCGTTCACCATGCGGATCGACGACACGCCGCTCGGCCTGCCCGATCTCGTCGCCATCCTCGCCGCGGCGCGCGTGGTCGCGATCGACCAGGCGGCGGAAGCGCCGCTGCTCGGGTTCTGCGATCCGGGCGGTCTCGTCATCGCCTTCGGGGCCGCCGTGCCGCCCGCGCGGGGCTGGGCGGCGCTGGGCATGCTGCGCTGCCGGCCGGCCACATCCGACGAGGCCGGGCTCGACACCGCGCTCGCCGGCTGAGCCGGATGTAGAAAATCTCCGGCGCGAGGCCGGATCTTATGCAATCATTAATCTGTGCCGCGCATGATCCCGGGTGCGGCACGGCCCGGTCCGGCGCCAGCCTCGACATTTCGGCCCGGGAGGGAGTGTGACGACAGATCATGCGGCGATGACGGCCTGGGCGGAGCGGTTCGCCCGGGCGACGGCAACGGTGCTGCCGCAGGCGGGCGATCTCGCCTGGCTGCTGCGCCAGAGCGTGCACACGCATTTCCAACGCCTTGCGCTGCTGCCGGTCTTTGGCCTGACGCAAGCGCCGCTGCGGGTGCTGGATGTCGGCGCCGGCACCGGCGCGATGTGTCTCGATCTCGCCTGGGCCACCGGCGGCGCCGCGCGCCTCACCGCGATCGATCACGATGCGCATGGCCTCGCGCTGCTGCGCGACATGGCGGGCCAGCTCGGCTGCAGCATCGAGACCCGGCAGGGCGACGCCTATGCGCTGCCCGCCGCGCCAGGGAGCCAGGACCTGACCCTGTGCCGCTTTCTGTTCCAGCATCTCGAACGCCCGGCCGACGCGCTGCGCGAGATGATCCGCGTCACGGCGCCCGGCGGCCGGGTCGCGGTGATGGATGTCGATGACGGAGCCTGGATCTCCTGCCCGGACGAGGCGCCGGAGATGCAGCGGCTCAACGATGCGGTCCGCGCGTTGCAGGCCTCGCGCGGCGCGGGCCGCCTGGTGGGCCGGCGGCTCTACGGCCTGTTCCGCGCCGCCGGGCTTGCCGAGGTGCAGGTGCTCGCGGTGCCGCGCGTCAGGCTCGGCACGTCCTATGGCCGCAGTGCCGAGGTCGAGGCGCATCAGAAGGATTTCTACCTCAACCAGCGCGACCGCCTGATCGCCGCCGGGCTGATCGACGCCGAGGGGTTCGACGCGGCGATGCGCGCGCTCGAGGCGAGTTTCGCGCGCGACGAGTTCGGCTTCGCCTGCGAGTTCATCGCGTTCGGGCGGGTCGCCGCGGCGGGCTGAGCCGCCCGCGCGCCGCGGTCATCCCGCCGCCCGGATCGCCTCCCACACGCGGCGCGGGGTCGCCGGCATGTCGATATGCGCGATGCCGAAGCCGGACAGCGCATCGGCCACCGCGTTCATCACCGCCGGCAGGCTGCCGGCGCAGCCGGCCTCGCCGCAGCCCTTGACGCCGAGCGGGTTGGTCCGCGCCGGCACCGGGTGGCTGGCGAAGCCGATTCCCGGCACCGCGCCCGCCCGCGGCAGCGCATAATCCATGAACGAGCCGGTCAGCAGCTGGCCGGCCTCGTCATAGGCGACCAGCTCGTGCAGCGCCTGGCCGATCCCCTGCGCCACGCCGCCATGCACCTGGCCGGCGACCAGCAGCGGGTTCACCAGCACGCCGAAATCGTTGACCGTGTGATAGGCGACGACCTCGATCACCCCGGTGTCGGGGTCGAGCTCGACCTCGGCGATGTGGCAGCCATTGGGGAAGGCCGAGGGCACGCCGCGCGTGACATGGCCGACATCGAGCGTGGCGGGCACGCCCTCGGGCAGGTCGCCGGCGGCGCGCAGCCGGTCGGCGAGGTCCATGATGCCGATGCCGAGATCGGTGCCGGCGACGCTGAAGCGCCCGTGGGCGAATTCGATGTCGGCCTCGCCGGCTTCGAGCAGATGGGCGGCGGCGCGGCGGCCTTTCTCGATCACGAGGTCGCCGGCTTCGAGAATGGCGGCGCCGCTCTGCATGATCGAGCGCGAGCCGCCGGTGCCGCCGCCGGCGAGGAGCTGGCTCGAATCGCCCTGCACGAGGCGGATGCGCTCGAAGGGAATGCCGAGCTTCGCGTGCAGCACCTGGGCGAAGGGGGTGGCGTGGCCCTGGCCGTAATCGAGCGTGCCGGTGACGATCGTCACCCCGCCATCGGATCGAAGCGGATGCCGCCCATCTCGGGGCTCGCATCCGCCGTCACCTCCAGATAATGCCCGATGCCGCGCCCGCGGATGCGCCCGCGCGCCGCACTCTCCGCCCGCCGCGCGCCGAACCCGTCCCAGTCCGCCGCGGCCAGCGCGCGGTCGAGGGTGGCG
Organism: Acidocella sp. C78; assembly: GCF_907164655.1. Taxonomy (NCBI): domain Bacteria; kingdom Pseudomonadati; phylum Pseudomonadota; class Alphaproteobacteria; order Acetobacterales; family Acidocellaceae; genus Acidocella; species Acidocella sp. C78. The sequence goes on from NZ_CAJQZK010000038.1 coordinate 6,942, forward strand.
GGGAAATCGCCGCTGTCATAGGTCAGGCCCGAGGGGGCGCGATGCGGGATCGCCTCCGGGCGGATCAGGTTGCGCCGGCGCAGGTCCAGCGGATCCAGCCCCAGCTCGCGCGCGGCGGTCTCGACCAGCCGCTCCATGTAGTAATTGCCTTCCGGCCGCCCCGCGCCGCGATAGGCGCCGACCGGGGTGGTGTTGGTGAAGACGCTGCGGCTGGAAACCTCGATCAGCGGCGTGCGGTAGACGCCGACGAAGTTCTTCACCGCGTTCACGGTCGCCGGCAGCAGCACCACGTTCGAGAGATAGGCGCCGAGATTGGCGAACCCGGTCAGCCGGGTCGCGAGGAAATTGCCCTCGGCGTCGAGGGCGAGTTCGGCCAGCATCTCGTGGTCGCGGCCGTGGCTGTCGGAGAGGAAGCTGCCGGAGCGATCGTCGGTCCATTTCACCGGGCGGCCGAGTTGCTTCGCGGCCAGCAGGGCGCAGACATATTCGGGATAGCACGAGGCCTTCATGCCGAACGAGCCGCCGACATGGCCGGACAGGACGCGGACCTGCTCCTTCGGCACGCCGAGCACGGTGCAGAGCAGCCCGCGCATGTTGACCGCGCCCTGGCAGCCGAGCCGCAGCACGTAGCCCTCCGCCGGATCGAACTCGCCGATCGCCGCGCGCGGCTCCATCGGGGCGACGATGACGCGGCTGCTGCGCAGGGTCAGGCGGGTGACATGCGCGGCCCGGGCGAAGGCGGCGGCGACGGCCTCGGCATCGCCGAAATGATAGTCGAGCACCAGGTTTCTCGGCGCTTCGTCGTGCAGTTGCGGCGCGCCGGGGGCGGCGGCCTCGCGCGCGTCGGTCACCGCCGGCAGCGCGTCGATCTCGGCCAGCACCGCCTCGGCCGCGTCGCGCGCCTGCTGGAGCGTTTCGGCGACGACGAAGGCGATCGGGTCGCCGACATACCTGACCCGGTCGGTCGCCAGCGCGAACTGCCGGGGTTTCGGCGTGTCCGACCCGTCGCGGTTGCGGCTCGTGGCGGCGGGCATCGGGCCGAAGCCCGACGCCGCGATGTCGGCGCCGGTGATGATGGCGGCAACCCCGGGCATCGCCGCGGCGGCCGCGGTATCGACGCCGCGCAGGATGCCATGCGCGATTCCGCTGCGCACGGCGACGCCGTAGAGCTGGCCTGGCCGGTCGAGATCGTCGGTATAGCGTCCCTCGCCGCGGAGCAGCAGCGGGTCTTCGCGTCGCGATACCGGCTGGCCGATCGCGAAGCGCCCGGCGGCCGGCGCGCGGTCCAGCCCTTCCGGCTGGCGGAGGATGCGGGTCATGCGGAATGTCCTTCGAAGAACGTCAATAGGGTTGCCCCTTATGTTCGGCCCGGGCGGTTCCGGCGCAAGGGGCGGTTCCGTGAAACCGTCGCGGCGCGCCGCCGGTCAGTGGATCTCCGGCTCGGCGATCGTTCCCGGCCGGGCCAGCACGTCGAAATCGCAGCCGGTATCGGCCTGGCCGATATGGGCGGCGAAGATCGCGCCGTAGCCGCGCGGGAAGCGGGGCGGCGGCGGCGTCCACGCCGCCCGGCGCCGGGCGAGTTCGTCGTCGCTCAGCCGCACGTCGATCCGCCGCGCGGCGACGTCGATGGCGATGACATCGCCGGTGCGGATCAGCGCAAGCGGCCCGCCGATGAAGGATTCCGGGGCGACATGCAGCACGCAGGCGCCATAGCTGGTGCCGCTCATTCGCGCGTCGGAAATCCGCAGCATGTCGCGCACGCCCTGGCGGAGCAGCTTCACCGGGATCGGCAGCATGCCCCATTCCGGCATGCCCGGCCCGCCCTGCGGCCCGGCATTGCGCAGCACCAGGACGTGATCGGCGGTGACGTCGAGTTCGGGATCGGCGACGGCTTTCGCCATCGCGTCGTAATCATCGAAGACCAGCGCGGGGCCTTCATGCTTGAGCAGGTGCGGCGCGGCGGCGGAGGGCTTCATCACGCAGCCGCCGGGGGCGAGATTGCCGCGCAGCACCGCGAGACCCTCGGCGCGGGAGACCGGATTGTCCAGCGGACGGATCACGTCGTCGTTCCACACGCTGGCGCCGGCGATGGCCTCTCCGAGTGTCGCCCCGCTCACCGTGCGGGTCGCGAGATCGAGCCGGTCGGCGATGCGGGTGAGAAAGGCGGGCAGGCCGCCGGCATAGTAGAAATCCTCCATCAGGTATTGGCCGGAGGGGCGGATATTGGCGAGCACCGGCACGCCGGCGGAGAGCGCGTCGAACCGGTCGAGATCGAGGTCGATCCCGGCGCGGCGGGCCATCGCGATCAGGTGGATGATCGCGTTGGTCGAACCCGCGAGGGCGGCGCTGGCGACGATCGCGTTCTCGAAACTCGCCTTGCTGAGCAGGTCGGCGGGGGTGATGTTTTCCCAGACCATCTCGACGATCCGCCGCCCGGTCGCCGCCGCCATGCGGGCATGGCGCGAATCCGGCGCCGGGATCGAGGTCGCCCCCGGCAAGGTGAGGCCGAGCACCTCGGCGAGCGAGGTCATCGTCATCGCCGTGCCCATCGTCATGCACACGCCGTCCGAGCGGGCGATGCCGGATTCCATGTCTTCCCATTGCGCGTCGGAAATGTTGCCGGCGCGCTTCTCGTCCCAGTACTTCCAGACATCCGAGCCCGAGCCGAGGATGCGCCCGCCCCAGTCGCCGCGCAGCATCGGCCCGGCGGGCATGAAGATCGCCGGCAGCCCGGCGCTGATCGCGCCCATGATGGTGGCCGGCGTGGTCTTGTCGCAGCCGCCCATCAGCACCGCGCCGTCCACCGGCAGCGAGCGCAGGCTTTCCTCGACCTCCATCGCGAGCAGGTTGCGATAGAGCATCGTCGTCGGCTTCACGAAATTCTCCGGCAGCGCCATCACCGGAATCTCGACCGGAAAGCCGCCCGCCTGCAGCACGCCGCGGCGGATCGCCTCGACGCGCTGGGGGAAATGGCCGTGGCAGTGGGCGAGGCCGCTCCAGGTGTTGACGATGGCGATGACCGGCTTGCCGGCGTAATCCTCGGGCGCGTGGCCGAGCTGCTTGATCCGCGAGCGATGGCCGAAGCTGCGCAGGTCGGACGCCCCGAACCAGCGATGGCTGCGCAGCTCCTCGGGCGTCTTGCGCGGCTTGGTCATCGTCGTTCTCCTCGCGTGCCGGCGCCGCGCGGCGCGGTGCCTTCGCACTTTTCTGGAGTCGCGGCGCGCGGGATGCAAGCCCGCCATTGCAAGTGGATGCAAGCCCGCCCTGCCGGCGTGGCCGTGCCGGCAGGGCGGCCGGGCGTCACGCCGCCGCGGCCTCGGCCCGCAGCCGGCGCGCGGCGCCGACCAGGTTTTCCAGCGCCGGCACCACCTCGCGCCAGTTGCGGGTCTTGAGCCCGCAATCCGGGTTCACCCAGAGCTGCTCGTCCGCCAGCTTTTCCCGGGCGAGGCGGAGCAGGGCGAGGATTTCCGCCTCGGGCGGAACGCGCGGGCTGTGGATGTCCCACACGCCGGGGCCGATTTCGGCCGGATAGGCGTGGGCGCCGTCGCGGGCGAAGGCCTCCAGCAGGTCCATCCGGCTGCGCGCGGTCTCGATCGAGATCGCGTCCGCGTCCATGGCGGCGATGGCCGGCATGATGTCGTGGAACTCGGCGTAGCACATGTGGGTGTGGATCGCCGTGTCGTCGCGGACCGCGGCGGTGGCGAGGCGGAAGCAGGACACCGCCCAGCGCAGATAGGCGCCGCGATCGGCGTCGCGCAGCGGCAGGCCCTCGCGCAGGGCCGGCTCGTCCACCTGGATGATGGGCAGGCCGGCGGCATCGAGATCGGCCACCTCGTCGCGCAGGGCCAGCGCGATCTGGCGGCAGACGGCCTCGCGCGGCAGGTCGTCGCGGACGAACGACCATTGCAGCATCGTCACCGGCCCGGTCAGCATCCCCTTCACCGGGCGGGCGGTGAGCGACTGGGCGTGGCGCGCCCAGCGCACCGTCATCGGCCGGGGCCGCGCGACATCGCCCCAGATGATCGGCGGGGCGACGCAGCGGCTACCATAGGACTGCACCCAGCCATGCCGGGTGAAGGCGAAGCCGTCGAGCTGCTCGCCGAAATACTTGACCATGTCGTTGCGCTCGAATTCGCCATGCACCAGCACGTCGAGCCCGATCCGTTCCTGCACGCGGATCGCATCCTCGGTCCAGGTCGCGATCGCTTCATCGTATGCGGCGGCGCTGATCTCGCCGCGGGCGTGCGCCGCCCGGGTCCGGCGCACGCCGGCGGTTTGTGGCAGCGAGCCGATCGTCGTGGTCGGGAAGGCGGGCAGGTCGAGGCGCTGGCGCTGCAAGGCCCGCCGCGAGGCGTGCGGCAGCGCGCGGGATTCCATCGCCGCTGTCGCGGTGAGCAGCCGGGCGGCGACGTCCGGCCGGTGGACGCGGGCGCTTTCGGCGCGGCTGCGGCGGGCCGCATCGGCGATCTCCAGCGCCTCGGCGATCGCGCTCTCGCCCTCGTCGAGGCCGCGGGCGATGGTGGCGATCTCGGCGAGTTTCTGGGTGGCGAAGGCGAGCCACGGGCGGATCGCCGGGTCGAGCCGGTCTTCCTGCGCGAGATCGACCGGCACATGCAGCAGGCTGCAACTCGGCGCGATCATCAGCCGCTCGGTGCCGCCGAGCGCGCGCACCGCCTCGCGCGCGGTGGCGAGGGCGGCGCGCAGATCCGCCCGCCAGACATTCCGCCCGTCGATCAGGCCGAGCGAGAGATGGCGCGCCGGGCCGATCGCAGCGAGGGTGGGCGCGAGATCGGCGCGGCCGCGCACGAGGTCGAGATGCAGGCCGGCGACCGGCAAAGCGAGCGCCGTGGGCAGGTTGTCGGCCATCGGCGCGAAATAGCTCGCGAGCAGCAGGCGCGGCGTGGCGCCGCGGGCGAGGGTTTCATAGGCAAGGGTCAGCGCCGCACGGGCCCGCCCCGAGAGGTCGAGTGCCAGAACCGGCTCGTCCATCTGCACCCAGGCGCAGCCCTCGGCGGCCAGTTCCGCCAGCACCTGCGCGTAGCAGGGCAGCAGGCGGGCGAGCAGGTCGAGCGGGTCGGAGCCGTCATCGGTCTTGGCGAGCAGCAGGAACGAGACCGGGCCGAGCAGCACCGGCCGGGTGCGGCGGTGGCCGGCCAGCGCCTCGCGGAACTGCTCCAGCGGGCGGTTGGCGGTAAGGGTGAAGCGCTGCCCGGCGGACAGACGGGGCACGAGGTAGTGATAATTCGTGTCGAACCACTTGGTCATTTCGAGCGCGGGCAGGCCGGACGGCGCATCGTGCCCGCCGGCGCCGCGGGCGAGGGCGAAATAGGTCGCGAGCGACACCTCCCCCCCGCGCCAGCCATAGCCCGGCGGGATGGCGCCGAACATGCAGGCGGTATCGAGCACATGGTCGTAGAGCGGGGCGTCGTTGGAGGGGATGTGGCCGATGCCCAGCCCCTGTTGCAGCGCCTGGGACTCGGCGCGCAGCGCCCTCGCGGCATCGCGCAGGGCGGTTTCGGACAGCTCGCCCGCCCAATGCGCCTCAAGCGCCGCTTTCAGCTCGCGCCGGCGGCCGATGCGGGGAAACCCGAGATTGGTGGCGATGCTCATGCGCTCTCTCCCTGGCGAGAGAGGGGACGCGCGCGGCAGGCGCTGCCGCTGATACGTGCAGTCATGGGTCGGCTCCGGCTTCCGGTGCACCCCGCCCGGCAGCATGGTTGGTGCGACACCGGCAGGTCTCCTGGCTCGCGGCTCGACGCTGGTGGCCCTGCCTTCCCAAACCGGTTCGGGTTCAGTGGCTCGCCCTTGCGGGGCGGACGGACCACCGGCTCGCCGCTGACAGTTGCGGGGGCAGCCATCGACTTGCTTCCGGGACAATGAAGCCCGGCCGAAGCGCACGATGTTCCCTTTTCACCCGCTCGCGCGGGACCGGTGACCGGACTGATATGCCGGCTTGGGCCGCGCGCGGCAAGGGCGGGCTGTCGGGCGTGGCCGGATGGCGCTCTGGCGGCGGCGGCGCGCCGGGTGCAGATTGGGGGGACAGAAGGAGACATGGACCATGGCCGACACGCACGAGATCGTCCTGCGGCAGATCGAGAATTTCCGGTTCGAGACCACATTCGCCGGCGCCTTGCCGACGCTGGTCTCCGACGAGCCGCCGCCGCTCGGCGGCGGGGCGGGGCCGGAGCCGGTGCAGCTGCTGCTCGCGGCGGTGGGCTCGTGCATGTCGTCCAGCTTTCATTTCGCGATGACCAAGTTCCGCGAGACGCCGGGGACGATCACCACCACCGCGCGGGCGACGGTGGACCGCGACGAGACCCGGCGGTTGCGGGTGCAGGCGATCCATGTCGCCATCGGTTTCGCCGCCGAGGCGGGAACGATCGGGCATTTGCAGCGGATTCTCGACCAGTTCGAGCAGTTCTGCACCGTCGGCGCCTCGGTCGCGCGCGGAATCCCGATCGAGGTGAGCGTGACCGACGGCAGCGGCGCGAGGGTCAAGGGCTGAGGCGGCAACGGAGCGAAATCAGTTTGTTACGAGCCTGGCTTCGCGCGAGTTGTCCACAGAAATCTGAATAAGCCTGTGGACAAGCGCGGGGGGAATCCGCAAGCTCGCGCTCCGCGTGCGGCAGGTTAACGATTTTCGCCCCGCGCGCCCCGGCATCTTGCATCCGCAGGGGACATGTGCGCAGAACGCACGAATGCCCAGTGCCCCAGACGAGACCGTTGCATCGCCCCTGCCGCGCCCGAGCGTGACCAACCCGCGCGACCACGTGGAGAGTTTCGCGCGCGGGCTGGCGATATTGTGCGCCTTCGGGCCGGAGCGGCCGAAAATGACGCTGTCGGACGCCGCCCGCGTCACCGGGTTGCAGCGCTCGGCGGCGCGGCGGTTTCTGCTCACGCTGTGCGACCTCGGCTATGCGGTGCAGACCGAGCGGTGGTTCACGCTCACGCCGCGGGTGCTGGAGCTGGGCTATGCCTATCTCGGCAGCCTGCGCTTTCCCGAACTCATCGAACCCTATCTGACCGGGCTGACCCAGCGGCTGGGCGAATCCAGCTCGGCGGCGGTGCTGGACGGGACCGACATCGTCTATGTCGCGCGGTCGGCGGCGCCGCAGCGGCTGATGGCGCTCTCGCTCGGGGTCGGCACGAGGCTGCCGGCGCATGCGACCTCGATGGGCCAGGCGCTGCTCGCGACGCTGAGCGACGACGAGGTGCGCGCGCGGTATGGGCGCGGGACGCTGCCGGGCTTCACGCAGGCGACCATCACCGACCCGGCGCTGCTGCTCGACCGGCTGGCGGCGGTGCGGCGGGACGGATTCGCGCTCAACGACCAGGAGCTGGAACTCGGCCTGCGCTCGGTCGCGGTCGCGGTGCCGGGCAAGGGGTCGCGGCAGGCGGTGGCGCTCAATGTCGCCACCAACGTGGCGCGGGTGTCGCATGACGAGGTGATGCGCCGCATCGTGCCCGCGATCCGCGAGGCGGCGGCGCAATGCGCGCGGGCGGTCGCCCTGCTCGGCTGAGCGGGGACGCCGGCTGAAGGGCGGCGGAACCGGATTACCAGCATGGCGGGCCGCGCGGGCGCTCGCGCCGGCGCAGCCAGGCGGGCGGGCGGAAGCGGCGCGGCAGTTTCGCGTCCGCCTCGTCGGCGCGGGCTTGTGTGGTTTCGGGTTTGGGGCGTCGCTTGCGCGGGCGCTGGGGCAGGCGGAGCGCGGCCGGGAGCTTGAGGCCGAGGGTGCGGCAGAGCGGGCGGAGGATGCGGCCGAAGCGCGGATCGGCGGCGATGCGGCGCTGCAATTCGGGTTCGGCGAGCAGGGCGCGGAGCTGGCCGGCGGCGGCGACGGCCTCGGGGACCGGCGCGAGCAGCCAGGCGGGGCGGCGGGGCAAGGCGAGCCTTGCGCGATCCACCGGCCGGCGCTCGCGGTGGCGAGTGGGACGCGGACGCGGAGCAGAAACCTGGTTATCGCAGAGGCGGATCAAAAATGTGGCGTAGCGGCGTAGGCGGGTCCAGAGCAGGATGGTGAGGGCGCCGCTCTCGGGGCCGAAGACGCCGGCCGCGCCGCGCCGCGCGACGGCGTCGCACAGCGTGTCGATCAAGGCGCGGAAGCGGCGGGCGACATCCATGAACGGAACAAGAACATATTTGCCCGGGGGTGGGCAATGTTTTTGCTCCCCGCTGCTCCCGTTCGGGCGTCGCCTGTCCCGCACGGGCGGGCGGAGCAACAAAGGAGCAAAAAACTAGCGCAGGAAACTAGCGCAGGTCGGGCGGGGTGGCATCTGCCTTGAGGGTGGCGATGGCCTCGTCGAGGGTCATGCTGTCCTGCTTGTCGGAGCCGAGGCGGCGGATCGAGACGGTTTGCTGCTCGGCCTCGCGGCGGCCGACGACGAGGATGTTCGGCACCAGAGCGAGCGAGAGGTCGCGCACCTTGGCGTTGATCTTCTCGTTGCGGGTGTCGGTGACGACGGCGAGGCCGGCGGCCTTGAGTTTCGCCGCGACCGTCTCGGCATAGTCGTTGGCGTCGGTGACGATGCTGGCGACGGCCGCCTGGGTGGGGGCGAGCCAGAGCGGGAAGCGGCCGGCGCAGTTCTCGATCAGGATGCCGATGAAGCGCTCGAAACTGCCCACGATCGCGCGGTGCAGCATGACCGGGCGGGCGCGGCCGGATTCGGCGGTGACGTAGGAGGCGTCGAGCCGCTCGGGGAGGACGAAATCGACCTGGAGCGTGCCGCACTGCCAGTCCCGCCCGATCGCGTCGCGGAGGACGAATTCGAGTTTCGGGCCGTAGAAGGCGCCCTCGCCGGGATTGACGGTGAAGGCGACGCCGGCGGTTTCGCAGGCCGAGCGGAGCGCGGCCTCGGCCTTGTCCCACACCTCGTCCGACCCGGAGCGGGGGGTCGGGCGGTCGGCGAATTTCACCGCGAAATCGGGGAAGCCGAAATCGGCGTAGACGCGGCGGAGCATTTCGACGAAGCGGACGGTTTCGCCGGCGATCTGGTCCTCGGTGCAGAAGATGTGCGCGTCGTCCTGGGCGAAGGCGCGGACGCGCATGATGCCGTGCAGCGCGCCGGAGGGCTCGTAGCGGTGGCAGGCGCCGAACTCGGCCATGCGCAGCGGCAGCTCGCGGTAGGAGCGCAGGCCGTGATTGAAGATCTGCACGTGGCAGGGGCAGTTCATCGGCTTGACGGCGAGGACCTTGTCCTCGTCCTCGACCTCGGCGATGAACATGTGGCTGCGGTAATTGTCCCAGTGGCCGGAGGCTTCCCAGAGCTTGCGGTCGAGCAGCTGCGGGGTGCGGACCTCGATATAGCCGAATTCCTCCTGGCGGCGGCGCATATAGGCTTCCACCGTGCGGTAGAGGCGCCAGCCCTTCTCGTGCCAGAACACGCTGCCGACGGCTTCCTCCTGCATGTGGAAGAGGTCCATCTGCCGGCCGATCTTGCGGTGGTCGCGGCGCTCGGCCTCCTCGAGCTGTTGCAGGTGGGCGTCCAGCTCCTTCTGGTCGCGCCAGGCGGTGCCGTAGATGCGGCTGAGCATCGGGTTGCGGTGATCGCCGCGCCAGTAGGCACCGGCGACCTTGGTGAGCCTGAAGGCGCCGCCGATATCGCCGGTGCCGCGCAGATGCGGGCCGCGGCAGAGATCGAACCAGTCACCCTGGCGGTAGATGGTGATGGTCTCGCTGGCCGGCAGGTCGCGGATCAGCTCGGCCTTGAAGCGCTCGCCGTGGGATTCGAAGAGGCGGATCGCCTCGTCGCGGTCCCAGACCTCGCGGGTGAAGGGCGCGTTGGCGGCGATGATCTCGCGCATCTTCGCCTCGATCGCCGGCAGATCGTCCGGGGTGAAGGGCTCGTTGCGGAAGAAATCGTAATAGAAGCCGCCCTCGATGGCCGGGCCGATGGTGACCTGCGTGCCGGGGTAGAGCGCCTGCACCGCCTCGGCCATCACATGGGCGGCGTCGTGGCGGATGAGTTCGAGCGCATCGGCGTCGCGGCGGGTGATGAAGCGGACGCTGGCATCGGCGTCGAGGGTGCGGGAGAGGTCGAGCATCCTGCCATCGACCTCCATCGCCAGCGCGGCTTTCGCGAGGCCGGGGCCGATGGAGGCGGCGATCTCGGTGCCGGTGACGGGGCCCGGATAGTCGCGGACGGAACCGTCGGGCAGGGTGATCGCGGGCATTGGGGGCTCCTTCAGGGCGTGGATGAGGGGTGGTTATGCCCATCCTGTGCCGCCGCGGCAACGTCCGCCACCGCAAGGGCGGCGAGATCGGGGCGGCGGAGGATGGCGGGCCAGCCGCCATCTTGGGTGCGCGGGGCGGTCAGCGCGGGATCGGAGGCGCCGCCGAACAGCACGACGCAGCTTGTGCCGAGGGCGCAGGCGAGGTGCATCGGGCCGGTATCGTTGCCGATGGCGAGGCGGGTGCGGGCGAGCACGCCGGCGAGCTGGGGGAGGGTGGTGCGGCCGGTGAGGTCGAGCGTGCCCGGGGCGCGGGCGGCGATGGCGGCGGCGAGCGGGGTTTCGGACGCGGTGCCGAGGACGACGCAGGGGAGGTCGAGCCTTGAAGCGAGGTCGCCGAAGTTTTCCGCCGGCCAGCGTTTTTCCGGCCGGTGCGGGGCGGCGCCGGGGATCAGCGCGACGAAGCGGTCCGGCAGGGGGAGGGGCGGGGCGGCGATCGTCCATGACAGGTCGGGGACCGGCAGGGGCAGGGGGATGCCGGCGGCTTCGAGCTGGGCTGCGAGGCGTTCGCGGGTGTGCAGGCGGTCGCGCGCGGGATCGGCGTGGGGGAAGGCGCAGCCGGGGGCGATGCCGGACCAGGGCGGGCGTCCGGCGAGGCGGAAATAGCGGCTGGAGCGGCCGGAGGTTTGCAGATCATAGACCATCGCGAAGCCGGACAGCGCGCGGCGCAGGCGGCGCAGGCCGGCGAGGTCGAGCGGGCCGGGTTTCGGGTCGATGATCACGCGGTCGAACCAGGGGGCGGCTTCGAGCCAGGGGGCGAAGGGCTTCGTGGTCAGCAGCGCGATGTCGGCATCCGGATGGGCTTCGCGGATGGCGGCGAAGGCGGGGAAGCTGAGGATGATGTCGCCCAGCGCGCCGTGGCGGATGACGAGGAGGCGCGGCATCAGCGCAGCAGCTCGTCATAGACCGCGAGATTGCCGTTCTGCATCGCCGCGATCGAGTAGAATTCGGCGACATAGGCGCGGGCGGCCTCGCCCATCGCGGCGCGGGTCGCGGGCGGCAGGTCGAGGGCGGCGTCGAGGGCGGCGGCGAGGTCGGCGGCGTCGCCGGGTCTGGTGCGCCAGCCGGTTTCGCCGTGGCGGATGGTTTCGCGGGCGGCGCCGTGCTCGGTGGCGATGACCAGGCGGCGCATCGCCTGGGCCTCGACGATGGTGCGGCCGAAGGCTTCCGGGTCGGTCGAGGCGTTCACCACGATGTCCGCCAGCTTGTAGGCGGCGGGCATGTCGGCGCAGTCGCCGGCGAAGAAGACGCGGGGGGTGAGATCGAGCCGGCGGATCGTGGCGACGAGGGCGCGGCGATAGGCCTCGCGCCCCTGGGTGGCGCCGACGAGGAGGAGGATGGCGTCGCGGTGGCGCATGCGGGCGAGCGCCTCGATGGCGACGCGCTGGCCCTTCCAGCCCGTGAGCCGGGCGGGGAGCATGATGACCGGCGCGCCATCCGGCAGGGCCCAGGCGCGGGCGAGGGTTTCCATCCGCCCGCCATTCACCGCGTCGGGCGCGAATTTCGCGCAATCCACCCCGCCGGGGACGATGCGCAGGCGATCCGGCCCGACATGGTGGCGGGCGCGGACGAGATCGGCGATGAATTCGGAGATCGCGATCACCCGGTCGCCGGAGGCCATCACCGCGTTATAGGCGCGCTTGAGCCGGCCGCGCTGGCCGTAGGCGCCGTGATAGGTGGTGACGAAGGGCACGCCGCAGCGCCGGGCGGCGAGGCGGGCGGCGATGGCCGGGGCGCGGGAATGGGCGTGGACCAGGGAGATGCGCTCGGCGCGGATCAGCCGGGCGAGCTGCCTTGCGGCGGCGAGGAGCTTGAACGGGTTGCGGGATTCGAGGTCGATCGCGACATGCCGGCCGCCGGCGCGCTCGACCGCGCGGACCAGACGGCCCGGCTGGCTGGCGACGAAGGCGCGCGCGCCGGTGCGGGCCACCGCCTCGGTGAGTTCCACCACCACCTGCTCCACCCCCCCGGTTTCCAGACGCGGCAGAACCTGTAGAATCGCATAATCGGAGGGATGGCGCATTGTTAACCTTTCTTTCATTGCGCCGATACCATGAGCGGATGGCCAAGGGGAGAGCCCGGTGAACGAGCGGATGGTGCGGGTGGACGCGGCGGGGACCGCGCTGGCGGGGGCGTATCTGCCGGGCGAGGGGAAGGTGGTGGTGTTCCTGCCCGGCTTCGCCTCGGACATGCAGGGCACCAAGGCGCTGTTTCTGCGCGATGAATGCGCCGCGCGGGGCGGGCGATGCTGCGGCTGGATTATTCCGGGCACGGGCAATCGGGCGGGCGGTTCGAGGCGGGGACGATCGGGCGCTGGGCGGCGGATGCCGAAGCCGTGATCGCCGCGGCGGCGCCGGAGCGGAGCCTCGTGCTGGTGGGATCGTCGATGGGCGGGTGGATCGGGCTGCTGCTGGCACGAAGGCTCGGCGCGCGTCTGGCCGGGTTCGTCGGCATTGCCGCAGCGCCCGATTTCACCGCCGAGCTGATGGAGCCCGCCCTCGGCGCCGCCGAGCGGGAGGCGCTGGCGCGAGACGGGATGTTTTTCCTCCCCAACCCCTATGGCGCGCCGACGCCGGTGACCGCGGCGCTGCTGGAGGATGGGCGGCGGAACCTGGTGCTGGGCGGGCCGATTCCGCTCGATGCGCCGGTGCGGCTGATCCAGGGGCAGCGCGACGCCGAGGTGCCGTGGCGGACGGCGCTGCGGATCGCCGAGGCGGTCCGCGGCGCGGATGTGCGGGTGACGCTGGTGAAGGACGGGGAGCACCGGCTGTCGCGCCCGCAGGATCTGGCACTGATTGCGGCGGAGGTGTTTTCGATCTGAGCCGGCTTGCGCCGGCGGGGCCATAACCGCCTTGCATTGCCCCCCTGCGCAGGGGGGGTAAAATTTCATCGAAGAAACCTGAAAAACCCCTTGCAACGCCAGCGGTTTTTCCGCATATGCCGCGCTCTTGGCCCCGGGGGGCGCGGCGCGGTGTCGCGTTCTACAGGCTGTCACTGGTTGAGGGGGTTCGCGATGAACGCACTTGCCCGACTGGGGATGGTCTCGGAAATTCCGAGCGAAAACCAGACTGTTGCTCAGGACGCGATCGACGAGGTCGCCGTGCCGAAGGATTATTTCGTCGAGCGCGACGGCGTGAAATTCGCCGGAACGCATCTGCTCGTGGATTTGTGGGGGGCCGAGAAGCTCGACAGTCCCGAGCTGATCGACGAGACGCTGCGCGAGGGCGCGCTCGCCGCCGGGGCGACGATCCTGCACAGCCATTTCCACCATTTCACGCCGAATGGCGGCGTGTCCGGCGTGGTGGTGCTGGCCGAGAGCCATATCTCGATCCACACCTGGCCGGAGCGCAACTACGCCGCGATCGACATTTTCATGTGCGGCGTGTGCGATCCCTACAAGGCGATTCCGTTCCTGCGCGCGGCGTTCTCGCCGAGCGACGTGCAGGTGGGCGAGCAGCGCCGCGGCGTCACCGCCTGAGGCCAGACCGTTGACGATGACGCACCGCCTTGCCCCCGGCAGGGCGGTGTTTTCGCATGGAGCGAGAGCATGACCGACATGTGGGTGAACGAGACGCTGTATCCGTTCTGGGGCCAGCGCTTCGGGGTGACGCGCGAGCTGGCGCGGACGAAGAGCGACTTCCAGGACATCGCGATCTTCGAGAGCGAGTTTCACGGCAGGGTGATGATGCTGGACGGCGTCGTCCAGATCACCGAGGGCGACGAGTTCGTCTATCAGGAGATGCTGACGCATGTGCCGCTGCTGGCGCATGGGGCGGCGAAATCGGTGCTGATCATCGGCGCCGGCGATGGCGGCGTGCTGCGGCGGGTGCTGATGCACAAGGGCGTCGAGCGGGCGGTGATGGTCGAGATCGACGGCGAGGTGATCCGGCTGGCGAAGCAATTCCTGCCGAAGATCGCGGGCGAGGCCTGGGACGATCCGCGCGCGGAGGTGATCGTCGGCGACGGGATCGATTATGTGAAGACGGCGGCGGATGCGAGTTTCGACGTCATCATCGTCGATTCGACCGATCCGATCGGGGTGGGCGAGGTGCTGTTCACCGATGATTTCTACGCCAATTGCGCGCGCATCCTGACTGCGCGCGGGCTGGTGGTGAACCAGTGCGGCGTGCCGTTCATGCAGGCGGACGAGCTGCGCGAGACCTCGGCGCGGCGGCGGAAATTCTTCCCGCACGTGACCGCCTATGTCGCCGCGGTGCCGACCTATGTCGGCGGGTTCATGACGCTGGGCTGGGCCGGCAAGGATGCCGAACTCACCCGCTGCCGGCGGCGACGATCCGCGAGCGGGCGGCGGCCGCGGGGATTCTCGGGACCACGGACTACTGGTCGCCGGAGATG
>NZ_CAJQZK010000039.1:0-19504 GCF_907164655.1 Acidocella sp. C78
GAGGGGCTCGACCCGCTGACCGAGGCCGAATTCCGCCGCGCGCTCGCCGGCCTCGCCGCCGGGCGGACGGTGATCGCCATCACCCACCGGCTCGATCACCTGGCCGATGACGACCGCGTGGTGATGCTGGAGCGGGGCCGCATCGTCGCCGACGGAAGCTTCGGCGCGCTCCGCCGGGGCGCGGGGCCTGTGGCGCATCTGTCACGGCTGATCGAGATATCCGCCACTTCTGAGCCCGACTGCAACGGATTGATACAGATCAATGCGGCGCCGGCCCGGCGGTCTAACGGTTGGGGCAATGCCAACCACGGCCGCGCGGTGTCCCCGCCGGTCATCGGGCCAGGAGTTCACCATGATCGACCCGACAGTCGTCGACCTGTCGCGCCTGCAATTCGCGCTGACCGCGCTGTATCACTTCCTCTTCGTTCCGCTGACGCTGGGAATGACCTTCCTGCTCGCGACGATGGAGACGGTCTACGTCATCACCGGCAAGCAGATCTACAAGGACATGGCTCTGTTCTGGGGCAAGCTGTTCGGCATCAACTTCGCCATCGGCGTCGCCACCGGCCTGACCATGGAATTCGAGTTCGGCACCAACTGGTCGATGTATTCGCATTTCGTGGGCGACGTGTTCGGCACCCCGCTCGCCATCGAGGGGCTGATGGCCTTCTTCATGGAGAGCACGTTCATCGGCCTGATGATCTTCGGCTGGGACCGGCTGAGCCGTCCCGCCCATCTCGCCATCACCTATCTCGTCGCCCTTGGCTCGAACCTCTCCGCGCTGTGGATCCTGATCGCCAACGGCTTCATGCAGGACCCCGCCGGGGCCAGGTTCGACCCCGACACGATGCGCATGCAGTTCCACAGCTTCATGTCCCTGGTCTTCAGCCAGGACGCGCAGGCGAAATTCGTCCACACCTCGATCGCCGGCTTCGTCACCGGCTCGATGTTCGTGATGGGCATCTCGGCCTATTACCTGCTGCGCCGCCAGCATCGCGAATTCGCCGCCCGCTCCTTCCGCATCGCGGCGATCTTCGGGCTGATCTCCACCCTCGGCGTGGTCACGCTGGGCGACGCGCTCGGCCGCATGGACTATCTGGTGCAGCCGGCCAAGCTCGCCGCGATGGAAGGCATCTGGCACACCACGAAGGGCCCGGGCGCGCCCTGGCTGATCGCCGCCGTGCCGAACGACCGCACCCAGAAGAACGATTTCGAGATCGGCGTGCCCTATGTGCTGACCCCGCTGGTCGCGCATGCCTGGAACGTCCGCATCCCCGGCATCGACGATCTTGAGAAACAGGCCCAGGCCCGCGCCGCGAAGGGCATCCAGGCGGTGATCGCGCTCAAGCAATATGGCGAAACCCACAGCCCGGCGGCGCTCGCCGCCTTCCGCAAGAACGAGGCGGACATGGGCTACGGCTTCCTCGCCCAGCGCTTCGCGCCGGATCAGGATCTCTCCAAGATCACCCAGGCCAACCTGCCGGCCATCCTGCAAAAGACCGGCCGCGAATCGATCCCCAACGTCTTCGTCGAGTTCTGGAGCTTCCGCCTGATGGTCGGCCTCGGCCTCGCCTTCCTCGCGGTCTTCGCCTTCGGCGCCTATTACAGCCTGCGCAACGAGCTTGAGAAACACCCGCTGGTGATGCGCGCGGCGATGTGGGCGATCCCGCTGCCGGTGCTGGCCTGCGAGTTCGGCTGGATCACCGCCGAGAACGGCCGCCAGCCCTGGACGGTCTATGGCTGGCTGCCGACCTTCCAGTCCGCCTCCAGCCACACGGTCGGCTACATGCTGTTCTCGCTGATCGGCTTCGCGCTGCTCTACAGCCTGTTCATCGCTGCCGAGCTTTACCTGATGTTCAAATACGCCAGGCTCGGCCCCGGCGAGCATGCCCATGCCCACCCGGTCGAGGTCGTCGCCAGCCCGTCGCTGATGCGGCCCGGCTTCGCCGACAAGTCCTGGCAATAAGGAAGTCGCGCCATGGAACTCTATATCGCGCTCAAGGTGATCTGGGCCGTGCTGCTCGGGGTGCTGCTCTGCGGCCTCGGCATCATGGTGGGGATGGACATGGGGGTCGGCGCGCTGCTGCGCTTCGTCGGCCGCACCGATGCCGAGCGCCGCACCGCGCTCGCCGTGATCGGCCCGCACTGGGATGGCAACCAGGTCTGGTTCATCCTCGGCGGCGGCGCCATCTTCGCCGCCTTCCCGACGCTCTACGCCACCTCCTTCTCGACCTTCTACGTGGTGATGATCCTGCTGCTCTTCAGCATGATCATGCGCCCCGTCGCCTTCGAATACCGCTCCAAGGTCGATGCGCGGCGCTGGCGCGCGGCCTGGGACTGGGCGTTCCTGATCTCCGGCGCCCTGCCGATGATCATCTACGGCGCCGCCTTCGGCAACGTGCTCCAGGGGGTCGGCTTCCATTTCGGCTGGGATGGCCAGTACTACCAGGATGAAAGCTTCGTCTGGTACCTGCTCAACCCCTTCGCGGTGATGTGCGGCGTCCTCTCGCTCGCCCTCGCGGTGCATCAGGGCGGGGCGATGCTGATGATCCGCGGCGAGGGCCCGATCGCCGAGCGCGCCCGGCGCTACGCGGTGCCGGCCGGCCTGCTCGCCGCCGCCCTGTTCGCCATCGGCGGCGTCTGGGTCCGCTTCATCAAGGGCTTCGCCTACACCGCCCCGGTCAACCCGGCGATGCCGGCCACCCCGCTCGGCGGCCCCGCGGTCGCGATGCGCGCCGGCGCCTGGATGAACAATTTCCACCAGCACCCGGTGCTCTGGCTGCTGCCGGCCGTGGGCCTGCTCGGCATGATCGCGGGGCCGCTCGCTCTTGCCGCCCGCAAACCCATTCTCGGCTGGTGGCTCGGCGCGCTGGCCTGGATCGGCACGATCTTCACCACCGGGGCGGCGATGTTCCCCTTCCTGATGCCCTCCACCACCGCGCCGGCG
The DNA here is from genome assembly GCF_907164655.1 of Acidocella sp. C78. NCBI lineage: Bacteria > Pseudomonadati > Pseudomonadota > Alphaproteobacteria > Acetobacterales > Acidocellaceae > Acidocella > Acidocella sp. C78. The sequence continues at coordinate 2,948 of NZ_CAJQZK010000039.1, forward strand.
CAGAGCCTGACGGTGTGGAACGCCTCGGGCAGCGCCTACAATCTCGGCTGGATGCTGGCCTTCGCGCTGGTCTTCGTGCCGATCATCCTGAGCTACACGGCCTGGGCCTTCCGCGTCATGCGCGGCAAGGTGAAAACCGAGGCCGTCATCGCCAACGACCACTCCTACTGAAGCGGGAGGCACCATCCATGCTGTCCATGATCAAGTTCGTCGCCCTCGGGGGCATTCTGGTCGCCTCCATCCTGCTCGCGGTGGTTACCGGCGACGAGGGCCCCTGGTATTTCGGCTGGCTCGTCGGCACGGTGATGATCGTGCTGATCGCCGCCAGCGGCGCGGTCCTGTTCGAGGCGCAGGAAAGCGCCATGCGCGCCCGCGGCAATCACACCGGCAACACCCACTGAGGAGACCCCCCATGCTCGGCGGACTCGAAGGCCTCATCCTGTTCATCCCGTTCGTCTATCTCGGGCTCTACGTCATCGCCTGGCTCTACGCCCGCCGTCATTTCCCCTGACGGCGAGGCGGCGTCCCCGCACAGGCGCCCGCGCGCGCCCCGATCCGCCGGATCGGGGCGCGTTCGCGTCCGGTCCCAGGTTCATCCGCGCGCTTCGGTCGGGTTCAGAACAGGAACGTATGCTCGCCGGTGCTGCTGACCGCCCGCGCCATGCTGGCGAGCGCATCTGCCGGCATGTCCGGCCCGGTCGAGATGATGCGCATCGCCCCGCACCCGGCTGCCCGCGCCATCGCCGCGAGCCGCGTCGCCATGGCGGCGCGCAGCTCCCGCCCATGCAGCGGGTCCATCACCGCGAAGGGCCGCACCGCCATCACCAGCCCGTGCTCGATATCGCTCATGCACCGATAGCAGGCGAGGCCGCACGGATTGTCGCGCCGCACCCAGCGGATCGTGATCGTCCCCCGCCGGTTCGGGTCCGCCGCCAGCATTCCCCGCGCGTGCCGGCGCCAGCGCGGCAGGTCGAGCCAGGGCTGCACGAGGCGCGCCAGCACGAAACACGGGTCGATCTGCGCCTCGTTCATCGGTTCAATCAGGAATGCCGGTTCGTGCATGTTCCCCATCATCAAAAAGCATGACAGGATTGCCCGCCGCGACATATCCCGCCTTGATCGAAATCAAGCATTACCGCCGCAACCCTCATCAAATGCCGACCCGCAAATGCGTGTCCGTCCTCCCGGTCGATACCATAATGAACAGTCGGTTTAAAATGATTGAGGTTGCACGTGGCAGTTCGACTGGCCTAGACATTAGAAGCTGAGACGTCAGAAGGGCACGCAGATGTTGGAGCAGCGGGATCGGGCGCATCGTTCGCCGATCAATCTTTCCGAAGCCATCATTCCGGGTCTCTGCGCAGGGTGTGGCGCGCGGCATATCGGCCTGTGCGACGCCCTCGCCGATGAAGACCTGCATTTCCTCGCCAGCGTCGCCCGGCAGACCACCGTCGCCCGCGGCCACAGCTTCGCCATCGAGGGCGACAGCGCGCGCTATTTCTTCAACATCAATGCCGGCACCGCGCGGCTGCACAAGGACCTGCCGGATGGCAGGCGGCAGATCACCGGCTTCGTCGGCCCCGGCGATTTCGTCGGCCTCGCCGCCGACGACCGCTACACCTTCAGCGCCGAGGCGATCGAGGATGTCCGCCTCTGCCGGTTCGACCGCACCGAGCTGCGCGGCGTCTTCTCCCGCTTTCCCGCCATCGAGCGCCGCCTGCTCGATGTCGCCTCGCACGAGCTGATCGTCGCCCAGGAACAGATGCTCCTGCTCGGTCGCAAGAGCGCCATCGAGCGGCTCGCCAGCTTCATCGACGGCTGGAGCCGCCGGGCGATCCTGTGCGGCGGCGGCACCGATTCGCTGCGCCTGCCGATGACCCGCACCGATCTTGCGGACTATCTCGGCCTGACCATCGAAACCGTCTCCCGCGCCCTCTCCGCGCTGCGCAAGCAGGGCGTGATCGAGGTGACGCCGGACCACAACATCAGCGTCGTCAGGCCGCACGCCCTGCACGACATCGCCCGCGCCGGCGCCTGATCCGCCGGCAGCGGTTGACGCAGGTCAATGCGCGAGCCGGGCAGGGCGACCATCATCGCCTTCATCCAGAAGGAGGACCCGATGAACGTGCGCGAGATCATGACGGTGGGGCCGCTCACCGTCGAGCCCGAAACCACCCTCGCCGATGCCGGTCGCATCATGCTCGACCAGAACCTCTCGGCCCTTCCTGTCATCGACCGCGGCGGCCGCCTGCTCGGAATCGTCACCGATGGCGACATGCTCCGCCGCCCCGAGCTTGAAACCGTGCCGGAAATCGGCTGGTGGCGCGGCTTCCTGGCGCCGGAAACCTCGGCCCGCCAGTTCGCCCGCACCCGCGGCCGCCATGTCGGCGAAATCATGACCACGCCGGTCCGCAGCGTCGGCCCCGACACGCCGCTGAGCGATGCGATCGACATCATGGAAACCTACCATGTGAAGCAGCTGCCGGTCGTCCAGGGCGAGGTCCTGCTCGGCATGCTCAACCGGCGCAACATCCTCTCCCGCCTGATCACCGCCCTGCTGGTGATCGAGGATACCCCGGTGAGCGACGACGTGGTGGCCACCCGCATCCGCGCCGCCATCGAGAAAACCAACTGGGCGCCCAAGGCGACCATCGAGGTCAGGGTCGATCACGGTGTGGCGACCCTCTCCGGCCCGGTCTTCAGCGATGCCGAGCGGATGGCGCTGATCGTGCTGGCCGAGGGAATCGGCGGCGTCCGCCGGGTCGCCGATGAAATGGTCTATGTCGATCCCACCAGCGGGGTCGCCTTCGGCTCCTACTAGAGCATCATCCGATCAGATGGAAACATCTGATCGGATAAAGATGCTCTATTTATCAATATGATAGGGCGTTTCACCTGCCGGGCGGCGCCGCGGTCAGCCGGCGCGCCGCCTCGGCGATGTCGGTCTCGTCGGCGCAATACGAAAACCGCACGAAATCGCCGCCGCGCGCGGTGTCGAAATCATGCCCCGGTGTCGCGGCGATGTGCAGGTCGTGCAGCATCGCCCGGCAGAATTCGGCGCTGTCCTGCCCGCTCGCGGCGATATCGGCATAGATGTAGAAGGCGCCATCCGCCGGCGAGAGCTTCGTCATCCCGGCGCGGGGCAGGGCGTCGAGCAGCAGGGCGCGCGAGCGGGCATAGGCATCGCGCCGCGCCGCCAGCTCGGCGTGGCAGTCGAACGCCGCCGCCGCCGCGCGCTGGGCGACATGCGGCGCGCAGATGAACATGTTCTGCGCCAGGCACTCCACCGGCCGCACCAGCTCCTCCGGCAGCGCCATCCAGCCGACGCGCCATCCCGTCATCGAGAAATATTTCGAGAACGAGTTGATCACGATCGCCGAGGGGCTGAAGGCGGCGGCGGTCGCGGCCGTCTTGCCATAGGTCAGGCCATGATAGATCTCGTCGCTGATCAGCCGGATACCGTTCGCATGGCAATGCCGGGCGAGGGCGGCGAGGTCGTCGGGGTGCAGCATCGCCCCGGTCGGATTGGCCGGCGAGGCGATCAGCAGCCCGTCCGGCTGCGGATCGAGCGCCTCGATCATCGCCACCGTCGGCTGGAACCCGGTCGCCTCGGTCGCCGGCAGCAGCAGCGGCCGCAGCCCGAGCGCGGTCATGATGTTCAGATAGGGCGGATAGCACGGCGCGGCGAGGGCGATCGTATCCCCCGGCTCGAAGGCGGCGAGGAAGGCCAGCGGAAACCCGCCCGAGGCCCCGGCGGTCACCGCGATGCGCGCGGCCGGCAGGTCGAGCCCGTACCAGTCGGCGTAATGCGCCGCGATCCGCTGGCGCAGCCCGGCAAGGCCCAGCGCCTCGGTATAGCCGAGCGGATCACCCCCCGCCATCGCGGCGGCGATGGCGCGGCGCACCCCCTCCGGCGCGCCGGCGCCGGGCTGGCCGACTTCCATGCGGATCACCCGCCGGTTCGCCGCCGCCGGACTCGCGGCGAGCGCGTTGGCCGCCGAAATCACGTCCATCACCAGAAAGGGCGGAACCCGCGCCGCCGTGCCGGTTTTCAGTGCCATCGCCGCCTCAGCGCGACCCGATGGCGAGCCCGCCGCCGCGCGGATCGGCGGCGGCGGCGCAGGAGTGCGGCGCGCCCGGCAGCGTGCCGGAACAGGCGATCGCATTCGCCCGGCCCGGCGCCGGCACCGGATGCGGCATCGCCTGGCCGGCGCGCAGCGATTCGGCCATCGCCGCCCCGGCGGCGAGCGGCGCGCCCGCCTGTCCCGACCCCGTCGTCACCGCGCGGAACGCGCCATCCGTAGTCGCCAGCGCCACGCTCAGCAGCGGCGGGCTGACCCGCCTGGGCGAGGCGGCGAGCAGGATGCCGGTCCCCGTGGCGATCCGCCCGGTGCCGAACAGGTTGTTCATCGTCGTCGCACAGCCGACCACGCCGCCCTTCGCATCGGCGATCGCATATCCCGCCGAGGCCGGCAGCGCGCCGAACCCGGTCACATGCCGCGCGGCGGCGGCGGCGGCGATCGCATCGCGCCCCGCCCCGGCGAGATCGTCCGGCGCGTTCGCAAGCGCCTCGATCGCCGCGCGCGTGCCGATCCCGGCGGCGGTCGGCGGCAGCGCGATCTCGGCGCCGAGCGCCTGAACGATATCCGGGCTGGCATAGCGCGCGGCATCGGCCCGCAGGTCCGTCGCCGTCAGCCCCGCGCCCGCCTCCGCCGCCCCGGCGAGCAGGCTGTCAGCCAGATGCCCCTGGTAGAAGCTCAGCACCCCGCCGCTCTGCAACCGTGCGAGCGTGGCGGCGAGGTCCGGCTGGCGCAGCGTCTCGCCGGCCTGCAACAGCCGGCCGTCGGGGGTGGCGAACACGTTGCGCGCCGCCGGATCGGCCAGCAGCGCATCGCCCACCACGCCAAGATCGGCCGCCAGCGCGCGCGACACCGGCACGCCGCCGCCGGCCATGGAGGCGGCGGGCGCGATATCGGCGGCGAGCGGCAGGGCGCCGTAGCGCGCCTGCATGGCGAGCAGCCCGCGCGCCATCTGCGGCACCGCCGCCGGGCGCGAGGCCCCGGCCTGGCTGCCGCGCGGCGTGCCGGGCGGGAACAGCAGCGCGACCGGCCGGCCGGTGCCGCCCTCGTCATGCGGCATGTCGATGAGGCAGACGGCGCCGCCGCCGAGCCCGGCGCGCGAGGGCAGCGTCACGCCGAGCGCGAACCCCGCCGCCACCGCGGCGTCCACCGCGTTGCCGCCTTTCTGCAACACCTCGTGCGCGGCGACGCTCGCCTCCGGCACCGGGGTGACGACGAAACCCGTCACCGGCGCCTGCGGCCGCGGCTCGCCCAGCCGGGCGTTGCCGCCGCCGCCGACAAGGTCGTTCGTCAGGCCGCAGCCGGCGAGCAGAAGAGCGGCGGCGAGCGGGGCGGTGCGGCGCAAGATCGACAAATTCGCCATCCTCGTGACTGTGGAATACGACAGGAGAGACACCGGGATAACCGCCTTCGCCCGGCCGGGCAACACGGAAGCCATCCAGCCCCGCGCCGGGCGCGGGTTGCGCCGCCGCCCCCGCACCCCAATTCGGCGGCATCGAGGGGGGCGCGCCGCCCGCCCGCGGGCACGATGCAGCAGGAGACCGCAACAATGCTGACGACGATCGACGCGTGGCTGAACCGCACTTTGCGCAACCATAACAAGTTGCGCAAACTGGCCTGGTTCTCGCTCATTTATGTCGCGAGCGTGATCGCTTTTGGAATCTTCGCCTTCGCCCTGCAATCCCTCGTCCCCGCCTGACCACCGGGCCGATGTTGCGCCGCCGCATGGAGTGCGCTACCCGCCCTGCTCATGCTCATGAAGGCTCCAGAGCGGACCGATGACGGATTGATGTCGGCCTACCGGGCGCGGATCGAGGCCGGCACGATCCTGCCGGACCCGGTGCAGCGCCGCGCCGCCGAGCGTCTGCACGAACTCTGGTCCCGCCTGCGCGGCTACGATCCCACGCCCAAGGCCCTGCCCAATGGCTGGCTCGGCCGCCTGCTCAACAAGAAGCGGGTGGACGAGGTGCCGGAGGACTACCCCTCCGGTCTCTATCTCGTGGGCGAGGTCGGGCGCGGCAAGTCCATGCTGATGGACCTGTTCTTCGCCGCCGCCGAGGTGCCGCGCAAGCGCCGGGTACATTTCCACGAATTCATGCAGCAGGCCCATGCGCGGCTTCACCGGCTGCGCGCCGAGCGGCCCGACGCCGATGCGGTACTCGCCCTCGCCGACCTCATCGCCGCCGACTCCGTGCTGCTCTGCTTCGACGAGTTCCAGGTCCACGACATCGGCGACGCGATGATCCTCGCCCGCCTGTTCGAGGCGCTGTTCGCCCGCGCCGTCGTCGTCGTCGCCACGTCCAACACCCTGCCGGACGATCTCTACCGCAACAAGCCGGGCTATGAGAGCTTCCGCCCCTTCATCGCCCTGCTCAAGCGCCATCTCGACGTGATGGTGCTCGATGGCGGGCGCGACTACCGGCGCGAGCGGGTGCGCGGTGCGCGCAACTGGTACGTCCCCGCGGATGGCCGCGCCGAGCGCGCTCTCGATGATGTGTTCGCCGAACTCACCGGCGGCGCGACCCCGTGCGCCGAAACCCTCACCGTCTTCGGCCGCAAGCTCGCCGTGCCGCTCGCCGCCAGCGGCGTCGCCCGGTTCGACTTCGCGGCCCTCTGCGCCCAGGCGCTCGGCTCGGGGGATTATCTCGCCCTCGCCACCCATTACGACACCGTGCTGATCGACGGGATTCCCCGCCTGTCGCCGGACAATTTCGACGAGGCGCGGCGCTTCATCACCCTGATCGACGCGCTCTACGAGCACCGGGTGAAGCTCTACGCCTCGGCCGCGGCGGAACCCGCCGCCCTCTACACCTCGGGCGAGGGGGTCGCGATCTTCGAGCGCACCGTCTCCCGCCTCGAGGAAATGCGCAGCGAGGCCTATTTCGCCCTCGCGCATCTCACCTGAGATGCGGTTGCGCCGTCCCGGCCATTGGTCTAGGCCGCACGACGGCGGCTCCGCCCGGGACGGACGGCGCGCAGGCAATCGGTTTCGAGTGACAGGCGAATGATCACCGTAAGGGGGCCCAATGAACATACATGAATACCAGGCCAAGGAATTGCTGAAATCCTATGGCGTCGCGGTGCTGGACGGGCATGTCGCCTGGACCGGCGAGGAGGCCGCCGAGGCGGCGCGCAAGCTTCCCGGCCCGGTCTATGTCGTGAAGTCGCAGATCCATGCCGGCGGCCGCGGCGCCGGCCATTTCAAGGACGATCCCGAGGGCAAGGGCGGTGTCCGCCTCGCGAAATCCCCCGAGGACGTCGCCGCCGCCGCCGAGGCGATGCTCGGCAACACGCTGGTGACCAAGCAGACCGGCCCGGCCGGCCGCGTCGTCCGCCGCGTCTATGTCGAGGCCGGCTGCGACATCAAGCGCGAGCTTTACCTCTCGCTGCTGGTCGACCGCGCGAAATCCGAGATCGTCATCATGGCCTCGACCGAGGGCGGCATGGAGATCGAGGAAGTCGCCGAGACGCACCCCGAGAAAATCCTCCGCGTCGCGGTCGATCCGGCGAGCGGCATCTCCGGCTTCCACGCCCGCCGCCTCGGCTTTGGCCTCGGGCTCGACGCCACCCAGATGAAGGCCTTCGCGAAATTCGTGAACGCGATGTACAAGGCTTTCGTGGCACTCGATTGCGCGATCGTCGAGATCAACCCGCTGGTCGTCACCGGCGCCGGCGAGGTCGTCGCGCTCGACGCCAAGGTCAGCTTCGACGACAACGCGCTCTACCGTCACCCCGATCTCGAAAAGCTGCGCGACGAGGCCGAGGAAGACCCGAAGGAACTCGAAGCCGCCAAGCACAGCCTGAACTACGTGGCGCTGGATGGCTCGATCGGCTGCATGGTCAACGGCGCCGGCCTCGCGATGGCGACGATGGACATCATCAAGCTCTACGGCGCCGAGCCCGCGAACTTCCTCGATGTCGGCGGCGGCGCGACCAAGGAGCGCGTCACCGCGGCCTTCAAGATCATCCTGTCGGACCCGAATGTCGAAGGCATCCTGGTCAACATCTTCGGCGGCATCATGCGCTGCGACGTGATCGCCGAGGGCGTGGTCGCCGCGGCGCGCGAGGTCTCGCTCTCGGTGCCGCTGGTCGTCCGCCTCGAGGGCACCAACGTGCAGCTCGGCAAGGACATCCTCTCCAAATCCGGCCTGCCCATCATCGCGGCCGACAATCTCGCTGACGCGGCGCAGAAGATCGTCGCCGCCGTGAAGGAGGCCGCATAATGGCTATTCTCGTCAACGCCGAAACCAAGGTCATCACCCAGGGCTTCACCGGCGCGCAGGGCACCTTCCACTCCGAACAGGCGATCGCCTACGGCACCAAGGTGATGGGCGGCGTCACCCCGGGCAAGGGCGGCACCCGCCATCTCGACCTGCCGGTGTTCGACACCGTGGCCGAGGCCCGCGAGGCGACCGGCGCCGATGCGAGCGCGATCTACGTCCCGCCGCCCTTCGCGGCGGACGCCATCCTCGAGGCGATCGACGCCGAGATCCCGCTGATCGTCTGCATCACCGAGGGTATTCCGGTGCTCGACATGGTGAAGGTCCACCGCGCGCTCGCCGGCTCGAAATCGATCCTGGTCGGGCCGAACTGCCCGGGCGTCATCACCCCGGATGCCTGCAAGATCGGCATCATGCCGGGGCACATCCACCGCCGCGGCAAGGTCGGCATCGTCTCGCGCTCCGGCACGCTCACCTACGAGGCGGTGGCGCAGACCACCGCGGCCGGGCTCGGCCAGTCGAGCTGTGTCGGCATCGGCGGCGATCCGGTGAAGGGGCTCGATTTCGTTGACGTTCTGGAAATGTTTCTGGCCGATGATGAAACCGAGGCATTGATCATGATCGGTGAAATCGGTGGGCAGAGCGAGATCGAGGCGGCCGAGTTCCTGGCGCGCAACAAGGTGAAGAAACCCACCGTGGGCTTCATCGCCGGCGTCACCGCGCCGCCGGGCCGTCGCATGGGCCATGCCGGCGCCGTGATCTCCGGCGGGCGCGACACCGCGCAGGCCAAGATCGAGGCGATGAAAGCCGCCGGAATCCATGTGGCCGACAGCCCGGCCTCGCTGGGCAGCACCATGGTCAAGGCGCTTCGCGCGTAACGCCGAGGTCGTCGGGTTTGTCGCACCGTTTCCGATCGCGGGGGCTTCATGCAAGGAAAGCATCCCAGAGGCGATTGTCGGCGGTGCAACGGCCGCACCGATTGGACTATGTCACGAACACGATTTTCGAAACGCGCCGGCTCCGTGCCGGCGCGAACTCCATGAGCCCAACACGGCCGAGGGACATCTGAGATGGCGGGTGTGGATATTCTTGCGACTGCGATGAATGGCGGCAACGCGGCCTTCATCGCCAACCTCTACGCGAAATGGGTCGAGGCTCCCGATTCGGTCGATCCGGATTTCGCCAGCCTGTTCGCCGCCCTCGGCGACGATGCGCGATCGGTGCTGGGCGATGCGGCCGGCGCCTCCTGGGCGCCGCGACCGGTCAGCTTCGAGCGACCCGCCGCCCCGGCCGCGCCGGGCAAGGAGGCGCCACTCTCCCGACAGGGCACGATCGATTCGATCCGTGCCCTGATGTTCATCCGGGCCTATCGCGTGCGCGGCCATCTCCAAGCCGATCTCGATCCGCTCGGCCTGCGCCGGCCCGGCCCCCACCCCGAGCTTGATCCCGCGAGCTACGGCTTCACCGACGCCGACATGGACCGGCCGATCTTCATCGACATGGTGCTGGGCCGCGAAACCGCGACGATGCGCGAGATCATCGCCATCCTGCGCGAGAGCTATTGCGGCAAGATCGGCGTCGAGTTCATGCACATCCAGGACCCCGAGCAGAAATCCTGGATTCAGCGCCGCGTCGAGGGTGCGCCCTGGCGCACCGCGCTCGACGCGGCCGGCAAGCGCCGCGTCCTCACCCAGCTCACCGAGGCCGAGGGCTTCGAGACCTTCTGCCAGCGCCGCTATGTCGGCACCAAGCGCTTCGGCCTCGAAGGCGGCGAAAGCACCATCCCCGCGCTGCACGCCATCATCGAGACGGCGGCGGAGAGCGGTGTGGGCGAAATCGCCATCGGCATGCCGCATCGCGGCCGGCTCAACACGCTGGTCAACATCGTCAAGAAACCCTTCACCGCGGTCTTCTCCGAATTCGGCGGCGAGAGCTTCAAGCCGGATGCGGTGCAGGGCTCGGGCGACGTCAAATACCATCTCGGCACCTCGACCGACCTGACGATCGCCGGCCGCAAGGTGCATCTCTCGCTGCAACCCAACCCCTCGCATCTCGAGGCGGTCGATCCCGTGGTCGCCGGCAAGGTACGCGCCCGGCAGGACATGGCGGGCGACACCCGCGGCCGCCGCTCGGTCATGGGCATCCTCATGCATGGCGACGCCGCCTTCGCCGGCCAGGGCCTGGTCTACGAAACCCTGGCGATGAGCCAGCTCATCGGCTACCGCACCGGCGGCACGATACATATCGTGGTGAACAACCAGATCGGCTTCACCACCGTGCCGGCCCACGCCTATTCCGGCCTCTACTGCACCGATGTCGCCAAATCCGTGCAGTCGCCGATTTTCCACGTGAACGGCGACGATCCCGAGGCGGTGGTCTTCGTCGCCCGGCTCGCCACCGAGTTCCGCCAGGAATTCGGGGTGGACGTGGTGATCGACCTGGTCTGCTACCGCCGCCACGGCCATAACGAGACCGACGAGCCCGCCTTCACCCAGCCGCTGATGTATCAGGCGATCCGCGGCCGCAAGACCACCCGCACCCTCTACGCCGAGCGCCTCGCCGCCGAGGGCGCGGTCGGCACCGCCGAATCCGACCAGATCCACAAGGATTTCGTCGCCACCCTGGAAGAGGCCTACAAGGCCGCCGCCAGCTACAAGCCCAACAAGGCGGACTGGCTGGAAGGCCACTGGGCCGGCCTCAACTCCGCGCGCGACGAGGAGGGCGAGACCGAGGAACCCACCGCCATCACCCTCGAAACGCTGCGCCGCATCGGCGAGTCCCTCGCCCACGTCCCCGAGGGCTTCGAGGTCAACCCGAAAATCGCCCGCCAGCTCGAAGCCAAGGCCGAGATGATCCGCACCGGCGAGGGGATCGACTGGGCGACCGGCGAGGCCCTGGCCTTCGGCTCCCTCCTGCTCGAAGGCCATCGCGTCCGCCTCTCCGGCGAGGACTGCCAGCGCGGCACGTTCAGCCAGCGCCACGCCGTGCTGATCGACCAGACCAACCAGAACGAATACGTCCCGCTCAACAATATCGACGAGGCGCAGTCCCGCATCGAGATCTTCAACTCGCTGCTCTCCGAGGCCGGCGTGCTCGGCTTCGAATACGGCTACTCGCTGGCCGACCCGCGCACCCTGGTGCTCTGGGAAGGCCAGTTCGGCGACTTCGCCAATGGCGCGCAGGTCATCATCGACCAGTTCATCGCCGCCGGCGAGAGCAAGTGGCTGCGCATGTCCGGCCTGACCATGCTGCTGCCGCATGGCTATGAAGGGCAGGGGCCTGAACACTCCTCCGCCCGCCCCGAGCGCTTCCTCCAGCTCTGCGCCGAGAACAACATGGCGGTGTGCAACATCACCACCCCGGCCAATTATTTCCACGCGCTGCGCCGCCAGCTCAAGCGGAACTTCCGCAAGCCGCTGATCATCATGACGCCGAAATCCCTGCTGCGGCACAAGCTCGCGATCTCGGCGCTGGAGGACATGACCAACGGCTCCGCCTTCCGCACCGTCATCCCCGAGACCGACGCGCTGGCGGCCCCCGAGAAAATCCGCCGCGTCGTGCTCTGCTCCGGCAAGGTCTATTACGACCTGCTCGCCGAGCGGCGCGACCGCGGGATCGACGATGTCGCGATCGTGCGGATCGAGCAGCTCTATCCCTTCCCCAAGAAGGCGCTGAAGGCCGCGATCGAGGCTTACGTGAACGCCGAGGTGATCTGGTGCCAGGAAGAGCCCGAGAACATGGGCTACTGGCACTTCCTCGACCGCCGGATCGAGGCGGCGCTGGAGTGCGCCGCGACGAAAATGGCCGCCTCGCGCCCGCGCTTCGCCGGCCGCAAGGCGGCGGCGAGCCCGGCGACGGGGCTTGCGAAAATCCACGCCGCCGAGCAGACGGCCCTGGTCAGGGAAGCGCTCGGCGTCTGAGGCGCGGGCAGGAACAGGAAGTAAGGCAGGAAGCATGAGCACCGAAATCAAGGTTCCCACCCTCGGCGAGAGCGTGACCACCGCGACCGTCGCGCGCTGGATCAGGAAAGTGGGCGAAACCGTCGCCCAGGACGAGCCGATCGTCGAGCTGGAGACCGACAAGGTCACCGTCGAGGTCAACGCGCCGCAGGCCGGCACGATCGAGGCGATCGCCGCCGATGAGGGGGCCGAGGTCGAGGTCGGCGCCCTGCTCGGCACGCTCGGCGCCGGCGCCGGCGCCGCGCCGAAACCGGCCGAGCCCGCGGCGGAAGCCCGCCCGGCCGCCAACCCGCAGCCCGGCGTCAACCCGCCGCCGCCGCCCTCCGGCCCGGTCGCCCGCAGCGGCCACGCGCCGATGCCCGCCGCGCAAAAGATGATGACCGAGCAGAAGATCGACGCCGCCCGGGTCGATGGCACCGGCAAGGACGGCCGCATCACCAAGGGCGACGTGCTCGCCTTCATCGAGACGCCGGCCGCCGCCCCGGCGCCCGCAGCGCCCAAGGCCCAGCGCGCCGCCGATGCCCGCGAGGAACGGGTGAAGATGACCCGCCTGCGCAAGACCATCGCCGCCCGGCTGAAGGAAGCGCAGAACACCGCCGCCATGCTCACCACCTTCAACGAGGTGGACATGGGCCCGGTGATGGCGCTGCGCTCCGAATACAAGGACGTGTTCGAGAAGAAGCACAAGGGCGTCCGCCTCGGCTTCATGAGCTTCTTCGTCCGCGCCTGCGTCGCCGCGCTGCGCGAGTTCCCGGCGGTCAACGCCGAGATCGACGGCGACGAGATCGTCTACAAGAACTTCGTCAACATGGGCATCGCCGTCTCCAGCCCCTCCGGCCTCGTCGTGCCGGTGCTGCGCGACGCCGACCAGATGAACGTCCCGCAGATCGAGGGCGCCATCGCCGATTTCGGCAAGCGCGCCCGTGACGGCGCGCTGAAGCTCGACGAGCTTTCGGGCGGGTCGTTCTCCATCACCAATGGCGGCGTGTTCGGCTCGTTGATGTCCACGCCGATCATCAACCCGCCGCAATCCGCCATCCTCGGCATGCATAAAATCCAGGATCGCCCGATGGCGGTCGGCGGCAAGGTCGAGATCCGGCCGATGATGTATCTCGCGCTGTCCTACGACCACCGCATCATCGATGGCCGCGAGGCGGTCTCCTTCCTCGTCCGGGTGAAGGAAAGCATCGAGGACCCCCGCCGCCTGCTGCTGGACATCTGAGGAGAGCGTCATGGCCGATCAGTTCGACGTCATCGTCATCGGGGCCGGTCCGGGCGGCTATGTCTGCGCCATCCGCGCGGCCCAGCTCGGCATGAAGGTCGCGTGCGTGGAAAAGCGCGCGACCCTCGGCGGCACCTGCCTCAATGTGGGCTGCATCCCCTCCAAGGCGCTGCTGCAATCCTCCGAGAACTACCACGAGCTTCTGCACGGCTTCGCCCGCCACGGCGTCACCGCCGAAAACGTCGCCTTCGATCTCGGCAAGATGATGGGCCACAAGGACGAGGTCGTCGGCGCCAACACCAAGGGCGTCGAGTTCCTCTTCAAGAAGAACAAGGTCACCTGGCTCAAGGGCGCCGCGTCCTTCAAGTCCGCCAGCACCATCGTGGTCGACGGCAAGGAATACGCCGCGAAACACATCGTCATCGCCACCGGCAGCGAAAGCGTGCCGCTGCCCGGCGTCGAGGTCGACGAGACGCAGATCGTCACCTCCACCGGCGCCATCGCGCTGGCGAGCGTGCCGAAACATCTCGTGGTGATCGGCGGCGGCTATATCGGCCTCGAACTCGGCAGCGTCTGGCGCCGCCTCGGCGCCGAGGTCACCGTGGTCGAGTTCCTCGACCGTCTGGTGCCGACGATGGATGGCGAGGTCGCCACCGCCTTCCAGAAAACCCTCGGCAAGCTCGGCATGAAGTTCAAGCTCGGCACCAAGGTCACCGGCGCCTCGAAGACCGCGAAGGGCGTCACCCTCACGCTCGAACCCGCCAAGGGCGGTGCCGCCGAAACGCTGGAGGCCGATGTCGTCCTCGTCGCGATCGGCCGCCGCGCCCATACCGAGGGTCTCGGGCTCGATGCGGTCGGTGTCGCCACCGACGAGCGCGGCCGGGTCCGGACGAATGGCCATTTCGCCACCAATGTGCCGGGCATCTACGCGATCGGCGATGTCATCGCCGGCCCGATGCTCGCCCACAAGGCCGAGGAAGAGGGCGTCGCCCTCGCCGAACTGCTGGCCGGGCAGGCGGGCCATGTGAATTACGGCGCCATCCCCGGCGTCGTCTACACCTGGCCCGAAGTCGCCTCCGTCGGCAAGACCGAGGAGGAGCTGAAAGCCGAAGGTCTGGCCTACAAGGTCGGCAAGTTCCCCTTCATGGCCAATGGCCGCGCCCGCGCCATGGGCGAGACCGACGGCTTCGTGAAACTCCTCTCCGACAAGACGACCGACAAGCTGCTCGGCGCCCATATCATCGGCCCGGATGCCGGCACGATCATCGCCGAGCTGGTGCTGGCGATCGAGTTCGGCGCCTCCGCCGAGGATATCGCCCGCACCAGCCACGCCCATCCCTCGCTCAACGAGGCGGTGAAGGAAGCGGCCCTGGCGGTCGACGGGCGGGCGCTGCACATCTGACAATTCGTCGGATGAACTAACCTTGGCATGTCCCGATCTCCGCCCTGGAGATCGGGACATACTCATCTCCGTTCAGGAGATCAGGGCAAATCGATATCCAGCCAGGACAGGTGTCCGCCCTTGCCGGCGCCGGTATCCATCATAACCGCCCGCCCGCCGCCGCGCCCTTCCAGCGTCAGCGGCCGGCCGTTGGTGCTGCGCTGGTCGTGGCCGCAATAAACCGTCATGCCCTCGGGAATCCGGTCCACCCAGTCGAGCACGCGCTCGGGCTTGCCCATCGCCGTCACCCGCCCGGTGGTCTGGCCATAGAGCGCGCGGGCCAGCAAGCGGTCGCGCTTGCCCGCCATCGTCCGCGCGGGGTAAACAACATCGCCGGGTCGAACCCGCCATGCACGAACACCGCCCGCCCGGCGACGATCCAGGCCGGCGCCCGGCCAATCTCCGCCACCGCCCGCGCCGCCGTCGCCGGATCGAGCGACGCGATTGTGGCCGCGAGCGCCTCGCCCACCTGCACGCTGTCGCCGCGCAGCGCGCGGGCCAGCTTGTAGTCGTGATTGCCGAGCAGGAAGAGCCCGCGCCCCGCATCCAGCAGGCCGAACATCAGCCGCAGCGCGCCCGGCGTGTCCGGCCCGTCATCCACCAGGTCGCCGAGCTGAACGATGAAGCGCTCCGTGGCACAGGCCGCGGCGAAGGCAGCGGAATCGCCATGCACGTCCCCCACCACCCGCAGCTTCGCGCCCGGCGGCGGCAGCGCCGTCACGCCCGCACCGCGATCGCCGCGCGCAGCTCCTCCTGCGCCGCCCGGTCGATCGGGAAGCGCCGCATGATCGCGGCGGCGGCGATCTTCAGCGCCGCCGGCACGCCGCAATAGAGCACGAGAAGAAACATGACCTGCATCGACCCGTTCTGGCCGTGGGTCGAAAATCCCGCAAGCCCCAGCAGCGGAAAGGCGATGCCCGGCGCCAGCGCGTTGCCGGCCTTCTGCGCCATCGTCGCCGCGGCGAAATACAGCCCCGCCCGCCTCTCCCCGCTCGCCAGCTCGTCGACATCGACGACATCCGCCTGAATCGCCGGCGGAATGGTGAAATCCGCCCCCAGCCCGGCGCCGGTGAACAGGCTGATCACGCCGAACCAGACCAGCGGATGCGCCGTGCGCAGGATCGTCGGCACGAAGGCGAAGGCGACGCCCGAAACCGCCATCGCGATCGTCCAGGCCCGGTGCTTGCCCACCCGCACCGACAGCGTCAGCCACAGCGGCACCGAGACGACGCCGGCCGCGAAATAGACCAGCAGGATCGGCCCCGAGGCATCCGGCGCGTGCAGCACCTTGTCGAACACGATCAGAATCAACGCCGCCGGCAGCCCGTTCGCCAGCCCGTTCACCGCCAGGCCAGAATCAGCCGGCGGAACGGCGCATTGCCGCCGATCAGAAGCAGCGCCGCGCCAAGCCCCGCCGGCGCCGCGCGCCGCACGGCGGGCGGGTCCGGCACCGCGACCAGCGCGAGCGCCACCGCCGGCCCCGCCAGACCGATCGTCAGCAGCGCGAGCAGATGCGCCTGCCCGACATGCGCGGTGATGCCGAGCAGCACCGGTGCCAGCGCCGAGATCAGGATGCCGAGAATGGTGCCGCCCTCGCGCAGGCTGGTGATCCGCTGGCGCTCGGCATACTCGTCCG
>NZ_CAJQZK010000040.1:0-17483 GCF_907164655.1 Acidocella sp. C78
GGGCGATGGCGGCGGCGGACCTGGTCGGGTTCCAGACCGAGGGCGATCGGGCGAATTTCCTCGATTGCGCCGCCTCGTGCATGGAGTTGCACCGCGCCGGCGCGGACGGGTTCGTCCATGACGGGCATCGCACGATGACGATTGTGACGCCGGTGGGGATCGATGCGGAAGGCTTCGCGCGCACGGCGCAGCGGGCGGCGGGGATGGCGGAGACGCGGCGGCTGGTGTCGAGCCTGGTGGGGCGGGCGCTGGCGATCGGGGTGGACCGGCTGGATTACACCAAGGGGCTGCCGCAGCGCTTCGACGCCTTCGGCCGGCTGTTCCAGCGGCACCCGGAGCATCTGCGCCGGATCAGCCTGTTGCAGATCGCCGCGCGCTCGCGCGAGGATGTCGACCGGTATCAGGCGCTGCGGCACGAGCTGGACCGGCAGGCCGGCGAGATCAACGGCGCCTATTCGGATTTCGACTGGACGCCGCTGCGCTACATGACGCGGGCGGTGAACCGGACCACCATCGCCGGGTTCTACCGGATCGCCAGCATCGGGCTGGTGACGCCGCTGCGCGACGGAATGAACCTGGTGGCGAAGGAGTTCATCGCCGCCCAGGACCCGGCGGACCCGGGCGTGCTGGTGCTCTCGCGCTTCGCCGGGGCGGCGGAGGACCTGACCGAGGCGCTGATCGTCAACCCGTATGACGCGGACGCGGTGGCCGATGCGATGCATGCGGCGCTGCTGATGCCGGCGGAGGAGCGCGTCGCGCGGCATGCGGCGCTGCTGGGCAAGATCCGCGCGCGGACGGCCGCCTCATTCTGCCGCGGCTTCCTCGACCAGCTGCGCGAGATCGAGCGTTGAGGCGCGCGCCGCCGCCAGCATGTGGGCGGGCGGGGCGGCGGTGATGATGAGCCCTGGATCGAGCGGCAGGGCGAGCGCGCGGGCGAGCAGGCAGAGCCCGTCGGAAGCGGCGCCGTAGAGCGGGTCACCCACGATCGGGAAGCCGGATTCGGCGCAATGGACGCGGAGCTGGTGGGTGCGGCCGGTGCGCGGGCGGAGTTCGAGCAGCGCCCTGCCCTGCCCCGCCGCGAGGCGCCGCCAGTCGGTGATCGCCGGATCGCCGCGCGGATCGGGCGCGACGCGCCAGCCGCCCTGGGTGGCGCGGCGGGCCAGGGGCAGTTCGATCGTGCCGTGCGGCGCGGCCGGCACGCCCTCGACGATCGCCCAGTAGGTCTTGCCGACGCGGCGCGCGGCGAAGGCGCGTTGCAGCGTGACCAGCGTGGTCTTGCGCCGGGCGATGGCGAGGCAGCCGGAAGTGTCGGCATCGAGCCGGTGGACCAGCCAGGGACCGTCGGCGCCGCGCCGCCAGCGGGGAAACCAGTCTTCCACGCTCGGCCCGCCGGCGCGGCCGGCATGGCTCGGCAGGCCGGCCGGTTTGTCGATCACGATCAGATGGGTCGACTGGTGGAGGATGCGGGGTTCGGTCATCGCTCGCTCATCGTCGTGCCATGGCCGGGTAAGGGTCAGGCCGGGCGCGGCGCGGGGCGGAGGTGGTCGGGCACGGTGAAGCCGAGGCGGCGGGGGATGTCCCATACCTCGTCGATCCGGCGGACGACGCGGAAGCCGGCGCGCTGGTAGTTCGGCAGGGCGCGCGGATGATCGGCGGTGCAGGTGTTCACCGTCATGCCGCGGACCGGGCCGGAGAAGACGCGCTCGATCGCAGCCCCCAGCAGGGCGAAGCCGAGGCCGCGTCCGATCGCCTCGGGCAGCAGGCCGAAATAGCTCAGATTGACATCCGGCCAGGCGGTGGCGTCCAGCTCGAAGAAGCCGGCGACCGCGCCATCGACGCGGAGCACGTGGACCGCGACCGCCGGATCGGCCAGCAGGCGCGCCAGCATCGCATCCGGCATGATCCGCCGCAGCCACCACAGCCAGGGCTGGCCGACCCGGTCGTACAGGTCGCGATAGGCGGCGAGGCCGATGCGGGGCACGGGCTCGACCACGGCGCCGGGCGGCAGGTCGGGCCAGACGCGCGCGGGCTTGCGATCCATCCGCAGGAAGGTCACGGTGACGCAGGCGCGGTCGAAACTCTCGCCGGGGCGGACGCGGGCATATTCGAGCATGGGCGGCTCAGTCCTCGAGGAAGCTCCTCAGCTTGCGGCTGCGCGAGGGGTGCTTGAGCTTGCGCAGGGCCTTCGCCTCGATCTGGCGGATGCGCTCGCGGGTGACGTTGAACTGCTGGCCGACCTCTTCGAGCGTGTGGTCGGTGTTCATGCCGATGCCGAAGCGCATGCGCAGCACGCGCTCCTCGCGCGGGGTGAGCGAGGAGAGCACGCGGGTCGCGGCCTCGCGGAGATTGGCGTGGACCGCGGCATCGAGCGGGATGATCGCGTTCTTGTCCTCGATGAAGTCGCCGAGATGGCTGTCTTCCTCGTCGCCGATCGGGGTTTCGAGGGAGATCGGCTCCTTGGCGATCTTGAGCACCTTGCGGACCTTTTCGAGCGGCATGCCGAGCTTTTCGGCCAGTTCCTCGGGGTGGGCTCGCGGCCGATCTCGTGCAGCATCTGCCGCGAGGTGCGGACCAGCTTGTTGATCGTCTCGATCATGTGGACCGGGATGCGGATGGTGCGCGCCTGATCGGCGATCGAGCGGGTGATCGCCTGGCGAATCCACCAGGTGGCGTAGGTCGAGAACTTGTAGCCGCGGCGGTATTCGAATTTGTCCACCGCCTTCATCAGGCCGATATTGCCTTCCTGGATCAGGTCGAGGAATTGCAGGCCGCGATTGGTGTATTTCTTGGCGATGGAGATGACGAGGCGGAGATTGGCCTCGATCATTTCCTTCTTGGCGCGGGTGGAGTCGCGCTCGCCGCGCGAGACGGTGGAATAGACGCGGCGGAATTCCTCGATCGGCAATTGCGCCTCGGCGGCGATGCGGCCGATCTGGGCGCGCAGCTCGGTGATGCGGGTGCCGTGGCGCTCGACGAAGATCTTCCAGCCCTTGCCGGGGCGCTTCGCCGCGTCGTCCAGCCA
The DNA here is from genome assembly GCF_907164655.1 of Acidocella sp. C78. Classification (NCBI taxonomy): domain Bacteria; kingdom Pseudomonadati; phylum Pseudomonadota; class Alphaproteobacteria; order Acetobacterales; family Acidocellaceae; genus Acidocella; species Acidocella sp. C78. The sequence continues at coordinate 3,023 of NZ_CAJQZK010000040.1, forward strand.
GGACGGGTCCATCTCGCGGCCGCGATAGGCGGCGAGGAAGTCTTCGCGGGTGATCTTGCAGCTCTCGGCGAGGCGCAGCATCTGGCCTTCCAGCCCGTTGAGCCGCTGGTTCAGCTCCTTGAGCTGGATGACCAGCTCCTCGATGCGGTTGTTGTGCAGGCTGACCTGCTCGACCTTGGCGACCAGCTCGTCGCGCAGCTTTTCGTAGGTCTTTTCCGAGCGGGAGGCGACTTCCTCGCCGGCGTTCATCGCGTCCAGCCGCTTGTGCTGGAGCTTCATGAACTTCTCGTAGAGCTTCTCGACCTCGGTGAAGGTTTCGAAGACCTCGGGCTTGAGCTTTTCCTCGACGGCGGAGAGCGAGAGGCCGCTGGATTCGCCCTCGTCATCCTCCTCGGGTTCCTCGGCGACCGGGGCGGAGGGGTTGAAGCCGCCATCGCCGCCGCCCTGGGTGGCTTCGAGGTCGATCACGTCGCGCAGCAGCATCTTCCCGTCCTTGAGGGATTCGTGCCAGGAGATGATCGCGCGGAAGGTGAGCGGGCTTTCGCAGAGCCCGCCGATCATCATGTCGCGCCCGGCCTCGATGCGCTTGGCGATGGCGATCTCGCCCTCGCGGGAGAGCAGCTCGACCGTGCCCATCTCGCGCAGATACATGCGCACCGGATCATCGGTGCGGCTGCCGCTTGATTCGCTGATATTGCCGGAGGCGGTCTCCTCGTCCTCGGCGGCTTCCTCGTCCTTCTCGGCGCGGGCGGCGGGCTCCTGTTCCTCGCCTTCCTCGCCCTCGACCACCTGGATGCCCATTTCGCTGAGCATCGACATCACGTCCTCGATCTGCTCGGAGCTGTTCTGCTCGGAGGGGAGGACGGCGTTCAGCTCGTCGAAGGTGATGTAGCCGCGCTCCTTGCCGCGGGCGATCAGGCGCTTGACCGAGGCGGACTGGATGTCGAGCGTCGCGGTGTCGGCTTCGGCCTCGGGCGCTGCGGTCTCGGCTTGGGCAGCTTGTTTGGTCGCCATCAGTGCATCAATCTCCAGGGCAGCAACGCGAAGGGCGCGCTCGGTTCAGGCATCAAGGTCGGCTTCGCCCCGCTCGGCGCGATAGCGCGCTTCCACGAGGGCCCGCAGACGGGTGTTGTTTTCGGGCGTCGGATCCTGCTCGAACCTCAGTCTCTGTTCCTCGCATTGTTGCCGCAGCCAGTCCAGATTCATCAGGCCGTATATCCCGTACCAGAGCGACTGCAAGGCATCGGCGCCGGTTGTGGACGTGTCGGTTCCGGTTCCGGGGCGCGGAATGCCGGCAAGAACCTGCGCGGCCTCATCACCCAGACCCGACTGGGTCAAATGGTTGAGCAGGTGTTCGGAGTCAAGGGTTTCCGCGCTGGCGAGCCACGCGCCCATCGCCGCGCGCAGGCGGGCGCACTCCTGCGGCAAGGCGAGCAGGCCGAACGCCTCCTCGAGCAGCGGCAGCAAATGGGGGTGGGCGATGAGCAGGCCGGTCAGCAGCCGTGCGCGGCGGCGATGGGCGATGGCCGGGTCGATCGGCGGGCGGGGCAGGTTGAGCGGCGGCGGCCCGGGACGGGTCATGCCGGGGCGGAAGGGCGCGCGGTCGCGCCGGGCGGCGGAGGCGCCGTCGCGCTGGGTGGCGAAGGCGCGGTCGCGCCGGGCGGCGAAGAAGCGGTCGAGCAGGGCGGCGCGGTATTCGCCGGCCAGGGCGCGATCGTCGATCTGGCGGGCGAGCGCTTCGAGCCGGGCGCGCAGGGCGGCGCGGCCTTCCGGCGTCGACACGTCGGCGGCCTCGGCGAGCAGGTCGTAGAGCGTATCGGCCAGCGAGGGGGTCGCGGCGAGGCGGGCGGCGAAGGCGGCCTCGCCCTCGCGGCGGACGAAACTGTCCGGATCATCGCCGGGCGGCAGGGCGAGCACGGCGAGGCCGCGCTCGGGGGTGAGCTGCTTCAGGGCGAGTTCGATCGCGCGCAGGGCGGCGCGGCGGCCGGCGGCATCGCCATCGAGGCAGAGGATGGGGCGCGGCGAGAGGCGCCATAGCTCCTCGAGATGCTGCTCGGTGAGCGCGGTGCCGAGCGGGGCGAGCGCGCCGGCGAAACCGGCGGCGGACAGCGCGATGACGTCCATATAGCCCTCGACCACGATCAGCGCGGCGCCGGCGCGGATGGCGGGGCGGGCCATGTCGAGCCCGTAGAGGGTGCGGCGCTTGGAGAAGAGCGCGGTTTCGGGGCCGTTGAGGTATTTCGGCTGGCCATCGCCGAGCAGGCGGCCGCCGAAGCTGAGCATGCGGCCGTTGCGGTCGCGGATCGGGAACATCACGCGGTTGTAGAAATAGTCGACCGCGCCGCGCTCGCCCTCCTTCATCAGCCCGGCCTCGATGAGGCGGGATTCGGCGATGCCCTGGCGGGCGAGGGCCGCGCGCAGCGCCCCCCTGCCCTCGCCCGACCAGCCGAGGCCGAAGCGGGCGATGGTCGGCGCATCGAGGCCGCGGGCGGCGAGATAGGCGCGGGCGGCCTCGCCCTCCGGCAGAGCGAGGCGGCGGCGGTATTCGGCGGCGGCGGCTTCCAGCACGTCGGCCAGCTCGGCCTCGCGCTTCTGCGCCTCGGCAATGGCGGGGCTCGGCTTCGGCACCTCCAGCCCGGCCTCGGCGGCGAGGCGCTCGACCGCCTCGATGAAGCTCGCCCCCTCGCTCTGCATGACGAAGCTGATGGCATCGCCATGCGCGCCGCAGCCGAAGCAGTGGTAATGATCGTCGTAGACGTAGAAGGAGGGTGATTTCTCGTTGTGGAACGGGCAGCAGCCCTTCTGGTCGCGGCCGGCGCGCTCGAGCCGCACACGGCGGGCGACCAGCGGGGCGAGCGGCGTGCGGCCGCGCAGTTCGTCGAGAAATTGCGGCGGCAGGCTCATCAGCCGGCCAGCTTCGCCTTCACCGCGGCCGAGGCGGCCGCCATGTCGAGCGCCGGACCGTGCGCCGCCTTCAGCGCGGCGATGACCGCGCCCATCGATTTCGGGCCGGTGGCACCCGTGGCGGCGATGGCGGCGGCGATGGCGGCATCGAGCGCCGCACCGGCGAGGGTTTGCGGCAGATAGGCCTCGATGATGGCGATTTCCGCCGCCTCGCGCGCGGCGAGCTCGGGGCGGTTGCCGGCCTGGTATTGCGCCTCGGATTCGCGGCGGGATTTGACCATGCCGCGCAGCAGGGCGACGAGTTCGGGCTCGGCGATCGCCTCGACGCCGCGCGGGCGGGCGGCGATGTCGGCGTCCTTCAGCTTGGCGAGCACCATGCGCAGGGTGGAGACGCGGATGTCGTCACGCGCCCGCATGGCGGATTTCAGGTCTTCGGTCAGGCGGGGACGCAGGGCGGCGGGCTCGCCGGGAACGTTCGCTTGTGTGGCGGTCATGACGGTCTCCGAACTGGTGCCGGGCGCGGACGCGGGACGGCGCGGCCGTCAGCCGGAGGCCGCGCCCGTGCCGGCCAGCACGCCCGTACCCGCAAGGGCGAGCAGTCTATCGCCGGAGAGTGGCGGGGAAAAGAGATATCCCTGCGCATCGATGTCGGGATAGGCGCGCAGCGCCGCTTCATGCGCCTCGGTCTCGACGCCCTCGACGGTGACGCGCAGGCCGAGCGTGCGGCTGAACTCGATGATCGCCTTGACGATCTGCCCGGCATTGCCGGGGCGGTCCAGCTCGCGGACGAAGCTGCGGTCGATCTTGAGGCGGTCGAAGGGGAAGGCGCGCAGGGTGGCGAGAGCCGCGAAGCCGGTGCCGAAATCGTCGATCGCGATGCTGCAGCCAAGGGCGCGCAGGCGGCGGAGATTGTCCATCGTCCGCTCGTCGGTGGAGAGCAGGGCGGTTTCGGTGACCTCGAACTCGATGCGCCGGGGATCGAGGCCGGAGGCGTTGATGACGGCGGAAATCTGGTCGAATTGCAGCGCCTCGCGCAAATGCAGGGCGGAGAGGTTGATCGAGATGGCGACATCCGGCGGCAGGCGGAGGGCGAAGGCGGCGGCCTCGGTGAGGACGTGGCGGGTGACCGCGCCGATCAGGCCGCCGCGCTCGGCGATGGCGATGAAATCCTCCGGCCCGATGACGCCGCGCTGCGGATGCCGCCAGCGCACCAGCGCCTCGACCGCGCGCAGGCGGCGGGTCGGCAGCTCGACGATCGGCTGATATTCGAGGAAGAGCTCGCGCTCGCTGAGGGCGCGGCGGATGTCGCGCCGCAGGCCGCGCTGGGTCTGCACCTGACGGTCCATCGCCTGGTCGAAGAGCTGCCAGGCGCCGCGGCCGCCCTGCTTGGCGCGGTAGAGCGCGAGATCGGCGTTGCGCAGCAGCGCCTCCGACGTGTCGGCGTCTTCGGGGGCGAGGGCGATGCCGATGCTGACGCCGATCTCGACCGCCAGGCCATCGAGCCCATAGGGCGGGGTGAGGCGCTCGATGATGCGGTCGGCCATCGAGGTCGCGTCGAGCCGGGTGGCGCCGGGCAGCAGGACGGCGAATTCGTCGCCGCCGAGCCGGGCGGCGATGTCGGTTTCGCGGATGGCGCCGCGCAGGCGGCCGGCGACGGCGCGCAGCAGGTTGTCGCCCAGCCCGTGGCCGTAGCTGTCGTTCACCGCCTTGAACTGGTCGAGATCGAGATAGAGCAGGGCCGCGCCGGCGGCGGCGAGCGCCTGGTCCGTCATCACGCCGAAGGCGGCGCGGTTGAGCAGCTCGGTCAGCGGATCGTGACGGGCGAGGAAGTCGATCCGCTGGCGCGAGCGATGCGCCACCGTGACATCGGAACCGACCCCGCGATAGCCGGCGAACAGGCCGTGATGATCGAGCGTCGGCTTGCCGGTGAGCGACCACCAGCGGCGGTCATGCGCCGGGCCGACCGGCACCAGCAGGTCGCGGAAGGGGCGACGCAGGCCGATCTGCCGGCGCAGCTCGGCATAGGCATCATCATCGGGTGGGCCGCTCTGCGGCGCCGCGGCATCGCCGAGGCTGGCGAGGAAGGCGAACAGGTTGCCGCCGATCGCCGCCGCATCGCGGCGCGCCGCCTCGGCCAGCCGCGGCGAGGGATGCACGAGGTTGAGCCGGGCGTCGGTCTCCCACAGCCAGTCGCTCGCATTGTCCTCGAAATCGCGCAGCAGCATCTGGATGGTCTCGTTGATGCGGCGCAGTTCGAAGGTGCTGACGCCGTGCTCGACCATGCGGCGGTTGAGCACGATCATGGTGAAGAACACGAAGACGGAATAGAGGCTCAGCGAGATCACGGCGGCGGGCTGCCACAGCTCGGCGGTGGCGCGCAGCGCGGCGAAGGCGCCCACGGTGAGCGGCAGCCAGAAGGCCAGCCGGGTGGAGAGGGGGCCGGCGGAAATGACGCTGGAGAGCAGGCCGACGAACACGCCGATCAGCAGCGCCTGGCTGGCCGGCGGGACCTCGCGCATCAGCAGGTTGAGATAGACCGACCAGGCGGCGCCGAGCAGGACCGTGACGCCGTTGAAGACGAGGCGGATCAGCCGCAGGTCGGGCCGGCGCTGGCGCAGGGCGGGCCAGGCGGCGGCCACGCCGAACAGGGCGAGGCAGGCGAGCAGCAGCACGGCGAGCGCCGCCGCCACCGCCGCATCGCGCAGGGTGGACCGGAAATCGACCGCGAGAACGATGGCGACGCCCATGCCGACGAGGCTCGCCACCCGGGTGAGCCGGGCGCGCAGTTCGAACCCCTCGATCGCCACCGATTCGGCGAGATGACGGGGGACCGCGTCCGCCCCCAGCAGCCCGCGCAGCGTGGCGCGCCAGACGGCCGGGCGGATCAGCGACGGGCGCGACAGGTCAGACATCGTCCACGACGGGATCACGCATGAGACGGACGGGGGGAATCCATGGGACGTCTGTTCGACAAAGCGTTTCTAAAAGAAGGAATTATTTGCAATTTTTTGCAACAACAACCGATATTTATACGTAACGATATACATGATTCATCTGGTTGTTTGCAAGTATCGCAGTGCGACACGGAACGGATTCCCATCGTGGCGGGACGGCATGAGACCGTGGGGCCGGACCGGGGGAACCAGAACGGGGGAACCAGAACGGGGGACAGCGCGGCCAGGCGGCCGGCGGGACCGCCCCCGGCGATGGCGGGGGCGGTGCGGCGCCGCCGGCTCATGCGGCGGCGGAGGGGGTGGCTTGCGGGCGGTTCAGAAGGCGGACAGGCCGGTCTGCGCGCGGCCGAGGATGAGGGCGTGGACGTCGTGCGCGCCCTCATAGGTGTTGACGGTTTCGAGATTCACCATGTGGCGGATGACATGATACTCGTCGACGATGCCGTTGCCGCCATGCATGTCGCGCGCGAGGCGGGCGATGTCGAGCGCCTTGCCGCAATTGTTGCGCTTGAGCAGGGAGATCATTTCCGGCGCGGCCTCGCCGGCATCGAGCAGGCGGCCGAGGCGGAGGACGGATTGCAGGCCGAGGGTGATCTCGGTCTGCATGTCGGCGAGTTTTTTCTGGACGAGCTGGGTGCCGGCGAGCGGGCGGCCGAACATCTGCCGCTCGAGCGTGTATTGCCGCGCGGCGTGCCAGCAGAACTCGGCGGCGCCCAGCGCGCCCCAGGCGATGCCGTAGCGCGCGTTGTTGAGGCAGGAGAACGGGCCGCGCAGGCCCTTCACGCCGGGCAGCATGCGATCCTCGGGGACGAAGACCTCCGAGAGCATGATCATGCCGGTGACCGAGGCGCGGAGCGAGACCTTGCCCTCGATCTTCGGCGTCTCCAGCCCCTTCGAGTCGCGATCGACCAGGAAGCCGCGGATCACGCCCTCGTCGTCCTTGGCCCAGACCAGGCAGACATCGGCGATCGGGGAGTTGCTGATCCAGGTCTTCGAGCCGTTCAGCACGTAGCCGCCATCGACCTTCTTCGCGCGGGTGCGCATCGCGCCCGGATCGGAGCCGGCATCGGGCTCGGTGAGGCCGAAGCAGCCGACCCATTCGCCGGTGCGCAGCTTCGGCAGGTAGCGATCCTTCTGCGCCTCGGAGCCGAAGGCGTAGATCGGGTACATCACCAGCGAGGACTGCACCGAGAAGGCGGAGCGGTAGCCGGAATCGACGCGCTCGACCTCGCGGGCGATCAGCCCGTAGGCGACATAGGAGACATCGGCGCAGCCATGGGTGGAGAGCGTGGCGCCGAGAAAGCCCAGCTCGCCCATTTCGGCCATGATCGAGCGGTCGAAGCTTTCCTCGCGGAAACCTTTAAGGACGCGCGGGAAGAGCTTGTTCTGGCAGTATTCGTGCGCCATGTCGCGGATGGCGCGTTCGTCCTCGGTGAGTTGCGCGTCGAGATGGAGGGCGTCCGACCAGTCGAACGGGGCGAAGCCGCCCTTGCGGGCGGGCTTGCCGGGGGCGGTCTCGTCAATCCTCTTGATCTCGTTCATGCGGCGATTTCCGTATCCTCGTTGTGGTTTTCCTGCTCCGCGCCGTCCTCGCGGGGCCGGGACCTGTCGCGCCGGCGGATCTGCATGAAGGCGGGGATGTCGTTGCCGAAGCCGACCACCGTCTCGCGCGGGGAGTCGGCGCGGGAGCCGCGCTCGGCGCGCTCGGGACGCTCGGCGCGCTCCGCGCGGTCGGGACGTTCGGGACGGCGGCGCTCGGCGGATCTGGCCGGGGGGCGGCTTTCGGTGTTGTCGGTTCGGCGGCGGCGGGTTTGGCGGCGGGTTTCGCAGCCCCCCTGCCCTTGCCGCGGCCGCGGCGGCCGCGCGCGTCGGACTCCTCCCACGCCACCGGGTCGAGACCATCGACGGCGAGGCGGGGGATTTCATGGCCGGTGAGACGCTCGATCGCCTCGACCGCCAGGCGGTCCTCGGGGCCGGCGAGGGTCAGGGCGCGGCCCTGCATGCCCGCCCGGCCGGTGCGGCCGATGCGGTGGACGTAATCCTCGGCGTGGTGCGGGACGTCGAAATTGAAGACATGCGAGAGGCCGCCGATATCGATGCCGCGGGCGGCGACGTCCGAGCAGACCAGCAGGCGGATCTCGCCGGCCTTGAATTTCTCCAGCGTCGCGAAGCGGGCGGATTGCGGCATGTCGCCATGCAGCATGCCGGCGGAGAATTTGTGCCGGACCAGCGACTTGCAGAGAATGTCGACATCGCGCTTGCGGTTGCAGAAGACGAGCGCGTTCTGCACCTCCTCGCTGCGGATCAGCCGGCGCAGCGCCTCGCGCTTGTCGTGCGTGGCGACCAGGGACAGGCCCTCGGTGATGGTGGTGGCGACGGTGGCCGGGCGGGAGACGGTGATTTCCTTCGGGTTCGAGAGGAAGGCGTCGGCCAGGCGGCGGATTTCGGGCGCCATGGTGGCGGAGAAGAACAGCGTCTGCCGCATCGCCGGCAGCATGGCGACGATGCGCTCGATATCGGGGATGAACCCCATGTCGAGCATGCGGTCGGCCTCGTCGATCACCAGCACGCGGACATCGGAGAGCAGCAGGCCGCCGCGCTCGAAAATGTCGATCAGGCGGCCGGGAGTGGCGATCAGCACGTCGACCCCGCGGGTCAGCACGTCGCGCTGCTCGCCCATGCTCTCGCCGCCGATCAGCAGCGCGTGGTTGAGCTTCAGGTGCTTGCCGTAGAGGACGAAATTCTCGGCGACCTGCAGCGCCAGCTCGCGGGTGGGCTCGAGGATGAGCGAGCGCGGCATCCGCGCGCGGGCGCGCGAGCCGGACAGGATGTCGAGCATCGGCAGGGTGAAGCTCGCGGTCTTGCCGGTGCCGGTCTGCGCGCAGGCCAGGACGTCACGCCCCATCAGCACGACGGGGATCGCCTGCGCCTGGATCGGCGTCGGCGTGGTGTAGCCCTTCTCGGCGAGCGCGGTAAGGATGGGTTCGGACAGGCCGAGCGGCGCGAAGCCGGACTCGGGCGGCGTGGCGGCCTCGGGCGCGGCTTCGGTGGGCGTGTGGGGCTCGATATCCCTGGATTCGGACAATATGCGGACCAATTCGGACAAGAGAAACTGATATGGCCCAGCCGGTTCGCCCACGCGCGGATAGCGGCGCGGGTGGGAAAATCGGGCATGGGCGGGAGGGCGTTCGTCGCTGCCCTTCACGCCCCCGGTATCAGTGCAGACCACGTAAAAGTCAAGGTGTTGCCGTGTGCTGCGGTGTTCAGAGCGGCAGGGTGACGATCACCCGGAGGCCGCCGAGCGGGCTGTCCGCGAGGCGCAGCTCGCCGCCATGCGCGGCGATGATGTCGCGCGCGATGGCGAGGCCGAGGCCGGTGCCGGTGGCGCTGCCGCTTTCGAAGGGGCGCAGCATCGCCGCCCGGCGGCTTTCGGGGATGCCGGGGCCGTCATCGTCGATGGTGATGCGCAGGGTCTGCCCGCCCTCCGGCGCGGCGCCGATGACGATTCGGCCGGCGGCGTGGCGGGCGGCGTTGTCGAGCAGGTTGGCGAGCGCGCGGCGCATCGCCTCGGGGCGGAGCACGACCGGGGGCAGGCGCGCGAGGTCGAGCGCGACGGGCGCGCCGCCGCGTGCCGCCCGCGCCGCGAGATCCTCGATCAGCAGGGTGAGGTCGGCCGGTTGCGGCTGCTCGGTGCCCTCGCCGCGGGCGAAGGTGAGGTAGAGGCCGATCAGCCGCTCCATCTCGGCGATGTCCTCGGTCATGCCGTCGATATCGGCGGTGTCGGGCGGCATCATCGCCAGGGCGAGGCGCAGCCGGGTGAGCGGGGTGCGCAAGTCGTGCGAGACGCCGGCCAGCATCGCGGTGCGCTGGACGAGGAAGCGGCGGATGCGGTCCTGCATGCGGTTGAAGGCGGTGGCGGCGCGGCGGACCTCGATCGCGCCCTCGGGGCGGATCGGGCCGGGATCGCGCCCCATGCCGAAGGCCTCGGCGGCGAGGGCGAGGCGGCGGATGGCGCGGATCTGGTTGCGCAGGAACAGGATGGCGATGCCGAGCAGCAGGATGGTGACGCCGGCGAGCCAGGCGAAGAAGATGTAGAGCGCGCCGACATAGAGCCGCTTGCGCGGCACATCGACCGTCAGCACGCCGCGGGCGAGCTGGATATCGACCCGGATCATCCCCGGCGGGCCGCGCCAGGCCAGGGTGAAATCGCGGTCGAGATTCTGCCGCAGGGCGCGGGCGAGATCGGTATCGACCGGGCCGAAGGCGTGCGGCAGGCCGCGCGGGGTGAGCGTGGCCCCGGGATGCACACGGATGCGGAACTCGAAGCGCCGGGCGGCGTGGGCGAAGATGCGGCCGCGGGCGGCGGGGTGGAGCGTCGCCTGGTCGAGCACGAAGGCGATCTCGCCGGCGACGCTGCCGGCGAGGCGGCGGGAGAGCACGTCGAGATGGCTGCCATAGAAGATCTGCAGGGCGACGCCCTCGAGCAGGACCAGCGGCAGGACCACGATCAGCAGGGTGCGGCCGAACAGGCTGCGCGGCAGGATCTTGCGCAGCACGCGGTCAGGCTCGAGACCGCGCGGGGCCAGTCTCATGGGGCGAGCCTCATGGGCCGGGCTTGAGGACGTAGCCGCGGCCGCGCACGGTTTGCAGGTAGCGCGGCTCGCGCGGGTCGGGCTCGATCTTGCGGCGCAGGCGGGTCACCTGCACGTCGATCGCGCGTTCGCCGGCCTCGTCCATGCCGAGGATCTCGGCCAGCGCCTCGCGCGAGAGGATCTCGTGGGCGCGGGCGGCGAGGACGGCGAGCAGGCTCGCCTCGCCGCCGGTCAGGCGGACCGGGCCGCGCTCGGTGGAGAGTTCGCCGCGGGCCGGATCGAAGCTCGCCGCGCCGAGCCGGACCGGGCCGGCGGGCTGCGCCGGCGGGGCGGCGCGGCGGAGCATGGCGCGGATGCGCAGCAGCAGCTCGCGCGGGTCGAACGGCTTGCCGAGATAGTCGTCCGCCCCCGCCTCGAAGCCGGCGATGCGGTCTTCCGGCGCGCCGCGGGCGGTGAGCAGCAGGATGGGCAGGTCGGGCGCGCGGTCGGCGCGCAGGGATTCGACGAGGTCGAGCCCGGTTTCCTCGGGCATCATCACGTCGAGCACCATCATGTCGGGGTCGACCACGCGCAGGGTTTCGCGGGCGGCGGCGGCGCTTTCGGCGACGGTGACGCGGAAGCCGTTCTCGACCAGGTAGCGCTGCATCAGGGCGCGCAGGCGGGCATCGTCATCGACCAGCAGGATATGGGCGCCGGCCGCCCCGCTCATCGCCGCGCGGCGCGCACGGCATCGGCCCGGTCGAGATAGGCGCGGGCCTCATCCTTCATCATGCCGCGCAGCACCTTCCGGAAACCCTCGACGGCGGGGCCGCCGGCCTCGCGGAAGGCGGCGGTCAGGCGCTCGCGCTGGGCCTCGAACAGCTTGCGCTCCAGCGCAGCTCCCGCGGGGGTGAGGCTGAGCAGGCGCTGGCGGCGATCCGCCCGGCCGGGGATCTGCTCGACATAGCCATCGCGGATCAGCGGGCCGAGGACGCGGGCGAGGCTCTGCTTGGCGATGCCGAGAATGTGAAGCAGCTCGCCGACCGGCAGGCCGGGATTGCGGCCGATGAAATGCAGCGTGCGGTGATGCGCCCGGCCGAAGCCCATTTCCGCGAGAATGGCATCGGCCGCGGCCACGAGGTCGCGGTTGGCGAAGAAGATCATGTCCTGTGCGAGGCGGAGTTCTTCCTCGCGGAGGAAAAGGAGGCCGGCAGCCGTGCCGGGTTGGGCTGTCTTTTCGTGCATGGCGTCGTTGCCCATACTGAAGCGGGACCTCTGTGATAAGACAGGAATTATGGCTTTCCTGCAAGAACCGTTGCGCCGTCGGCGCGCAATCGCCGCCAAAACCTCATTCCTGCTCCCTGAGAAACATCGCTTGGCCATCGCCCGCGCCGTGGATTAAGAGGTGGGTTCCTCGGTGGAGGAGACCGACATGAAAGAGGATGCGAGGCGATGAGTCTGATTCCGTTTGACGACCGCGACGGCATGATCTGGTGGGACGGCGCGCTGCGCCCCTGGCGGGACGCCAAGCTGCACGTGCTGACGCACGGGCTGCACTACGCCTCCGCCGTCTTCGAGGGCGAGCGGTCGTATGGCGGGAACATCTTCCGCCTGCGCGACCACACCAACCGGCTGATCCAGTCGGGCAAGCTGCTCGGCTTCGACATCCCCTATACCGCCGACGAGATCGACGCCGCCTGCAACGAGGTGCTGAAGGCGAACGGGCTGACCGACGCCTATATCCGCCCGCTCGCCTGGCGCGGCTCGGAGATGCTCGCGGTTTCCGCCCAGCAGACCAAGATCCACCTCGCCATCGCCGCCTGGCCGTGGCCGAACCTGTTCGGCAACGACCGGATGAAGGGCATCACGCTCGGCATGGCGCAGTGGCGCCGGCCGGACGCGCGGACCGCGCCGACCGCCTCGAAGGCCGCCGGGCTCTACATGATCGGCACGCTCTCGAAGCACGCGGCCGAGGCCGAGGGGTTCAACGACGCGCTGATGCTCACCCTTGACGGGCACGTGGCCGAGGCGACGGGGGCGAACATCTTCTTCGCGATCGACGGCGAACTGCATACGCCCACACCGGACTGCTTCCTCGACGGCATTACCCGCCGCACGGTGATGGCGCTGGCCCGCGCGCGGCAGATTCCGGTGCATGAGCGGCACATCCTGCCTGAGGAGATGGCGAAGGCGAGCGAGGTGTTCCTCGCCGGCACCGCCGCCGAGGTGACGCCGGTGCGCCAGATCGGCGAGCTGAGCTTCACCCCCGGCCCGATCACCGAGACGCTGATCGCGGATTATACCGCGCTCGTCCACATGTCCCCCGAAGAGGTGGCCAAGCGGGCGGCGTGACCGTTCCGCGCTTTGGCGACCACGCGGCGAACGAGCGCACCTTCCTCGCCTGGGTGCGCACCGCCATCGCGGTGATGGCGTTCGGCTTTCTCGTCGAACGCTTCAACCTGTTTCTCCAGGTGGCGGGGCAGTCGCTCGGCCGGACCTTCACGGTGTCGGGGACGCTGGCCTCGGACGCGGTGGGGATCGCACTGATCCTCGCCGGGGCGCTGATGGTGGCGGCGGCGATGCTGCGGTTCGTGGCCAACCGGCGGGCGATTCTGGACGAGAGCGCCCGCGCGCCGGGGAGCGACCGGCTGGATCTCGCACTGGCCGGGATGATCGTCGCACTCGGGCTGGGGCTCGCGCTCTATCTTGCGGTCACGATCCTGCGCGGGGCGGGCTGATCAAGATCGCCGACGCCCGGCAGGATTGCGCTGACGGGGCGTTTGCCGGGAGTCGCGGCGGCGGTATGATTAAACGATGTCATCCGCACCACGTGCTGCCGCCGAAGCTGCGCCGGACCTCGCGACGAGCCGGCGCCTGCCGCTGCTGCTCGGCTTCCTGATCGCGATCGGGCCGGTGTCGGTCGACATGTATCTGCCCGCCTTTCCGACCATTGCCCGGCAGTTCCACGACCCGGCCGGGCCGGGGCTGACGCTCGCCGCCTATTTCGCCGGGCTCGCCGCCGGGCAGATGACGCAGGGGCCGTTTTCCGACCGGGCCGGGCGGCGGCTGCCGATCCTGCTCGGGCTCGGGCTCTATATCGCCGCCTCGATCGGCTGCGCGCTGGCGTGGAACACGGCCTCGCTCTCGTGGTTCCGGCTGCTCGCCGCCTTTGGCGGCTCGGCCGCGGTGGTGGTGCCGCGGGCGATGGTGCGCGACGTCGCCGACGGGCCGGCGGCGGCGATGCTGTTCTCGCGGCTGATGCTGGTGATGGGGGTGGCGCCGATCATCGCGCCCATTCTCGGCAGCGCGGTGATCGAATTCGGCTCGTGGCGGTGGATTTTCGTGCTGGCGACGCTGTATGGCGTCGTCGCGATCGGGCTGGTGTGGGTGACGCTGCCGGACACGCTGCCGGTCTCGCGGCGCAGCACGGTGGGGTTTCGCACCATCGTCATCCGCTACGGGCAGATCGCCGCCGAGCGCGGCTTCCTGACCCATGCGCTGACCGGCACCTTCGCGATCGGCGCGCTGTTCGCCTATCTCGCCGGCACACCGGCGGTGTTCATCGGCGCGTATCACTGGCACCCGCTCTCCTATGCGCTGCTGTTCGGGCTGAATGCCGCGATCTATATCGGGTTCAACCAGTGGAACCCGCATCTGGTGGCGCGCGCGGGGCTGCGGCCGGTGATTTCGGCATCGGTGATCGCGCTGCTGTGCGGGACCATCGTGCTGGTGGCGGCGTCGCTGCGCGGGGGCGGGCCGCTCGCAATCATCGCCGGGCTGTTCATCTGCCAGGCGAGCTACGGGCTGAGCCTGCCAAGCTCGCTGGTCGCCGCCCTGTCGCGGCACCAGGCGCATGCGGGCTCGGCTTCGGCGCTGCTCGGCACGATGCAATATGTCGGCGGGGCGATCACCGGCGCGCTGGTCGGCGGCTTCGCCGACGGCACCGCGCGGCCGATGGCCTTCGCCATGTTCGCCTGCGCCGCCCTCGCGGCACTCGCCGCCGCCTTCCGACCGCAACGCCTGACCTGACAC
>NZ_CAJQZK010000041.1:0-16299 GCF_907164655.1 Acidocella sp. C78
GCTGGAGGGGCGGGGGAAGAGCTTTTCCGCCGGCGCCGATCTCAACTGGATGCGCCGCAGCGCCGCCTACACCACCGAACAGAACCGGGCGGACGCGATGGGTCTGGGCCGGCTGATGCGAACGCTGAACGACCTGCCGCGCCCGGTCATCGGGCTGGTGCAGGGCGCTGCCTTCGGCGGCGGCGCCGGGCTTGCGGCCTGCTGCGACATCGTGATCGCCGCGGAGGATGCGCGGTTCTGCTTCTCCGAGGTCCGGCTCGGTCTGATCCCGGCGGTGATCAGCCCCTATGTCGTCGCCGCGATCGGGCCGCACCAGGCGCGGCGCTATTTTTGCACGGCCGAGGTGATCCCCGCGCCCGAGGCCGCGCGCATCGGCCTCGCGCATGTCGTGGCCCCGCGCGACGGGCTGGCGGCGGCGCGGGATGCGATGATCGCGACCCTCGCCCAGGGCGGGCCCGAGGCGCAGGCGGATGCGAAGGCGCTGGTGGCCGATGTCGCCCATCGCGTGATCGACGACGATCTGGTGGCGATGACCGCGCGCCGCATCGCCGATCGCCGCGCCAGCGCCGAGGCGCGGGAAGGCCTGACCGCCTTCCTCGAAAAACGCGCGCCATCCTGGCGGGAGGGCTGAGCCGTGTTCGGGTCGGTCCTGATCGCCAATCGCGGCGAGATCGCCTGCCGGGTGATCCGCACGGCGCGGCGGATGGGCCTGCGCAGCATCGCGGTGTTCTCGGATGCCGATGCCGGGGCCGCGCATGTCGCCCTGGCCGACCACGCGATCAGGATCGGGCCTCCGGCGGCGGCGGAGAGCTATCTCGCGATCGAGCGGATCATCGATGCGGCGCGCCGCACCGGCGCCGAGGCCATCCATCCGGGCTACGGGTTTCTCAGCGAGAACGCCGATTTCGCGCAAGCCTGCGCCGCGGCGGGCCTCGTCTTCGTCGGCCCGCCGGCGGCAGCGATCCGCGCGATGGGCTCGAAAGCGGCGGCGAAGGCGCTGATGCAGCAGGCCGGCGTGACGCTGGTCCCCGGCTATCACGGCACCGACCAGGACCCCGCGGTGCTGGCGCGGGCGGCGGCGGAAATCGGCTATCCGGTGCTGATCAAGGCCTCGGCCGGCGGTGGCGGCAAGGGGATGCGCGTGGTTCGCGCGGCGGCCGATTTCGCCGCCGAGCTCGACCGTGCGCGCGGCGAGGCGCGCGCCGCCTTCGGCGACGACCGGGTGCTGGTCGAGAAATACCTGACCAGGCCCCGCCATATCGAAATCCAGATCTTCGCCGACAGAAACGGCAACGTCGTCTCCCTGCACGAGCGCGACTGCTCGATCCAGCGCCGGCACCAGAAAATCGTCGAGGAAGCGCCGGCGCCGCTGATCGACGAGGCGATGCGCGCGGCGATGGGGCGCGCCGCCTGCGACGCCGCGCGGGCGATCGGCTATGAAGGCGCCGGCACGGTCGAGTTCATCGCCGAGGATGGCGCGTTCCACTTCATGGAAATGAACACCCGCCTGCAGGTCGAGCACCCGGTGACGGAGATGATCACCGGGATCGACCTCGTCGAATGGCAGTTCCGCATCGCTGCCGGCGAGGCGCTGCCACTCTCGCAGGAGCGGATCGGCCGGCGCGGCCATGCCGTCGAGGTGCGGCTCTACGCCGAGGACCCGGCGCGCGATTTCGCGCCCTCGACCGGCACGCTGGCGCGGCTGCGCCTGCCGGAGGAAAGCCCGAACGTCCGCGTCGACTCCGGCGTGCGCGCGGGCGATGCGGTATCGGTGCATTACGACCCGATGATCGCCAAGCTCGTCACCTGGGACGAGGACCGTGACGGCGCGCTGCGGCACATGGCGCGGGCGCTCGCCTCCTGCGAGATCGACGGGGTGCAGACCAATCTCGACCTGCTGCGCCGCATCGTCACCCATCCCGATTTCCGCGCCGCCGCGCTCGATACCGGCTTCATCGCCCGGCACGAGGCGGCGCTGCTGCCGGCGCGCTCCACCGCCCCGCTCGCCGTGCTGGCGGCGGCGGCGCATCGCTGGCTCGCCGCGCCGCCGCCCATGCCCGACCCGGCCGATCCATGGTCGCCCTGGGCCACCCGCACGGCCTGGCGGCTGAACGGCGCGCGCTTTCAGGACGTGACCTTCGATGAGGACGGCACCACCCACCACCTCCGCCTGCACCCGCTGGATGACGGCCGCTTCCGCCTCGAAACCGGCGGCCGGGCGGTCGCGGTCCGCGTCGATTCGGGCGCGGATGCGGCGCTGCTGGTCGAGCTGGAGGGCGAGGCGACGCGCCTGAGCGCCGCCTGGCAGGGCGGGCGGATCGTCGTCTTCGCCGGCGGGCTCCGCCACGCGCTGACCCCGGTCGACCCGCATGAGGCGATGGGCGAGGGCGCCGGCGCCGACGCGCTGGTGCGCAGCGTCATGCCCGGCAAGCTGATCGAGCTGGCCGTCGCCGCCGGCGACAGGGTCAAGGCGGGCGACCTGCTCGCGGTGGTCGAGGCGATGAAGGTGCAGTTCCGCATCACCGCCCCGCGCGACGGCGTGATCGCCGCCACCCATTGCGCCGTGGGCGACCTCGTCGAGGACGGCGCCGAGCTGATGGCCTTCGCCGACGACAACGACAACGACTGACCCCGAAGGGAGAGCGAACATGCTGTGCATCATGGGAACGATCAGGCTGCCGGCGGAGCGGATGGCTGAGGCGCGCGCGCCGATGGCGGCGATGATCGGCGCGACGCGGGCGGAGGCCGGCTGCATCGAATATGCCTTTGCCGAAGACGTGCTCGAACCCGGCCTGATCCGCGTCAGCGAGCGCTGGGCCGACCAGGCGGCGCTCGATGCCCATGCCGCCTCCGCGCACATGCAGGTCTGGCGCGCGGCGCTGCGCGAGATCGGCGTGCTCGGCCGCGACCTCGCACTCTACGACATCGCCAATCCCCGCCCGCTCTGACCCCGCCGCTTGCCATCCGGCCGGGATTGTGCAATTCCCCTCGCACCCTGCCGGGCGAATGGCATTTCGCCCGGCTATGCCCGTTTCCATGGGGGAAATTGGCGCCCACCGGCGCCGGGGCTGACATCAACCACAGGGGGACAGATGCCGCTTTATGAATGCGTGCTCATTGCGCGCAGCGAAATCACCCAACAGCAGGTCGACACCATCGCCGACGCCGTGGCCGCCCAGGTCGAGAGCGAAAACGGCGCGGTGAAGAAGCGCGAATACTGGGGCCTGCGCAATCTCGCCTACCGGATCAAGAAGAACCGCAAGGGCCATTACGTCCTGTTCGGGCTCGACGCCGAACCGGCGACGATCAGCGAGATGGAGCGCCAGCTCGGCCTCAACGAAGACGTCCTGCGCTTCATGACCATCCGCGTCGAGGAGATCGACGAGGCGCCGTCCGCGCCGCTCGCCCGCCGCGGCGACGACCGCGACCGCGAGCGCGGGTTCCGCGGGCCGAAGCCGGCCGGCCGCTTCGATTCCGGCCGCCGCCGCGGCCCGGACGACCGCGAGGAATATCGCGCCCGCGACGAATTCCGCACCGATCGCGACGACGACCAGACCGAGGAGAACTGAGCCATGTCCGACAGCATCGAGACCGCGCCGGTCAACACCCCGGCCGCCCGTCGCGCCGCGGTCGGCGCGCGCCGCCCGTTCTACCGCCGCCGCAAGGCCTGCCCGTTCTCCGGCCCCAACGCGCCGAAGATCGACTACAAGGACGTCCGGCTGCTCTCGCGCTTCCTCTCCGAGCGCGGCAAGATCGTGCCGAGCCGCATCACCGCCGTCTCGGCCAAGAAGCAGCGCGAACTCGCGCGCGCCATCAAGCGCGCCCGCTTCCTCGCCCTGCTCCCCTACGTGGTCGATTGAGGAGCTAGAATCATGGCACAAGTCGAACTGATCCTGCTCCAGCGCGTCGAGCATCTCGGGCAGATGGGCGATGTGGTGAAGGTGAAGCCGGGCTACGCCCGCAACTTCCTGCTGCCGCAGGCCAAGGCCGTGCGCGCCACCAAGCAGAACCGCGAGCGTTTCGACCGCGAGCGCGCCCATCTCGAGGCCCAGAACCTCAAGCGCCGCGAAGAGGCCGAGCGCATCGCCGAGCGCGTCAGCGGCCTGACCGTGACGCTGATCCGCCAGGCGAGCGACGCCGGCTCGCTCTACGGCTCGGTCACCTCGCGCGACATCGCCGATGCCTGCGGCGAGGCGAGCCTCGGCATCGCCCGCAGCCAGGTGCTGCTGGTCAACCCGATCAAGGCGCTGGGTCTCGCCACCGTCCGCGTGGCCCTGCATCCCGAAGTCGTGATCGATGTCGTCGTCAACGTCGCCCGCTCGCCCGAAGAGGCCGAGAAACAGGCGCGCGGCGAGTCGATCATGCGCGAGGAAAGCGAATACGAACTCGAGACCGGCGAGGAAGACGCCGAGGCCCCGGAACAGACCGCCTGAGCCGAGCCTCGCGCTTCCAGAGCTGACAGACGGCGCCGGTCCCAGGATCGGCGCCGTTTTTTCATGCCCGGCGAAGCACGGTAGTGTTTCTGCCGTTTCCCTCTTTTACGCGACAGTCTCCGTTACCAAATCCTTTCCGGGTTCTTCAGCCGGCGGAGATTTGTCATGCGGAAGTTACTGGACAACCTGTTGAAACGCCTGGTCGCCTGCGGCGATCTCGGCGTGGTCTGGCCCGATGGAACGACATCCCACTATGCCGGCCGCCCCGGCCGCACGGCGACGATCGCGATTCGCGACGCTGCGGCGATCCGCCGGCTGGCGACCGATCCGGCCATGGCGCTCGGCGAGGGATACATGGAGGGCGCGATCGAGCCGGTCGATTGCACGATCTACGACGTCCTGCATGTGCTGCTGTCGAGCGTGCAGGACATCGAGGGGCGGGTTCCGGTCCTGCGCGCGCGCCGGGCGGTGGGCCGCCTGCTGCGGCCGCTGGCGCAGCTCAACAACGCCCGCCGCGCGAAGCGCAACGTCGCCCATCACTATGATTTGAACGGCCGCCTCTACGCCCTGTTCCTCGATCGCGACCGGCAATATTCCTGCGGCTATTTCCCCCGCGGCGACGAGACGATCGACGAGGCGCAGGCGGCGAAGAAGCGGCATATCGCCTCCAAGCTGCTGCTCGACCGCCCCGGTCTCGACGTGCTCGACATCGGCTGCGGCTGGGGCGGCATGGCGCTGACGCTGGCGCGCGACTACGGCGCGAACGTCACCGGCATCACCCTCTCCGAGGAGCAACTCGCCGAAGCCCGAAGCCGCGCCGCGGCCGAGGGGCTGGCCGATCGCGTCAGCTTCGAGCTGATGGATTACCGCGCCATGACCCGCCGCTTCGACCGCATCGTCTCGGTCGGCATGTTCGAGCATGTCGGCCAGCCCAATTACCCCGGTTTCTTCGCCACGATCGAGCGCTGCCTGAAACCGGATGGCGTGGCCCTGCTGCACGCCATCGGCCGGTTCGACGGACCGGATGTCACCAGCCCGTGGCTTGCGAAATACATCTTTCCCGGCGGCTACTCGCCCTCGCTCTCCGAGGTGTTCGCCCCGCTCGAACGCTCCGGCCTGCGCAGCACCGACATCGAGATCCTGCGGCTGCATTACGCGAAGACGCTCGCCCACTGGCGCAAGCGCTTCGCCGCCAACCGCGACGCCATCGCCTCGCTCTACGACGAGCGCTTCTGCCGCATGTTCGAATTCTACCTCGCCGGCTCCCAGCTCGCCTTCGAGGTGCAGGACCACATGGTCTTCCAGATCCAGCTCGCCCGGCGGCAGGATGCGGCCCCGCTCACCCGCGACTACATGATCGACGCCGAGCGCGCCGCTCAGTCCCTGAGCCGCTCGATCTCGGCGCCGCAGGCGGCGAGCTTCCGCTCGACCGCCTCATAACCCCGGTCGAGGTGATAGACGCGGTTGACGATGGTCTCGCCCTTCGCGGCGAGGCCGGCGAGCACCAGCGAGAACGAGGCGCGCAGGTCGGTCGCCATCACCGGCGCGCCGGACAGCGCCGGCACGCCGCGCACGATCGCCGACGAGCCATGCACGTTGATGCGCGCGCCCATGCGGTTGAGTTCGGGCACGTGCATGAAGCGGTTCTCGAAGATCGTCTCGGTGATCATCGAGGCGCCCTCGGCCACCGCCATCAGCGTCATGAACTGCGCCTGCATGTCGGTCACGAAACCGGGGAAGGGCTCGGTCATCGCATCGGTGCCATGCAGCCCGTTGCGCCGGCTGATCGCGACCCCCTCCGCCTGCGCCGTCACGTCCACGCCGGCCTCGCCGAGGGTTGCGGCCAGCGCGCCGAGATCGTGCAGCCGCGCGCCGCGCAGCAGCACGCCGCCGCCGGTGATCGCGGCGGCGCAGGCATAGGTGCCCGCCTCGATCCGGTCCGGCAGGATCGTGTGCCGCGCGCCGTGCAGCGCCTTCACCCCGCGAATGGTCAGCCGGTCCGAGCCGATGCCGCTGATCGCGGCGCCCATCTTGTTCAGGCATTCGGCGAGATCGCCGATCTCCGGCTCGCGCGCGGCATTCACCAGCACGGTCTCGCCCGCGGCCAGGGTCGCGGTGAGCAGCAGCTGCTCGGTCGCGCCGACCGACACGAAGGGAAAGGTGATGGTCGCGCCATGCAGCCCCTTCGGCGCGCGGGCGTTGATATAGCCGCCATCGAGGGTGATCTCGGCGCCCATCGCCTCCAGCCCCTTGAGGTGCAGGTCGACCGGGCGGGTGCCGATCGCGCAGCCGCCGGGCAGCGACACGCGCGCCTCGCCGGTGCGCGCCAGCAGCGGGCCCAGCACCAGGATCGAGGCGCGCATCTTGCGCACGATGTCATAGGGCGCCTCGGTATTGGTGATGGCGCCGCCCACCGAAAGCCGCTTGGCCCCGGTCTCCTCGACGGCGATGCCATGCTGCGCCAGCAGCTGCGCCATGGTCGCGACGTCGGCGAGCGCCGGCACGTTCTCAAGCTCCAGCCGCTCATCGGTCAGCAGACCGGCGACCATGACCTTCAGCGCCGAGTTCTTGGCGCCGGAAATGTCGATGACGCCCTCCAGCGGGCGGCCGCCGCGGATGCGGATTCTATCCATGAAGCCTCACAGTCTGGGAAGTGAAACGCCGCGCTGGCGCATGTATTTGCCGGCCTTGTCGGCATAGCTGATCTCGGGCGGCGCCGCGCCCTGGAGAAACAGGAACTGGCAGATCCCCTCATTGGCGTAGATCTTGGCGGGCAGGGGGGTCGTGTTGGAAATCTCGATCGTCACCTGGCCCTCCCATTCGGGTTCGAGCGGGGTGACATTCACGATGATCCCGCAGCGCGCATAGGTCGATTTCCCGAGGCAGATCACCAGCACGTCGCGCGGGATGCGAAAATACTCGACCGTGTGCGCCAGCGCGAAGGAGTTCGGCGGAATGATGCAGACCTTCCCCTTGCGGTCGACGAAACTGTCGGATGAAAAATCCTTCGGATCGACGACGGCCGAATCCACATTGGTGAAAATCTTGAAATCGTCGGCGACCCTGGCGTCATAGCCATAGGACGACAGGCCATAGGAAATCACCCCGTCGCGCTTCTGGGTCTCGACGAAGGGCTCGATCATCCCGTGCGCGGCCGCCTGCGCGCGAATCCAGTGATCCGGCATCACCGGCATGGCGCGTCTCCCGCCGGTCCGCGTGGCGCTGGCGCGGGCGCGGCGCGGGCGCGCGCCTGCTGCTTGCGCCGTGCGAGATTGGCGCGCAGCGCCTCCGCCTCGCGCGCCCTGCGGGCCGCCGCGGCGGCCTCGGTTTCGGTGCGCCTGTCTTTTGTCCTGCCGTTCATGGCAGGACAAAGCGGAATTGCAGGGATGCCGTCAAGTGGCGCGCTTGCGCCAGGCGGCACCTTTCGATATACCGCCCCGCAACGCGGCGCTGTCATAGCTCAGGGGTAGAGCACCTCATTGGTAATGAGGAGGTCGAGGGTTCAATTCCCTCTGACAGCACCAGTTTCCCCCCCATCCGGCAATACGATCGTGCGGTGCGGCGCGGCGGCGACCCGGTTGCCCCATCCTCCCGCGCCCGGCCCGCTCGGAAAGCCGTCACAGGCCGAGATGCCGGCCGATCATGTTGGCGGCATCCTCCCAGGTGATCCAGGGAATGCGCGCCGGATCGGGGATCTCGCCCCGCCGGGCCCGCGCCAGCCAGTCCTCGATGGCATCCGCGAGATCCGCCGCCGCTCGCCCGGAAAAATAGATCGCCTGATCGCCCGCCACTTCCCTGAACACCGTCAGGTCGCGCGCCAGAATGGGCAGGCCATGCTGCGCCGCCTCGATCAGCGGCAGGCCGAACCCTTCCCCCTCGCTGGCCGCGATCAGGCAGGTGCTGGCGGCATAGATGGCCTCCAGATACTCGTCGCTGATCCCGTCGAGCCAGAACAGGCGCCTGCCGCCTTCCGGATGGGCGCGCAGCGTCTCCACGATTCGCGGAATCGTTCGCCGCTGCGAATCCGGCAGCACCTTCCAGCCCTCCTGGCCGACGATCACGAGCGTCGCCTCGACACCGCGCGCCCAGAGCAGGTCGAACGCCGCGATGGTCTGCAGATGCCCCTTGCGGGGCTCGATCGTGCCGACCATCAGAAACGCAGGATGCTCGGCCAGTTTCGCCAGAACCTGCGGCGCATCGTCGGGGAGTCCGCGGCTCGGCGCCGATCGCATCAAATCGGCGCCGAGATGGACCCATTCCCGACGATGCGATGACGGCGCGTCGCCCTCGGCAAGC
Source organism: Acidocella sp. C78 (assembly GCF_907164655.1). Lineage (NCBI taxonomy): Bacteria > Pseudomonadati > Pseudomonadota > Alphaproteobacteria > Acetobacterales > Acidocellaceae > Acidocella > Acidocella sp. C78. The sequence continues at coordinate 8,730 of NZ_CAJQZK010000041.1, forward strand.
CATGAACGCGCTTCGTTCAGCACGGATCGCGAGATACAGACGATTCCATCGAACCGGCCGATCGTCCGCAGCCACCGCGCATGGCCCTGATCGACTCCCTCTGGAAACACCAGCGGCATCTGGATCGGCAGCAGGTCATTGACCAGAAACCAGACCTTCACCCCCCGGTTCTGCCACGCCCGCAAATGCTCCTGTTGCAGCACGACGATGTCCGGGGCGAAGTCGAGGCCGAAAAACACGTCGCCGGACCACGCCTCGACCACGCCATCCTCGATCCCGGGCGTCTCGATGCCGAGAAAGCGGCAGGTGAACTGCCGGGCATAGCGATAGCCGGCGGCGCTCGCGGTGGCATAGACCGGCTCCACCCGCCATCCCGCCGGCGGATGGAGCAGCCATTGCCGCAGCACCGCCCGCGCCACCCGCTCGATCCCGGTGCGCAGATCCGTCCGCGCCAGGGTGGAGACATCGACGAGCAGCTGCCGGCTGCGCGGATGGGCGGGGAAATCCCGGGCCAGCGCGGTGGCGACAAGCTGCTGCTCCCCGGGCGGAATCGCCATCGCGCGCAGGTCGCGGATCAGGCCGCCGAGCCCCCGTTCCGCGCGCGCGTAAGCCGCCTCGATCGCCTGTTCGTATTGTGCCGCGCAGATCTCGGGCGCGTGCCGCGTCCGGATGATCGTGCGCGCCCGCTCGCCGAGCCCCCGGCGCGCGCCGGCATCGCCGGCAAGCGCGATCAGCGCGTCGGCGAGTTCATCCGTCCGGAATTCATCCGCCAGCATCCACACCCCGGACGGATCGAGTTCCGCCATCGTGCCATGGGCGTTCACGATGGTCGGAATGCCGTGGTTCATGCAGTCGATCACGGCGGCCGAGGTCTCGCCGCGCGATCCCGTCCTCAGCTGCACCGCGATGTCGGCGGCCGCGAGATAGGTTTCATAAAGTCCGCGCTGCTTCCAGCCGGTGATGCGGATACGCTCCCGGCAGGGAGACGCCTGGATGCGCCCGGCCAGGGTGCGACCATAGATACCGCCCTCGTTCTGGCCGACAAAGGCGAGATGCGCGTGGCTGTCGGCGCCGAGCCGGCTGCCCAGCCAGGCGTCGAGCAGCCGGTCGTTGAGCTTCACCGCATCGAGAAATCCGAACGAGCAGACCAGCAGGTCGTCGGGCCCGAGGCCGAGCGCGTCCCGCGCCGCGCCCCGCTCCCGCTCCCGGGCCGGCGCCCGCAGCAGCGGAATCACGGCGAAATCCCGCGCCCCGGCCGCCCCGAACCAGCCCGTCGCGAGCTGCCGCGCATGCTCGCCATGCACGATCACGCCCAGCGCTCCCTGCAGCAGCTGAAGGTTTGCCGGATAGTTCCGCAGCGCGGCGCGAACATCCGCGGCCTCGCTCACCTCCAGCGCCGCCGCATAGCCATGCTCGCCGACAAGCTCCCGCGCCACGTCCTGGCGGTTGAACCGCAGCCGGTGGCCGAACAGGCCGCACATGAAGAAATCATGCAGCACCACCATCCCCGGATGCGCCGCGATCGCGTCGATCATGTAGTCATGGAACGGCGAATTGCCGAACTGATACAAAATCCGGTCATACTCGTGCGCGTGCGCCCTGAACCAATCCGCGGTGCGGACGCCGATCGACGCGGGCAGTCCGCCCCTGTCGACGCTCGACTGCTCGACGATCACGTCGATGTCGTAATGCCCGGCCAGCGCCGGCAGCAGCTCCATGCTGTAATCGCTGATCCCGCTCGGTTGCGGCGGCATCGGCGAGAAAACGGCGAGGCGCCTGCCGGCGTCCGCGATGCGCGCGCGCGCCGGGGGCGGGGCGGCGAGGCCGGTTGCGGCGAACGCCGCCAGGGCCCGCTCCGCCACCCGGTCCCAGGTGAACTGGCGCGCATGTTCGATCGCGTGCGCCGCGAGATCGGCCCGCCACTCGTCGTCGGTGGCGAGGCGATGCAGCAGCAGCCGCATCTCCGCGACGTCGAACGGGTCGAACAGCGCGTCGTCCCGGCCGATGACCTCCGGCAGGCTGGCGCGCCGGCTGCCGATCGTGGCGCAACCGCACAGCATCGCCTCGACCGCGGGCAGCCCGAACCCCTCATGCCAGGACGGCATGACGAACCCCTTGGCCAGGTTGTAGAGCGTGTTCAGGTCCTCATCCGCGAGGCCGCCGGTCATCACCAGCTCGCCTTCGGCCAGCCCGCTTCCCGCGGCATGGCGCGCGAAGGCCTCGCGGTCGCGCGCCTGGAAATGGCCGATGAAGGCGAGCTGATGCGCCTGCCGCAGCGAGGCGGGCAGACCGGCAAAAGCCTCGATCAGCCGGCGATGGTTCTTGTGGGCGTCCGGCGCGCTCACATACATGAAGAACGGGCGCCGCAGCCCGAGCCGTTCGAGCAGGGTGTGGCGGGTCTCGGCGGCGATATCGAGGCGCCGGAACCGCCCATCGGCGCCGGTGCCGACCGTGACGATCCGCGCCGGGTCCCAGCCGAGATGATCGGTCGCCTCGCTCGCGGCCGAGCCGGAAATGCCCAGCAGCAGGTCGGCGCGTCCGAGGTCTTCCAGCTTGCGGAAATAATGCGCCGCATAGGCCGGATTGTCCTTCATGATCTGGTCCTGGTTCAGCAGCGGGATCAGATCATACAGCGTGGCGCTGACGCGGCAGGCGGCGCCGTGCCGGCCGATGCTGGTCACCGCGTCATCGACGAAGCCCTCGAACAGGCTGGAGATATGCACGATGTCGGGGTTGAGCGTGGCGATGAACGCCTCGCGGACCCGCTCGGCCACCTCCCGCCGCCCGGCATTCGCGGGGTCGATCGCGGCAACCGGCCCCGGCGCATCCCAGACCACGACATGCTCCGCCGGCAGCAGCCCGTCGAACGCCGCCCGGATCGGCGGGATGCTCTCGGGAAACAGCGCATTCAGCGCGATGATGATCTCGTGGCCGGCGTTGCCGCGCGCGAGCGCCCGGGCGAAATTCAGCGAATACCGGCCGATTCCGCGTTGGCCGCTGGCGCTTTGCGCACCTTGCAGGTCGATGACGATGCGCATGCTTGCCGGTTCCCGTCAGCCGAGGAGAAGTTCAGGAATTCATCCAGAGATGGATTTGCCGTGCCCGTGGCGACAGGTCGGCCGGCCCGGGCGGCCGCCACATCATCGTCCCCGCCGCCCCGCCCGATCGGGTGAAGTGATGCAGCAGGGCCCTCGCGGCGGGAACCCGATCGAGCAGCCGCATCGCCAGGGCATGCAGGCGGGGATGCTCCAGCAGCCAGTGCGACAAGGCGAGAATCACGCGCAGCACCGCCCGGTGCGGCCGGCTGCCCGGCGCCAGCCGCGCCCAGGCTCGCGCCCCGTCCCGCGCCGCGTCCCGCAGCCAGCGCCCCCGCGTCGTCATCGCCCGCAGCGGCCGGGTGACGCGCCAGGACCGGCTGGCATGCATCGCTTGCAACGCGCACCTCGCCTCGTCGAGCCACGCCCGGCTCTGTTCGAGTTGCCGTCCGGCCTCCGCCTGCCGCGCCTCCGCCTCTTCCGCCAGCCTCGTCGTCTCCCGCAGGCGGGCCTCCAGGCTGGCGATCCGCCCGAGCAGGCCGGCCCGTTCCGTCTCGGCCTCCTGCCGGACGTGATGGCACAGGCGCGATGAGGCCCGTCCGCTCAACTTGAAGTAGTCGAATACGTTCGGCGGAACCTCGAAATGCCGCTTGAGGTCGAGGTGCTGGCGGCTCAGGTAGAAATTGTTGAGCCCGTCGCGATACACCCTCTCATAGCCGAGGCCGAGCAAGGCGCTCTCCCAGGGCGTTCCGGTCGACTCCGGCGAGCCCGGACGGGTGCTCTCGACCACCACGATCCACGGCCTGACAGTCGAAGGCGCCCAGCTCGCGATGGCATCCTCTTCCATGCCCTCGACATCGATCTTCAGCCAATGGACATCCTGGCCCTCGAACCTGTCCAGCAGGCGGGCGAGCTTCATCGCCGGCACCTCGATCCGCCGGGACGCGAAGCCCTCCCGCCGGTGCTCCTCGGCGATCGCGGCGACGCCGGTGCTCAGTCCAGTGTCCATGATCTCGAAAAACGAAATCGTCCCGCCCGCCGTGCTGATCGCCGCCTCGATGACCGTCTCGTCCGGCCGGGCCGCGCGCAACAGGCGGGCATAATCCGGGTTCGGCTCGACATGCACGCCGCGCCACCCCTGTTCGTAGAAGGCGAGACTGACCGAATCGACCATCGGGTCCTGGGCGCCGATATCGATATACCGGCCTGGGCCGACATGTTTCAGGGCGCGCCACAGCATGACGTCTTCGAAATTCTGCGCGTAGGATACAAAATCCACGAAGGCGTCGGTCTGTGCGTCCATATGTTCCAAAATCGGGTCTTGGCCCGGCGGAGGGTCGAGCGCGGGGGCGCCAACCATGCCGGCCGATTTCCAAATGATCGTTCCGTATCTGCAAGGGTGCCGGAATGGCGCCCGTGCCTTGCTGGATTAGACGGAATTAAGCATTCGTCGCAATAATTATAACGAGCTAAATAAAATATAATTAATTATAGAAATACGGGAAAACGCCGCCGCGCGCGGCGCTGCCGGCGATCGTCCCGGGCGCAAACGGCAAACGCCTTCCGGCGGTCCTGCCGGAAGGCGTTGCTGGACATCTGGACCAACCCGCCCCGCCGGGCCGCGTCGGGCCGGCGGGGCGGGGGAAGGCTCAGGCGGCGTTCGGCAGCTTGTAGTCCGCGAACATGTTGTCCACTTCGGTGTGGAACAGGTGGTTGGCGTAGTTGCTGAGGGTCTTCACCGCCATGGCGAGCACGATCTCCAGCGCGTGCCGGTCGGCATAGCCGGCGGCGCGGAAGCTTTCGAGGTCCTGCTGCGTCGGGCGGCCGCGAGTGTCGAAGATCACCTGGGTGAAGCGCGCCAGCTCCGCGAGCTTCGCATCGGCGATGGTCCGGCCCTCGCGCAGCGCCGCCAGCACATCGGCCGGCACTTTCGACATCTTGTCGGCGATCATGCTGTGCGCCGCGGTGCAGTAGCCGCAGCCATTGGCCCGGCTGATCACCAGGAAGACCACTTCCTGCTCCACCGGGGTCATGCCGGAATCGGCGCGGAACCGCGCGTAGCCGTCGAGATAGGTTTCAAGAAACCCCGGCGAGTTGGCCATGTTGGCATACATGTTGGGAATGAAGCCAACCTGCGCCTTGGCCTTTTCGAGCACGGCGCGCGGCGCGGGCAACGCGGTTTCGAGCGTGAGAGCGGGGAGGTTCAGTCGGGCGTCAGCGGTCATTGCAACCTCTTGATGTGTGACGGCGTGGCGCGCGAGCGCCCCGCTCCGGGTTCAACTGGTGCCCGCCGATATAATGGAACGATCGTTTGAAAACAATCCCCCGGCCCGAACCCTCCCAGTCACGCCCCCGCCCTCAGCGCGTCGGCCGCCAGCGCTCCCATCTTCAGCGCGTCCGCACCTCGATCGTCAGATGCGACAGGGAGGTGAAGCGGGCGAGTTTCTGCCGATAGGCCTCCGCACTCAGCCCCTCGGCCGAGCGCACGCTCAGGATCGCGCCGAGATGGCCCGGGCCAAGCCGCCACAGATGCAGGTCGCGCAGCTCGTCGCCATCCGCCTCGATGGTCTCCCGCAGGCGCTGCGCGAGCTTGCGGTCCGGCGTCATGTCCAGCAGGATCGCGCCGGTATCGCGGATCAGCCCGAACGCCCAGCTGGCGATGACCAGGGCGCCGACGATGCCGACCACCGGGTCCATCCACAGCCAGCCGAAAGCCCGCGCCAGCAGCAGGCCGACGATCACGAGAACCGACACCGCCGCGTCGGTCGCCACATGCACCACCGCCGCCCGCATGTTGTTGTCCCGCCCGGTCGCCGCGTGCCCATGGTCATGGTCATGGTCATGGTCATGGTCGTGGTCGTGCCCGTGGTCATGGTCATGGTCGTGGTCATGGTCGTGGTCGTGGTCATGCCCATGCCCATGATGATGGCCATGGTCGTGATGATGGTCATGCCCGAATCCGAGGATCAGCGCGCTGACGACATTGACGACAAGTCCAAGCCCCGCGATCGGCAGCGCCTCGGCGAAATCGATCGTCACCGGGGCGAAGACCCGGCGTACCGCCTCGAACCCGATCAGCAGCGCGATCATGGCCAGAATGATGGCGCTGCTGAAACCGGCGAGGTCGCCGAACTTGCCGGTGCCGAAGCTGAATCTCGGATCATGCGCGTGCTTGCGGGCATAGCGGTAGGCGAGGGCGGCCAGCAGCAGCGCGCCGGCATGCGTGCTCATGTGCAGCCCGTCGGCCACCAGCGCGATCGACCCATAGAGCGAGCCGCCGATCACCTCGATCAGCATCATCGCGGTGCAGATCCAGATCACCCACCAGGTGCGGCGCTCATTGCGGGCGTGATCGGCGCGCAGAAACACATGACCATGATCGGCGGGGCTGGGAACGGCGTCGCTGTCCGGCATTGTCTCTCTCATTTCAGATAGGCGCGGATCACCGCCAGCAACTGCTCGGTGGCGTTCTGGTCCAGCGCGTCGGGGTGGGTTTGGGGGTCCACGAGATGGTTGCGCACGTGGTCCTCGACGATCTCGGCCATCAGCCCGGCAACGGCGCCGCGCACTCCTGCGATCTGCTGCATGACGGTCTCGCATCCCGCCTCGGCCTCGAGCGCGCGTTCGATCGCCTCGACCTGCCCGCGGATGCGGCCAACCCGCGCCAGCAGCTTGCGTTTGTCGCGGATGGCATGTGTCATGCGCGGAAGCGTAGCATACTCCCCCACACTATCCAACCCGCCACGTTGCGTCCAGGGCCCCGGCGCCGGACCGCCGCGCCGCTCCCGGCGCCGGACCGCCGGCGCAGGGCCGCGCCGAGATCAGGCGCGCACGATCAGAACAGCAGCCCGGCTTCGAGAACGAAGGTCGCCTGGTTCGGCTGCTTGCCGCTGGCGCCGTACCCGATCACCCCGTCTCCGCCATTGGTGAAGTGCAGCACGCCGAGATCGCCGCGAACGAAAACATGGCCCTTCTGCCAGGTCGGCGTGATCGACATCCCGATGCCCTTGGCATTGGGCTGCAGAAACCAGTTGCCGAACCCGTTCGAGCCGAACCCGCTGGCGGCGAAATACTCCACCCAGCCGCCCAGCGAGTAGGGGCCATGGCCGAACGTGTAATTGCCGAACAGCGCCGCGCCGAAATCCGTTGTCGTCTTGCGGATGCCCGCCTTGATGTCCTTCTTGGCGTAGACGAACTGCACTTCCGGAACCAGGTTCAGGTTCCCGCGCGTGTAGCTGTAATAGGCGCCGAGCATGGACGAATTGATCTGCACGTTGCCGGGCCCGACCAGGCTCTGGCCATAGGGTTTCGCGGCGCTGCCATAGGTGTGGGCGAGGGAACCCGTCCGGCTCAGATTGGTCGCGCCATACACCGAGAGGCTGTTGGTGCTGTTGAAATTGTAATTCACCAGCCCCTGGAGAAAATTGAACACCCCCGTGTCGAACCCGTCGCCGAAGGCGACACTCGCGCTCACCGGCCCCTTCGAGACATTCAGCATGACGCCGAGGCTCTGGTAGTTCTGCACATTGTAGAGG
>NZ_CAJQZK010000042.1:0-16215 GCF_907164655.1 Acidocella sp. C78
ATCTATCATCTGAGTATGAAACCGATGTCGCGGGCTTCCGGGCGTAGCGCGGTTGCCGCGGTGGCCTATCGGTCGGCCGAGAAGCTGGAAAACGCGCGCGATGGGATGGTGCATGATTTCTCGCAGCGTTCAGGCGTTGAGCGTGCGGAGATCGTCTTGCCGAAAGGTACGGATGCCGAATGGGCGAGGGATCGTTCTGCATTGTGGAATGCGGCCGAGGCATCCGAGAAACGCAAGGATGCCCGTGTCGCCCGCGAAATCGAGGTTGCTCTCCCGCACGAGCTATCTGATGAACAGCGGCTTGAGCTGACGCGGGAGTTCGCCCAGAGCCTTGCCAACCGGTATGGCGTGGTGGTTGATTTTGCGATCCACAGCCCGCACGGCCATACCGATGTGCGGAACCATCATGCGCATATCATGATGACGACGCGGCAGGTCGGTCCGGACGGTTTGGGCGACAAGTCGGAACTGGAATTGGAGAACAAGCGTCTGGTGGCGCTGGGGCTGCCGACATCGCATGAGCAGCTTCGGGATATTCGCTCCGGCTGGGAGCAAAGGACGAACGAACATCTGGCGCGGGCGGGGCTGGACATAAGGGTTGACCATCGCTCGCATCAAGAGCGCGGGCTGGAGATCGAGCCGACGCAGCATGTCGGGGTGCATGCGACGCAGATGGAGCGGCGCGGCAAGGATGTGTCGCGGGTTCGGATCGATGAGGATGCCGCGAAGCGTAACGCCGCCCTGATCCGCGAAAAGCCCGAGCAGGTGCTGACACTCATCACCAATGAAAAGAGTGTGTTCGACCGGCATGACGTGGCGCGCACGCTGCACCGCTATATCGGCGAGGCGGATGCGTTCCAGGCGGCCTTTGCCACGGTCATGGCGTCGCCGGCCCTGGTGGAATTGCAGGAAGAGCAGCGCGACGAGCGCGGGCGGGTAATCGAGCAGGCGCGCTATTCGACGCGGGAAATGGTCGGCATCGAGCGCGACATGGCGATCAGCGCCGATCGCATGGCGGATGACCGGGGCGGTCTGCCGGGGCGTGGGTTCGGTGTTGCTGGCCGGCGCGTGGAGGCGGCGATTGCGGCGCAGGAGCGTGGCGGCATCGTCCTGGCCGACGAGCAGCGGGCGGCGATCGAACATGTCACCGGGCCAGAACGGATTGCGGCCGTGGTGGGTCTGGCCGGGGCGGGCAAGAGCACGATGCTCGCGGCGGCCCGCGCGGCATGGGAGGCCGAGGGTATCGCGTTCATGGCGCGGCGCTGGCCGGCAAGGCGGCCGAGGGGCTGGAAGAGTCGGCCGGCATTGCGTCGCGCACGTTGGCCTCGTGGGAGAGAGGCTGGGAGCGCGGGTTCGACCGCCTCGGGCCGCGCGACGTGTTCGTGATCGACGAGGCCGGGATGGTCGGCTCGAAACAGCTTTCGCGGTTCATTCAGGAGGCGGACCGGGCGGGCGCGAAAATCGTGCTGGTGGGTGATCCCGAGCAGTTGCAGCCGATCGGGCCAGGTGCGGCGTTCCGCGCCGTGGCGGAGCGCGTCGGCTTCGTGGAGCTGGAAGAAATCCGCCGGCAGCGCGAGGACTGGCAGCGGGCGGCGTCGGTGGATCTGGGCCGGCACCGGACAGAGGAAGGTTTGCGCGCCTATGCCGAGCGCGGCGCAATCCGGCTGGAAGAGTCGGCCGAGCATGCGCGGGATGCGATTGTGCGGGATGTGCTGGCCGATATGGAGGCGCGGCCGGACGGTTCGCGCCTGGTGCTGGCGCATCGCAACGCGGATGTGCGGGACCTCAACGAGGCGATCCGGACGGTTCGGCGCGAGCGGGGCGAGCTGGCGGACGAGCGGGTTTATCGCACGACCGGGGGCGAGCGCGCCTTTGCGCCGGGCGACCGGCTGCTGTTCCGCGAGAACAACCGTGAGCTGGGCGTGAAGAACGGGATGCTGGGGACCGTGGAGCTTGTGTCTGGCCCGATGAGCTGGACGGGCAGCGGTTGGTGGTACGGCTGGATTCTTCCTCCGGGCCTGGGTGGGGTCGGGCCGTATCGATCTCGATGGCGGATTATGCTGCCGTGGATCACGGGTATGCCACCACCATTCACAAGGCGCAGGGGGCGACGGTGGACCGGGCCTATGTGCTGGCCTCGGGGACGATGGACCGGCACCTGACCTATGTGGCGATGACGCGGCACCGGGACGGGGTGACGCTCTACGCCGATCGGGAAGAATTCAGCAACGTGGCCGCCCTGTCGGCGCGGCTCTCGCGATCCCAGGCGAAGGAAACCACGCTCGACTATGATCGGGCTGCCTATGCCAGTCGGCGGGGGATCGAGATGCCGCCACGGGAGGCGGTGGCAGCGCGCGAGATCTCGGCGGGACGGGCCGGGTTCCGGGAGCGGTACGAGGCGCATCGGCAGCAGCGGATGGAAGAAGCCGCCCGAGACAGGCAGGCGCATGGGCTGGTGCGGGAATGGACGCGGCTGTCGGAGGCATACAACAAGGCGTTGCCGGCGCTGGCCGCTGAGCCGGCTCTAGTCGGTGGGGCGCGGGCGGAGCTGCTGGGGTTTGAGCAGATGTTGGATCGTCATTCCGAAGCGGCGCGGGGCCTGCGGGCGCGAGGCCGAGAGTTCGGGGTCAGGGAGGGGTCGGCGTTGGCGCGTGTGCTGGCAGCACCCGATGCTGGCCGGGCCATTGGCCGGCTGATTGAAGGGGCGGAGAGAGACATGCGTGGCCAGCTGGCGCGTGAAGCTGAGCGGGCGGCCGTCCGGAAGCAGCAGGAAAGATCCGTGTCGCGGGGTCGGGGGATGTCGATGTGAATAACGCGGAGGATCATCTCTACGGGCTGATGGAGATTGCCGAGCAGCAGCAGGCGGTAGTGCAGCGCGTGCTCACCGGGCTGGCGGAGGAGCGGGCGGCGCTCGCGCAGGAGCGGCAGAAACTGGCGGAGGAGGCTGCCACGCTGGAAGAGCGGGTGCGCGAGGCGGTCAGCGCAGCGGTGGCCACGGCGCTGGAGCAGATGGGCAAGGAAGGTGTCGCGACGGTCCGGACAGCCACCAAGCCGATGCTGGAGGATCTGGCCGGGCTGGCAGGGGGCATGGCGGTTGCGGAGGAGGCGTTGCGCCGGATCGTGGCTTGGGCAAGCTGGCGGCTGTTGGGGTGGATTGTGGCCATGACCGTCGGGTTGATGCTGTTCGGCTGGCTGAGCAGCACGGCCGTTGTCTGGTGGGATCGCACCACGGTCAGTCAGCTGCGAGGCGAAATCGCCATGTTGCAGGCCAATCACGCCGCCTGGGTGAAGAAGGGAATGCTCGACAAGATCACCCGATGCGGGGCAAACAGTCGTCCCTGCGTCGCCATCAACCAAAGCGCCGGGGCATACGGGAAAAGCGGCGAATATCGCGTGCTCAAGGGGTATTAGTCTGAAAAATTCATGAATCGGCATTCCGCTGCTATACTGACCCGGAAAAAGCGGAAACCACGCGTTCCGCGAGCGGAGGCAAAAACCCATGCCCAACGTATTCATCGCCGGCCACGGCAGAATGAAACCCTCTGGGCGCAATCTGTCGGTGCCGAACGGCGTCACCCTGCATTGGGCCGTCGAAGCCGGCTACAACAGCACCGGCGGCCTGAGCCGGGGCCTGCTCAAAGGTGGCTTCAACACCTGGGCTGAAACCAAAACCACCGGCGACACCTACAAGGAGCATTATCTCTGCCCCGACAGCAACATGATAATGCAGACCAAGGGCGAAGCCATCTTCAACCGCCCGAACAATGCCGAAGACTGGATTCTCCAACCGAAGCTGGACTTTGTGACGAGTTTGACCACCCTCATCCATTACCTGGTCACTAAACTCGGAACCCCCCTGAATATTTACTGGACCTGCTGCCGCAGCCCGATCAACGAATTGTCGAAAGGCAGTGTTCTCCTCGAGGGCGACCAGATCGTGAAAAAGCCCAAAAGTGATGGCAAACTCGTCATCCACCCCAAGAGCGACGACAAATCCGGCGCCCTCCTCCGCACGGCCAAAAACGGAAACGTCCAGCTCCGCTCCTCCGGCAAAATCGAAACCCTCGAAGGCACCGCCTGCATCAACCAGATTGACGGCGCCGTCGTCCTCCTCAAAGCGTCCGACACAGCCGTGAAACTCGCCGCAAGCTGGCCGGAAAAAACCAAAATGGGCCAGGAAGGCAACGCCCTCACTTTGGCCAAATAAAAATCAACGCCGCATATGACGCAGCTTCAGCTCACGTTTGGGGTTGAGTGACCATCTCCGCACAGGAAAGCACCAGCCAAAAGGAGCCAAAATGTCGATATCGTTCCTGACTGATAATCCATCCAAGCTACTCAATGATTTTAAGAAAAAAATCGATGCCGGAGATATTGTCACTTGGTCCTACGACAAAGACGGAGATTTCACCCATACCCCTGAGCAGTGGAAAAACCGTGCCTGGTTAAAGCCGATAGAGGAGGCGGACCGGCTCAGATTCAACATCATTGGCAGCAAGACATACGAGCTGACCTGGACTATCTTTTCCGTTTATCACGGTCGTTTCATGGAGGCGATGATCCGGCATTGTCGGAGCCTTTACACAGTTGCGCGTTGCCCCTCTAAACCGTCAGACAATGATGCGAAACCTGTTGCCGATTAGCACGAGATTAAATCTATCCTTGAGGCAAAACATTCTAAGGTGAATTTCTTCGATTTACTTATTTTCAAACGCCAGCCTGAAGGGGAGGCAGAAAATGGCTGCGTGGGACAACCGATACATGGAGCAAATTCTCACCGGCAACTTTCATGCGTAATCCCTGGGGTCGGATGGAAGATAGAATCTCGCAGAGAAAACCTAGAAATTTGGTCCCGTCCAACCGGACCCACTCGGATTAGGATCAGGATGGTAGGTTGTTGAAGTCAGCAGAGTACGGCAACGCTCCGTAATAAAGCGGCTCATCCTAGAATCAGCAGGTTCATGTGGTTCAAGAATGACACCATGGGCGACATCAGCATGTCCACAGTAAACGTCGCGGGAGTCTTCAACAGTAGAACCACTTTTCCTAATTTCATCTGCCTTGATAACAGCAAATCCTATATATTGTGAAACGGGTGGCCTATGAAGAATCAGAGCTTTTTCTTTACAAAAATCGGAACCCATATAAGTCTGACGGATGACTGAAACCTCATCTTTATTGGCTTGTGAACGAAAGGCGGCAGGTTTTAGCTTACCCTTCTTGATATGATGAGGCGAGAGAATAACCCGAACGATATTTTCAGTATCGGAAATTTCAATAGGCAGGTGACACATATGTCGCCAAAGTTATTTCTGTAACCGACATACTAGCGTGCTCGCTTTGAAACAAATATCCCGAGACCAGAAGACCAATTTTGATTGCACTAATGAGTAGGTCATCGGACGAAGCATCCAGGAAAATAGGGTCACCATGGTTTGGTTGGATATAAAAGCTCAGCCGAGTTTGGCCGATTTCGAGGTGACCGACTCCTTGCGCCGTCTCCCATTCAAAAGACAAAGTTCCATTTGGATTTGGAGTAATATCCGGTGCTTTAGCAGATCCAAGAATGCTCCCTAAGGCAGCCAAGGAGTTGTACTTAGTCGTTTGGCTAATGGGCAAGGCGCCATAGCCATCCCAACCCGCAGGCATTTTACAAAGTTCCTCGATTTGGTTCTCTACAGAAGCGAACGCAGATAAGCCCGAGGATTTTGTAAGTGGACTGACCCACGATAAAGCTGGATTAAGCGGGTATTCGTCTAGAATTCTGGGTTGAAGCAGAGCTTGTTCGACATATGCCGGGCGAGGAAGATCAAGAATCACTTTCGTCTCCATCGGGCTGGAGCAGGTTTTCAATTCGCTTGACAAGTCCAATAAATACGTGGTGGATTACATCGCGCGCCGTGGTGAATGCCGCCATTATTGCGTCGACATCGGGGGCGATTGGCCGTGTATTGGCCACTGTCATGTCAACGATGATTTTTGGTTCATTGTTTATTGTACCTTCACCGACAAGGAAGGCCAAAGATGCGCCACCAACTAAAGGTACTTTGAGCTGAATTTGAGGTGTTATCGATGATCCAGGATCAACTTGTTCAACGATCACCTGGGGAAATCCGAGTTCAAAACCTAAAATTTCGCGCATGAACAGGTCGATGCTTCTGCCTTCTGTCAATTCTGGGCCAAAGGCATTTATGTAACGCAGGCTTAGGACGGAGAACGCTTTGTCTTTTTCACCGGCCAATCGAACCTTCAACAATGAATCTACGCCGGATTTCACGGTGGGGCTTACGTTCTTCCAAGACCGATATGGCGGGGTCGCATTGGCCGAAAAGAGACCGGAGCCAACCTGAAATAAAACAGCGGTGTCGTCCGACGACTCTTTGCGGTAGCGGTATACCGGCTGGAATGGGAAGACTGGAAAGCCAGGTGGGACTAGCCGTTCCGTTCGCCGGAAGCCATGCTGGTATACCTCACCCCCGAAGCTCATAAAAAACTGGTCCATATCAGCGCCCATGCCATGCATGATAGTAGGCACATTTGGCTGGACTGATTGAGCTTCTCCCCATCGCAGCTCCGCGATCATCTCTACCAAAGGGGCTTTTTTAAACGTGACTGTCATCCCGCTTTTTCCTCCCCTTCGGTTAAGGCCACGTTCACCGTCCGCTGACCGACTCGGTCAAAGTCGCGGTAGTTTTTGCCACCCTTAACTGAAAATGGGGCAGCGTAAAGGGGCGACCTGGAATGAGCCTTAAAGTTATTTTCAAAAATCAAGACTTTCGGGCATTCCGCTTGCCCGAGCCATTTCAATAGCTTAGAACGCCCGTAAGATATGATCGAAAAAGCCCCAAAAATCCGCCTGATCGGCTACGCTCGCGTGAGCACCTACGGGCAGACGCTCGATGTCCAGCTTGAGCAGTTGAAGGCTGCCGGATGTGCGCCGATTTACCGTGAGAAGGTCACGGGCGCGCGGGCCGACCGCCGCGAGCTGTTGAAAATGCTCAGGCACCTGACCGCCGGCGACGTGGTGACGGTGACACGCATCGATCGCCTGGCCCGCTCGACCTTCGACCTGTTCGCCATCGTGAAGCAGATCGTGGACGCGGGCGGGCAATTCCGCTCCCTGGCCGAACCATGGGCCGATACCGGCACCAGCACCGGACGATTGATGATCGCCGTGCTGGGTGGCTTGGCGGACGTGGAGCGCGACCTGATCCGCACCCGGACAGCCGAGGGGCGGAGCCGAGCCAAGGCGCGCGGGCAGCACATGGGCCGCCCCCCTGCCCTCACCCCGCAGCAGCAGGCGGAGGCCCGGCAGCGGCGGGCCGAGGGTGCCACGTTGAAGGAATTGGCACAGAGCTACAACGTCGGGCGGGCGACGATTTCGAGAATGATGGCATAACCCATAGGTGCTTTCGTTCTAATTTGGCGCAATGACGGACAACCGCACGCCCGCGAGCCGTAGCGCCTTGATGGCGCGTATAGGCGGGAAGAACACGACGCCAGAGCTTGCCGTGCGTCGGCTTTTGCATGGAATGGGATACCGATTTCGGTTGCACCGGAAGGATTTGCCAGGAACCCCCGACATCGTGTTTCCCGGTCGTCGAAAGGCCATCTTTGTGCATGGCTGTTTCTGGCATGCCCATGGCTGTTCGATTGGTCGAACCCCGAAATCCCGACTCGACTACTGGTTGCCGAAGCTGGACGCCAACAAACGGCGCGACGCGGCCAAACGTGCCGAATTAGAGGTGATCGGCTGGCACAGCTTTACCGTCTGGCAATGCGAGACGAAAAAGCTCGACGACTTGGCAGAAGCCCTCGCGGCCTTCCTCGATGGGAAAAATCCCGATCGACATGCTGGGGCGAAGCTGCTAGCGTGACCACAAGATGCAGGGCAATCAGAGCATGACGAGGATACTATGCGGCCAATAGGAATCGATCTATTCGCGGGAGCCGGCGGCTTGAGCCTCGGATTCGAGCAAGCCGGCTTCGATGTTGTGGCTGCCGTCGAGATCGACCCGATCCATTCGGCCGTGCATGCGTTCAACTTCCCCGGTTGCGCCATGCTGCCCCGGTCGGTCGAGGGGCTGACGGGCGCGGCAATCCGCAAGGCGGCCGGTATCGGCCGGCGACGCGTCGATGTCGTATTCGGAGGCGCACCCTGCCAAGGCTTTTCGCTGATCGGGCATCGCGTGCTCGATGATCCACGCAACAACCTGGTGCGCGAGTTCGTTCGCATCGTCGGCGAGCTACAGGCGTCCTATTTCTTGTTCGAAAATGTGAAGGGTCTCACGGTTGGCCGGCACCGCGCCGTTTTGGAGGAGCTGATCGAGGCTTTCGACGCGATCGGTTATCAGGTGCGGATGCCGTGGCGCGTGCTCGACGCGGCTCAATACGGCGTTCCGCAACACCGCGAGCGGTTGTTTCTATTCGGCGCACGCAAGGGGCTACCATTGCCCGAATATCCTGCCGCGCTAACCCGTGCGGCCGATGATGGCTGGAACAAAGGCGGGAAGAAAAGCCCGACCTGCCGCGATGCGATCGGGGATCTACCCGATGCTGATCGGTTCGATGCCCTGCTCGATTCCGACGAGGTGCATCCCGGCAAATGGCGCGAGCCGAGCACCTATGCACGAGAATTACGTTGCCTGACGAATGACGCTTGGCATTATGGCTATGTGCGCGAGTGGAATCCGGCGGTACTGACATCGAGCGCGCGCACAGATCATACCGATATTTCGAAGCGACGCTTTGCAGAGACACCGCCCGGCCAGGTCGAGCCGATTTCCCGTTTCTTCAAGCTGGATGGCGACGGCCTCAGCAACACCCTGCGGGCTGGCACAGATGCCGCGCGCGGTGCTTTCACCAGTCCCCGCCCGATCCATTTCGACTTGCCGCGTTGTGTGACCGTCCGCGAGATGGCGCGCCTGCACGGATTCCCCGATTGGTTCCGTTTCCACGCTACGAAGTGGCACGGTGCCAGGCAGATCGGGAATTCAGTTCCGCCCCCCCTTGCCCGCGCTGTTGCCGGCGCACTGATGAAGGCTCTTCGTATCGAGCCGATGCGGCCGGAGACCAGGATATCGCTCGGAGACCCGGCCTTGATCCGTATGGGTATGTTGGAAGCCTCAGAACATTTCGGGATCGACAATCCGATCGGCCGGCGTGACCGGAAAAGCGGAGCGAAGAAGCGCAAGCAGCATGAAATCGAAGCATTGCGCTATGTCGCGCGGGAGGAGGCCGCCATTGTCGGAAACTAAAGAGAACAGATACAAGCAACTGATCGAGCACATATTCTTCGATCCGGCTTTCGGTGCCTACAAGACCGGCACGACCCAGATTCCCTTTACGCGCCCGGACATCGAGCGGGCAGCCGCTGCGCTCAAGATCGACCTGCCGAAAAATGTCGGCGACGTGCTTTACGCCATTCGCTACCGCACCCCCATGCCGAAGCAAGTGGTGTACACACAGCCGGAAGGCATGGAATGGGTCATCGAGGGCGACGGCCGCGCGCGCTACAAATTTGAGCTCGTCCCAATCAATCGGATCGTGCCTAACCGCGAGTTGGTAACGATCAAGGTTCCCGATGCCACACCGGAAATCATCGGAGCCTATGCCCTCAACGATGAACAGGCATTACTCGCGCGTGTCCGATACAATCGACTGATCGACGTGTTTCTCGGAGTGACCGCGTATTCTCTCCAAAGCCACATGCGCACATCGGTTGCTGGTGTAGGCCAGATCGAAATCGACGAGGTATATGTCGGGATTGATCGGCACGGCGTGCAATACGTGATTCCTGTGCAGGCTAAAGGCGGCAAAGATCAGCTATCCGTTGTCCAGACCAAGCAAGATCTCGCCTGCTGTGCCGATAAATTTCCCGATCTGGTATGCCGCACGGTTTCAGCGCAGTTCATGGACGACGACCGGATGGCGATGTTTGAACTCGCCCTGCAGGATGGCCGCGTTTGTGTGGTCGAAGAGAAGCATTATCGCCTTGTGCCGGCTGACAACATCACGGCCGACGAGCTGCGGGGCTATCGCCGCTAGGTCAGCACATCGGCGCGCCGATTTGCTTCCTGGCCAGAAGTAACGGAACGCTCTGAATCGTAGCATAAGGGGTCGTTTGCGGAAGGGGGCGGAATCCTACGCTTGGCGGCAAAGCCCTGCGTTTCAATGGCCTGATCGACTATGTATCCCAAACGAGTGTTTGGGATACCGCCGGCAGATGACGAACAAAAACCAATTTCCTTGTTCCATAACCCGTATCACAATTCCCTCGGGATTTGGCGCCACTGGCAACCAGTCGACAGCATGTACAGGATCGCCTCCACGATCACTCGCAGCGACACAGTACGCGGACGGCCACGCCAGCACGGCGTCGGCATGAACGGCTCGATCAGCGCCCATTCAGCATCGGTGAGGTTGCTTGCATAGCGTAATCCGCCCCGGCAGTATCGCCGCCGAGCGGTTTCCGTCCAGGCCATCGTGACTCCGTCTGTTGTGGTAAACCGACTGAATCGCAACCAACTGAAATCGCTCAACTATCTTTTGCGTTCAGGCTCTGAGCAAGCCAGGAACATTTGTCCGTTTTCTTGCCCAAAAAGGGGTCACCGCACGATCTGTTCAAAATCGTACGCTAAGCGGCGCGGGGTATGAACGGAGCGCGAACATCGCGTAGCGGCCTGAAGCTGGCATTGGGATTGGCGGGATTCCAGACATAATCGCCGGTCAGAGCGATGTGTTCCCATCCGAGCGGCGCGACATGCGCCAGGAGATCATCGGGCACTGCCGTACCCTGGGCCCGCAGGTGCTGGACGGCCTGGTCGAGATAGATGGTATTCCAGTGGACGATGGCGGCGGTGATGAGACTGAGCCCGGAGGCCCGGAAGCTCTGATTTTCGAAGGTGCGGTCGCGGATTTCACCCTGGCGATGGAAGAATACGGCGCGGCGCAGGGCATTGCTGGCCTCGCCCTTATTGAGCCCGGCATGACTGCGCTGGCGCAGAGCGGGATCGGACAGCCATTGCAGGGTGAACAGGGTGCGCTCGATCCGCCCCACAGCCCGTAACGCCCTGGACAGAGTGTTTCCTCCACCGGCGGCGGCCAGCTTCCGCAAGATGACGGAAGGCAGAACAGTGCCGGCATTGATGGATGCCTTTAACCGCATCAACTCCGGCCATTGCCCGAGGATGGCGGTGGTTTCGACGGCGTCGCCGATGAGCGGCACCAGCAGCGGCCAGGTGCCTGGCTTTTCTATCGTGTAGAGCTTGCGGTCCCGGAGATCCTTGATCCTGGGGGCAAACCTGTAACCCAGCAGATGGCAGAGACCGAAGACATGATCGGTCGCGCCGGCGGTATCGGTATAATGCTCGGCGATGCGCAGATCGGTCTGGTGGACATGATGCAGCAGCCCGTCGAGCACATAAGGCGCCTCGCTCATCGTCGCGGAGATGACGCGCGTGTGGAACGGTCCGTATTGACCGGAAACATGGGTGTAGATCACCGCGCCCGGCTCGATGCCGTATTTGGCGTTTACCGAGCCGCCGGCTCCGGCGCGGCCTGCGGCCCGGAAATATTGCCCGTCCGAAGACGAGCTTGTCCCATCATCCCAGATTGCCGCCATGGGGTGTGCATGGTGCGCATTGATGATGGCGGCGCGGGCGGCGACATAATTGTCATCGCTGATGTGCCATTGGGCCACATTGACCAGGTGGTGATAGCTGAGACCGCGCGAGGCGTCCGCCATGCGGGCAAGGCCAAGATTGGTGCCGTCAGCGAGCACCGCTGCCAGCAGGGCCGCTTTGTCGGTGACGGGGTTACCGGTGCGCAGATGCACGAACCTGTCCGTGAACCCGGTCCAGGCATCGACCTCGCTCAAAACCTCGGTGATCCGCACCCGCGGCAGCATACTGTTCAGCCGCAGCGCCAGATCGCGAGCCGCGTCGGGCACGGTGGGCGGCGTGCGGGCGATAAAAAGTTTGCCGTCCTCAATCTCCACCCCGTCGAGGTCGCCCTGCGCGGCCCGGGCGGCCACGAAGGTCAGACGCTCGCGCAGCATCTCTGCCCGGCTTGCGACGTAACGATCGGGATCGGCCTCACCATCGATGCCGGTGGCCGCACCCGCCCCGGCCGGAAGCAGATAGGTCTCGAACGCCTGGTAATCGCGGCTGCCAGCGACCCAGATATTACTGCCCCGCAGCTTGTCGCGCAGCACGGCCAGCACCGCTGTTTCATAGAGCCGCCGGTCGGCTGTGCCGCCGGCAAAAATCAATTTCCGCCACTGCGGCGGCAGGAACGTGGAGGGCGGCCGCTTGGGCAAGCTGCGGATCGCGCCACGGTTCAGGGCGCGGAGAAGTTCGATCGCGGCCAGAACGGGATCGTTCGGCATATTCGACCGGAAATCGAAGGCGGCCAGGAAGCGGGGGCTGAACCGGCGGAGCACCGTATATCGCTCGGCCGCCGTGACCAAAATATCCTGATCCGCCACATCGGCGACGGCGCCGATGATCGGCAGCACATCTTCGAGCTGGTTCATGCCGATCTCGCGCTCGATGGCGGTGATCCCATCTTCTCCGGCCTCCTTCGCCTGGCGAAGGGCGGCGATCGTCCGGCGGAACAGCAGTAGCGCCTTGGCGACATCGCGCCGCGTGGCCTGAAACCGACGCTCATCGCGGTTGCGCGCCCGGCTGAACAAAGTGCCGACATATTTCTCGAACATGGCAAGCGTCGCGTCCGTCAGACGGGTTTCCAGGCTTGCGATCTGGGCAATGAGAATGGCTGTGCGCCGCGCCGGCTCCAGATCGGCGATGTGCTGCACGGTCATGAGCGCCCCCTCGTCGGTCAGCCGGACCAGGCGGGCAGCATGGATACGACCAGCCCGTGCGGGATCAATGCCCATGGCGCGGACATATTCGAGGCGATCGAGCAGGGAGACGATGTTGGAGGGAGCTGGTGATTCCGAATAATCCCGCAGCCAGGCAAAACGGGAGCGACGCAACTCGGGATCGACCGTCAGCAGCTCGGTCAGAGCACTGCGCTCCGCATCGGCCATCCCGGCTGCCAGCACCTCGAATGTTTTCTTGCGTGCTCGGACACGGGCGGCCAGTCCAATTCGCTCCAACACTGTCGCCGAGGGAAGCAATACCCGGCTTTCTCTCAGATGAACGAGCATAGCCTGGATGATGGGTTCGCCGCGATCTGTGGCCCAAGCCGTATCCGCACCAGCATGTAGGCAGGCGCGCCAGTCATCGAGGCCAAAACTACGCAGACCAGTGAACTTTTGGAGCTCGACCAAATGCTCCCGACGGGTTTCAGCACGGCGCGCGTATTCCGCAAACAACAAAGGATCGACACCGATCTGTTCAGCAACAAAAGCCAGCGCCGGCGCCGGTGGATATTCCGATGGATCCAGAGTGCGGCCTGGGAAGCGGAGAACACAGAGTTGCACGGCAAAGCCGAGCCGGTTGCTTGCCCGGCGTCTGACCCTGACCATAGCGAGGTCAGCAGCATCCAGTACGTAATGCCGGCTCATGGAGGCCATGTCCGTTGGAATTGAAAACAAACGGGCTCGTTGTTCAGCGGATAAAAGAACGCGGAGTGGCATATCGGGTTCCGGTTGATGAGAAAATTAGCGCCCACCGTGCGTCCGCAAGAGGATCGTTCAACGGACAGATGTAACGGCCTGGCACTGGTGGCTGTTTCCCTCGGCAACGGATGGATCATTTAACTGGTACGATATCTTTTGCAATGAAGGGGGGTCATACGTTACAATTCCGCATGGCCCACACCCTGATCGGTTACGCCCGCTGTTCAACCGACCGGCAAGATCTCGCCGCGCAACGCGCCGAACTCGAACAGCTCGGGGTAAAGCCGGACCGCATCTATACGGACCATGGCCTCACAGGCACCAATCGTGCCCGCCCCGGGCTTGCTCAAGCCTTGGCGGCGGTGCGTAAAGGCGACACCCTGGTCGTGCCAAAACTCGACCGCCTTGCACGCTCCGTTCCAGATGCCCGTGCGATCGCCGATGAACTCATTACCCGCGGTGTCAAACTCGCGCTCGGCGCGGCCGTCTATGACCCAACCGACCCAATGGGGAAGATGTTCTTCAACATCCTCGCCACCTTCGCAGAGTTTGAGGCCGACCTGATCCGGTTACGTACCAGAGAAGGCATGGCCATCGCTCGCGCCAAAGGAAAATTACGCGGCAAAAGGCCGACGCTATCCGAAAGACAACAAAAAGAACTGCGCCGCATGTACGACACTGGCAATTATTCCATCACTGATCTCGCAGACCTATTCTCCGTCTCCCGCCCAACCATCTATCGTACCCTCGCCAGGCAGCCCGCCAACGCTTAGCGTACGATTTTGAACAGATCGTGCGGTGACCCCAAAAACTGCTTTGTCCGTGATCATCGGTGGAACAGATTATCGAACACTTTGGGAGTTGTCCGACAAATCCTCGATTTTCGGATAAGCGTGCGTAAAAGCTACTTTCGTGTCTGCTCCCCTCCTACTCGACTGCGCGGGTTTCAGAGTAAAGTGCGACATCTGAGGGGCGTTTTCCTATGTACCACGCGGGATTCGGTAAGCTTTCAGATTCTACAGAAGTCAGAATATCAGCGTTCCGGCCATCACTCAGAATACAGTCCGCTTGCGCGTAGCCGACGATATAGGGGCGAACAGCCCTGCATTCGGTGATTGCTGGTTGTCCGCAGCGTAGAAAGTGGCCCCCATGGTCGTGAATTCCCAATTCAACCGCGCGGGCGGCGGTAATGGGGGACAATCTCCCTGCCCTTTGCTCATGCAAAACGTATTTCCCAGACGTGCCAATCTGCACCGCGTAACCTAGAACTGGCAGATAATCCCAACTAAAATCTGTTACCGACGAGCGATCAGCATCCCAGCCAAGGACGAGGTGACCGGCGATCGCTTCCCTGAAGTTGGCGTCCAAGGCTAATTCCGTCACATCCGCGATGATGGCTGCCATTGGAGCAACTTGGCCTTGAAGGTCTGCCTTTGCTGTCTCGATTTCAGCCAACCTCTCTCCGTCAAACTCAGTGACCTTCCAGGATCGGCGCAATGTGCCGACTTTCACAGGCTGACCGCCTACGAGCAAAGTGACTTTCCGCCGATCGAGGAGATAGATTTGAACGCCCATACAACCTAATTCCGTCTGTGTGAAATTTCAGATAGACAGATAGCCGAAAATGTATATATTTGTCTATGCAGAAAGTTAAATTGCGGATGTGTGAATAGATGATAATCACCGTGACGAGTTATAAAGGCGGAGTCGGCAAAACAACCACTGCCATACACTTGGCAGCTTATTTGCAACGTTTAGCCCCGACCCTTCTGGTAGATGGAGATGCCATCCGAAGCGCTACAAAGTGGAGCCAGCGTGGCGGGGATCAAGGACTACCCTTCAAGGTCGTCACCCATGCACAGATGATCGGCCATATCCGCAATTATAAGCACATCATCATCGATACCGAGGGCAATCCAACCGACGATGATTTTAAAGATTTGGCGAGTAACTGTGATATGCTTGTAATTCCTGCCGTGCCTGAAAGCGTGGCGACGGACGGACTGACACATACCCTGGCCAAGCTCCAAGAACTGGGAAACAAGACCCATCGTGTATTGCTGACCATGGTGCCGCCTAAGCCCCGCACCGAGGGGCAACAGCTCAGAGATATGCTCAACGCTGAGGGCATCCCAATATTCACCACCGAGATTCCACGTCTGGCGGCCTTCGAGAAGGCTGCGGCCGAGGGGGTGCCGGTCTATGGGGTAAAGGATGATCGAAATGCCGGGCGGGCTTGGGATGCTTATGTGGCTGCCGGAAGGGAAATCGAAAATGGCTGAGAAACGGAAATTTGCAGCGCTGGCAGATCTGCACCGTCATCAGGCAGAGTCGGAGGCCGTGGAGCCGGGAGCGGATACCGTCCGTCAGGTTGTAGCGCCTACGCTGTCAGTAGAGGAGGGCAGGGGGCGCGGTCGCCCTGCGACGGGCAAGCGCAGCAACCCAGATTGGAAGCTTTATTCCCATTTTTTAAAAAAGCAGACGCAGAGAGCGGCTGTGGCTCGGTTGCAGGCTGAGGATGCTGGACGAGATTTGTCGGATGTCTTGCAGGAGCTTTTAGACGGATGGCTCAAATCGTATATGTAAATATATGAATTTATGCTATTTTGTATATACAAATATGCAAAATA
>NZ_CAJQZK010000043.1:0-14036 GCF_907164655.1 Acidocella sp. C78
GGGCTCGCCGGGCTGGCGCTCGATCCCGGCCGGCTCGTGCTTGCCGAGGCGGAGCGGGAGCAAGACCGACTGGCGCTGCTCGAAACCGCCCTGGCCGGTGGCCTGCACGCGGCTGGGCCGGTGGAGCGGATCTCCCGTCTCGCGGTGGCGCCTCGCACTGGCGGCACGGCGGGGCCAGGCTGTCGGGCTGGTGCTGAACATGGGAAAGGCAAGTGATTCCAATGCGTTCTCGACGAGATGGCGAATTGGCGCAGAACCTTCCGGGCCGGATGGCGCGCGGCGCTGGCGGGCCGAGTTGCTGCATGCGCGCGGCGTGCCGCCGGGCGCCTTCGGCCTAGAGCTGGGCCATGACGGAGCGACGCATGCTTTCGATCTGGCTGGCGGCGGATTGCCCGCCAGCAACCCTCAGACGCGCCAGCTGAGCGCGCCCTCGATCAGCTCGCCCTGCGCTGCCAGGGCTTCACGCCGCTGGTGGCGCCGGACCCGCCGGATGGTCTCCTGCTCGACATCACCGGCTGCGCCCATCTGTTTGGCGGCGAGGCCAGGCTGTGCGCGCGGATCGGAGCCATGCTGCCCGGCGCCCGGATCGCGATCGGCGGCACCGCGATGGCGGCGCGGGCGCTGGCCCGGCACGGCATAACGTCGGACGCCAGACTCGACACTCTGCCGGTGACAGCTCTTGGGCTGGAAGCACCGGTTGCGCGGCGGCTGCACCGGCTTGGAATCAGACGGATCGGCGCGCTGACGCGCCTCTCGCGCAGCGAGATCCGGGCCGGTTTCAGCGAAGACCTGCTGCTCAGACTCGACCGCCTGCACGGAAGGGTCGCCGAGCCGCTGCATTTCCTGCCGCCGCCGGCCGCATGGCGCGAGGCGGAATCGCATCACGAGCCACTGCTGACGGCCGAACAACTGCGGGCGGCGCTGGCCCGGCTTGTCATCCGCCTCTGCGACAGGCTGGAGGCGGCCGAATGCGGCCTGACGATTTTGCAGGTCCGGTTCCGGCGGGTCGATGCGCGCGTGGTCGGGGAGACGATCGGCTTCGCAGCCCCCGCGCGCGATGCGCCGCATATCTGCCGCCTGCTGGCCGAGCGTCTGAACCGGGTCGATCCGGGATTCGGCGTGGAAGGCCTGGAGATCGAGGGAGAGGTGGCAGCACTGCCAGCGGGACAGCCGGAGCTGGGCGGCGCTTTTCGGCCGGAACACACCCAAACCTTCGACCTTCTGGCCACCCGGGCCCGGCTGTCGCGGCTGGCGCCAGTGGCGAGCCATGTGCCGGAGCGCGCGATGCGCCGGATTCCGGTAACGGAACCGCCGCCAGGCTGGCCACCCGCCGGCCATCCACGGCCGGTCCGGCTGTTCGTCCGCCCCGAGCGGATCGAGGTGATCGCGCCGGTGCCCGACGATCCGCCGCTGCTGATGCGATGGCGCGGAGCCAGCCATCGCATCACCCGCGCCACCGGGCCGGAGCGGATCGCACGCGAATGGTGGCGTCACGAATCCCCTGAGGCAGCCGGCCGCGCCGAGGTGGAGATGCTGCGCGACTATTACGCGATCGAGGATGAGGCGGGGCAACGTTTCTGGGTGTTTCGCACCGGGCTGCACGGCGGCGCGCGGCCGCCCCGATGGTTCATCCACGGGTATTCTGATGACAGAATATGCCGAGCTTGCCGCCGCCAGCGCGTTCAGCTTCCTCGAAGGCGCGTCGCACCCGCAGGAACTGGTCGACCAGGCCCTGTTCCTCGGCCATGCGGCGCTGGGCATCGCGGACCGGAACACCGTCGCCGGCGTGGTGCGCGCGCATGTCGCGGCGAAGCGGCGCGGTCTGCGCCTGCTGGTCGGCAGCCGGCTAGGCTTCGAGGATGGACCGGACGTCATCGCCTATCCGCGCGACCGCGAGGGCTGGGGTCGGCTCTGCCGGCTGCTCAGCCTCGGCAAGGGGCGGGCAGCGAAAAGCGGCTGCCGGCTTCGCCTCGACGATCTGGAGGACCAGGCGGCCGGGATGGCGCTGATCGTGATGCCGCCGCCCTGGCCCGATGCCGCCTTCGCCGCCAGCCTCGACCGGATCGCCGGCTTCGGCGCCCTGGTCTGGCTCGGGGCGGCGCGCCGCTATGCGCCGGACGACGCCGCGCGGCTGGAGGCGCTCGCCGCCCTGGCCGGACGGCGGCGGCTGGTGGCGGTGAACGACGTGCTGTATCACGCGCCCTCGCGCCGGCCGTTGCAGGACGTGATGCGCTGCATCCGCCATGGCTGCACGATCGCCGAGGCCGGTCTGCGCCTCGAGCCGCATGGCGAGCGCCACCTCAAGCCGGCCGCCGAGATGGCCCGGCTGTTCCGCGGATATGAAGGGGCGATCGCGGCTCAGGCCGAGATTCTGGAAGCTGTAGGCTTCACCCTTGGCGACATACACTATGAATATCCCGACGAGCCGGTGCCGCCGGGCAAAACCCCGACGGCCATCTCGCCGACCTCGCCTGGGCGGGAGCGGCGATCCGCTATCCCGGCGGCGCGCCGGCGGCGATCACCGCGACGATCCGCCGCGAGCTCGACCTGATCGCCCAGCTCGGCTACGCGCGCTATTTCCTGACCGTGAACGATATCGTCGGCTTCGCCCGGCGGCAGGGGATTCTCTGCCAGGGGCGCGGCTCGGCGGCGAATTCGGCGGTCTGCTACGCGCTCGGCATCACCGCGGTCGATCCCGCCGAGATCGACCTGCTGTTCGAGCGCTTCGTCTCGGCCGAGCGGGGCGAGCCGCCGGATATCGACGTCGATTTCGAGCATGAGCGGCGCGAGGAGGTGATTCAGTATATCTATGGCCGCTACGGCCGCGCGCGGGCGGCGATCGCGGCGGCGGTGATTCACTATCGGCCGCGCAGCGCGATCCGCGATGTCGGCAAGGCGCTCGGCCTGGAAGCGGCGACGATCGAGACGCTGGCGGCGCAAAGCTGGAATCCGGGCGATGCGCTGTGGTCGGACGAGCGGCTGCGCGAGGCCGGGCTCGATCCGGCCTCGCCGGACCTGCGGCGGGCCATCGGCCTCGCGCGCGAGCTGGTCGACCTGCCGCGGCATCTGTCCCAGCATGTCGGCGGGTTCGTGCTGACGCGCACCCGGCTCGACGAGATCGTGCCGGTCGGCCCGGCCGCCATGGCGGAGCGCAGCTTCATCGAATGGGACAAGGACGATATCGACGCGCTGGGGCTGATGAAGGTCGACGTGCTGGCGCTGGGCATGCTCACCTGCATCCGCAAATGCTTCGCCCTGCTGGGGATCGCCGATCTGGCCGACGTGCCGCGCGAGGACCCGCGCGTTTACGACATGCTGTGCCGGGGAGATGCGCTCGGCGTGTTCCAGGTGGAAAGCCGGGCGCAGATGAACATGCTGCCGCGGCTGCGGCCGCGCACCTTCTACGACCTGGTGATCGAGGTCGCGATCGTCCGGCCGGGGCCGATCCAGGGGGATATGGTGCATCCGTATCTGCGGCGGCGGAACGGGCTGGAGGCGACGAACATGCCCTCGCCCGCCCTGCGCGCCGTCCTCGGCAAGACGCTCGGCGTGCCGCTGTTCCAGGAGCAGGCGATGCGGATCGCCATCGAGGCGGCCGGCTTCACGCCCGGCGAGGCCAACGAACTGCGCCGCGCCATGGCGACCTTCCGCAGCCCCGGCGCGATCGAGCGATTCTTCACCCGGATGGTCGAGGGCATGGTCGCGCGCGGCCATGAGCGCGATTTCGCGGAGCGCTGCTTCCGCCAGATCGAGGGTTTCGGCACTTACGGGTTTCCCGAAAGCCATGCCGCGAGCTTCGCGCATCTGGTCTATGTCTCGGCCTGGCTGAAATGCCACCACCCGGCGGAATTCGCCGCCGCTTTGCTGAACTCGCAGCCGATGGGGTTCTACCAGCCGGCGCAGATCGTGCGCGATGCGCGCGAGCACGGCATCGCCGTCCGCGCCGCCGATGTGGCGGCGAGTGCGTGGGACTGCACGGTGGAAAACGGGGCGCTGCGGCTCGGCCTGCGGATGATCAGGGGCTTCAGGGCCGACTGGGCGGCACGGATCGACGCCCTGCGGGCCGAGAGGCGAATCGGCCTGCCCGAACTTGCGTCGCTGCCAAAAGCCACACTCGAAGCGCTGGCCGAGGCCGGCGCCCTGCGGTCTCTGGGCATGGGGCGGCGCACCGCGCTCTGGCAGGCCGGCCTGGTGGACAATGCGCCCCCTTCCCCGCTCGGGCCGCTTTCCTGCCCTGCCGCCGCCCCCGAACTGCCCCTGATGCAGCACGGCGAGCACGTGGCCGCCGACTATCGCGCCACCGGCCTGTCCCTGCGCGCGCATCCACTAGGCTTGCTGCGAAGCCATCCCCGGCTGCGCGGCACCATCACCTGCAAGGACATGGACGAACGCGTCCAAGACGGCGGCCAGGTCCGCCTTGCCGGCCTGGTCACGGTGCGCCAGCGCCCCGGCAGCGCCAAGGGGACCGTATTCATCACGATCGAGGATGAAACCGGCATCGCCAACCTGATTGTCTGGCCCGCCCGCGTCGAGGCACTGCGACAGGAGATCGTCTCCGCCCGGCTCCTCGGCGTGCGAGGCCGGGTGCAACGCGGCGTCGAGAGGGATGTCACGATCGTGCATGTTCTGGTCGATACGCTTGCCGATTTATCGCCCCTGCTCGACCGGCTCGACCGGCTCGACCCGCCAGAGGCAGCGAGCGAGGCGGCGGTCAAGGGAAATCGAGGCCGGAACGGCGAACAGCGCCACGAAGCCGTGATTTTCACTGATGCCCAAACGGAACATAACCATCCATTAATATTCATCCAAGATAATCGCCTCAGAGGATCAGAGGACAATCTATGGCCAAGCCACCGACAGCCGCAAAAAATGCAGCCGACGAAACCTTGCCCGAAGCCGAGGGCGAGGCGGTGCCGGCAAAGCCGTCAAAGCGCAAGCTGATCTTCATCGGCGGTGGCGGTCGCCGCGTTTCTGCTGCTGATCGGCGGCCTGTGGATCACCGGTATCCTGCCGCGCATGCTCGGGGAGAGACCACCGCCGAAAGTAACCGGGCCGGTTTACGTCAAATCCCGGAAATCGTCGCGAATCTCGACGTCCCCAATGGCCAGGACTCCTATGTGAAACTTGAAGCCACCATCGAACTTGCGGATCAGAAATCCGCAAAAATCGCGACGGCCGACATGCCCCGCATCGTCGATGTGTTCCAGACCTATCTCCGTGCCATGCGTCCAGGCGAACTGCGCGGCGCATCCGGCACCTACCGCCTGCGGGAAGCCCTGATCGATCGCGTCGAGGTGGCGACGGCGCCTGCCGTGGTGAAAGACATCCTGTTTCAGGAACTGATCGTTCAATAATACTGATATCTACCAGCGTCGAAGCAAAAATTGTCGAAATGGTGAAAAAAATGCTGACCTATATCCTGACTTATGGCGCATGGGGATTTCAGAGCGTATTATTTGGAGTTCTTGTTTTCACGCTGGTTTATGCACGCCGCCTGGACAAATCCATTCTCCAGATGCGCGCCGATCGCCATGCCCTGCAGGAACTGGTCGACCAGATCGGCACATCGGTCAGCTCCGCCATATCCGCCACCGAACGTCTGAAGGAGCAGGCCGGCCAGAGTTTCACCGCCCTGGAGGAGGCGTGCAAGGCCGCCGCCGCCTCCACCACCCGTCTCGACGAACTGATCAGCCAGGCCAATATCGCCGCGGACACCCAAAAGCGCGCCGAGAGCAAGGAGGGCTTCGATATGTCCGATACGTCTGCGGCCGTGATCGACCTGAAGCCTCAAGACGCCCGTAGCTTCGCCGCGCGGGTGCTGATGGCAAAACCAAACCCCCTGCACCGTTCGAACCAATCCCGGCGCCCCGCGAAGCTGCAAAGCAGAGCCGAGCGCGACCTTGCCCGGATGCTGCTAGATGCCACCTGATGAGCTGCATCCCGCGGACTGCCACGCCTACTGCCGATCGTGACGTTTTGTCTGTGCGGAACCATTCTCTTCAAGTCGGCCGGGCTTGTGGATGCAGCTTTCGCGGGCGCCTCAACGTCCGAAAAGGCGTCCACAAGCCTTCACCAGGCCCAGGACAAGCATTCCGGAACAAAGAGCGGGAATTCCGCTCCCTCGGCCTACGAACCCGTGGCCAACTGGAAAGACAAGCCCCCGCCTCCTCCTCTCTGCAAGCCAGACCCTCTGGACCAGACCGGCGAACGCAAGCTTTTGCTTCAACTCAAGCAACGGGCCGAGCAGCTTGATTCGCGCGCCGCGGCACTGAACCGCCAAGAGGCGGAACTGGCCGTGGAAAAGGAAGCCATCGCCAAGCAAATAGCGGCGATCAAGCCGCTGGCGCAGAAGCTTGAGCAGATCAATGCCGCTCACAAAGCCGCAGATCAAAAGAAATGGACCGCTTTGGTTTCAACCTACGAAACGATGGATCCCCGGAGCGCTGCACGCATATTTGACGGTCTCGATCCCAAAATCGTCCTGAATGTGATCCAGCGCATGAGCAGCCGAAAATCGGCGCCCATTCTGGCCGACATGAGCCCAGAAAAGGCACAAATCGTCACAGAGAAGCTCGCCGGCATGACGGCCATGACGCCCAAGCCTCAACCAGTCGCATCCCTTCTGCCTGATGGTGCACCATACCCGCTCCCGCATGGCCGCTGCCAACAGGAAAAAATTCAGATATGTCGCCTATATATCGCTTGCGCTCGGCGAGGTATTCCGCACGCAGCCTTCGGCAATTCATCGTCATACTGGTTTCGTATCCTGGTGCCGGATAACCTGGTGCCCGCCAATGTCGGACAATCCATTTTCGAAGAGGGAGGCAATTCTATCTGGTATTGGCTGGCAGCTTTCCAATAAAAGCATATGCGCTCAAAAAAATAACTGGCAATCAGAAAGCCGCCGTCATTCATCTTCAGAATTCCACAGTTCTCAAGATACCGACACCTGCAGGGCAATCATTATCGACGCAGGCCGGCAAACAGCTCAATCCATGTCAACCTGACCCAATCGGCGCCCCAAAACAACGTCAAGATTTCTTTCGACAAGGGCTTTATAAACCTCGTTGCACCGATGCCGGGCCCATCGTCACAATGGCCGATCCACAAACCGGAAGACCCTTGTTGATCGGTACCGTGACCGGGACAACGGCCTTGAGCGACGCGCCAAGCGGGCCAGGATACAGGTTTTTGCCAACATCCCGAGGCATTGCCGTCATCGCATCGTCCGATGAGGTCGCGCTGTCCCGTCAGCTGGCGGGTTCAGCCTGGGCTCCCTGAAAGCCGGCACCGGTCTGCCAATCGGTAATCCGCTTCTGGTTCCTCCCCTTACTGCGGCTTCAAGAACACCCGATGGCCTTGATCTTCCACGTTACAATCTGATCGGCCTACGACAGCGACTAGGGCTGCAACGCATCGCCGTGACCCAGCGCCGGCTCTCGATAAAGAAGAAGCAACATTCAAGCTGGTTCGGGTGATGCTCGCACTCGATATGGGGCCCCGAAGCCATCGGCGCACTTGACCGGCTTGCGCAAACTCAACCACTGATTACAGAAGGCGAGCAATGGAACCTTTTGCACTCCGTCGCGAATATCATTTCCAATAACCCCGCGGGGCACTAGATAATCTCGGAAAAATCAAAAATAATTCAAAAATAAAAGACACACTAAGCGCCTTGGCATACGCCAAGAAAGGCAAATATAAAAAGTCCATCAATGGAATAAAAGTCTGGAATAAATTATATATTATCTCTTCCGACACTAATAAGAAATGGTATTCTTCCAACCGTTGCAAAATCACTTATAAATACAAGTAATTTTGATACATTCAAGAAATATATGAATTTTTTCCAAAAAACTCAATATTTAATTTTTATATTGGGAACTATTATGAAAAAAATGGCAATCTCAATAAGGCAATTTCTATCTACAACAATATCCTTCACACGCGAAATAATAAAGCATTTGGACTTGCCAATTCACATAAGATATATCTCGAATACAAAACACATAAATTAAGCGCACATTCCGCAGCCGATCAGCTATTGCGTCATGTTTATGACTGGAGAGCGGCGAAGCACGAATTAAATCTTCGCATGGAGGTGGCAAAATTGTATGCAAAAGCCAATGATTGGCCCTCCGCGATGTCAGAACTCAAGCATGATTTAATGCTATTTCCCAGCAAATCCAACAAAATCAATCGCCTTCGACAAAAATTATTTTCAGATCTAACGAGTTCCAACCAGTTATCCAAGCTCGGGCCATTAGGGTCAGCATCGATCCTCCAAGATAATATTGACCTTATTCCAAAAATAATAATGAGTTAAAATATGTGAAATATATGATAAATAATTTTAATCAATTAGGGCTTCCAGAAAACTCAATTCCTGCGCTTGAATATCTCATACAAAAAAATGAAAATTGCAATTGATTATTCTTGAATTGTTCATTTGCCAACATTAGTCCAAGTGAAGGCAGATTTTCTGGTTTTTCATTTTTTTGTATGAGATATTCAAGCGCAGGAATTGAGTTTTCTGGAAGCCCTAATTGATTAAAATTATTTATCATATATTTCACATATTTTAACTCATTATTATTTTTTGGAATAAGGTCAATATTATCTTGGAGGATCGATGCTGACCCTAATGGCCCGAGCTTGGATAACTGGTTGGAACTCGTTAGATCTGAAAATAATTTTTGTCGAAGGCGATTGATTTTGTTGGATTTGCTGGGAAATAGCATTAAATCATGCTTGAGTTCTGACATCGCGGAGGGCCAATCATTGGCTTTTGCATACAATTTTGCCACCTCCATGCGAAGATTTAATTCGTGCTTCGCCGCTCTCCAGTCATAAACATGACGCAATAGCTGATCGGCTGCGGAATGTGCGCTTAATTTATGTGTTTTGTATTCGAGATATATCTTATGTGAATTGGCAAGTCCAAATGCTTTATTATTTCGCGTGTGAAGGATATTGTTGTAGATAGAAATTGCCTTATTGAGATTGCCATTTTTTTCATAATAGTTCCCAATATAAAAATTAAATATTGAGTTTTTTGGAAAAAAATTCATATATTTCTTGAATGTATCAAAATTACTTGTATTTATAAGTGATTTTGCAACGGTTGGAAGAATACCATTTCTTATTAGTGTCGGAAGAGATAATATATAATTTATTCCAGACTTTATTCCATTGATGGACTTTTTATATTTGCCTTTCTTGGCGTATGCCAAGGCGCTTAGTGTGTCTTTTATTTTTGAATTATTTTTGATTTTTCCGAGATTATCTAGTGCCCCCGCGGGTTATTGGAAATGATATTCGCGACGGAGTGCAAAAGGTTCCATTGCTCGCCTTCTGTAATCAGTGGTTGAGTTTGCGCAAGCCGGTCAAGTGCGCCGATGGCTTCGGGGCCCATATCGAGTGCGAGCATCACCCGAACCAGCTTGAATGTTGCTTCTTCTTTATCGAGAGCCGGCGCCTGGGTCACGGCGATGCGTTGCAGCCCTAGTCGCTGTCGTAGGCCGATCAGATTGTAACGTGGAAGATCAAGGCCATCGGGTGTTCTTGAAGCCGCAGTAAGGGGAGGAACCAGAAGCGGATTACCGATTGGCAGACCGGTGCCGGCTTTCAGGGAGCCCAGGCTGAACCCGCCAGCTTGACGGGACAGCGCGACCTCATCGGACGATGCGATGACGGCAATGCCTCGGGATGTTGGCAAAAACCTGTATCCTGGCCCGCTTGGCGCGTCGCTCAAGGCCGTTGTCCCGGTCACGGTACCGATCAACAAGGGTCTTCCGGTTTGTGGATCGGCCATTGTGACGATGGGCCCGGCATCGGTGCAACCGAGGTTTATAAAGCCCTTGTCGAAAGAAATCTTGACGTTGTTTTGGGGCGCCGATTGGGTCAGGTTGACATGGATTGAGCTGTTGCCGGCCTGCGTCGATAATGATTGCCCTGCAGGTGTCGGTATCTTGAGAACTGTGGAATTCTGAAGATGAATGACGGCGGCTTTCTGATTGCCAGTTATTTTTTTGAGCGCATATGCTTTTATTGGAAAGCTGCCAGCCAATACCAGATAAGAATTGCCTCCCTCTTCGAAAATGGATTGTCCGACATTGGCGGGCACCAGGTTATCCGGCACCAGGATACGAAACCAGTATGACGATGAATTGCCGAAGGCTGCGTGCGGAATACCTCCGCCGAGCGCAAGCGATATATAGGCGACATATCTGAATTTTTTCCTGTTGGCAGCGGCCATGCGGGAGCGGGTCATGGTGCACCATCAGGCAGAAGGGATGCGACTGGTTGAGGCTTGGGCGTCATGGCCGTCATGCCGGCGAGCTTCTCTGTGACGATTTGTGCCTTTTCTGGGCTCATGTCGGCCAGAATGGGCGCCGATTTTCGGCTGCTCATGCGCTGGATCACATTCAGGACGATTTTGGGATCGAGACCGTCAAATATGCGTGCAGCGCTCCGGGGATCCATCGTTTCGTAGGTTGAAACCAAAGCGGTCCATTTCTTTTGATCTGCGGCTTTGTGAGCGGCATTGATCTGCTCAAGCTTCTGCGCCAGCGGCTTGATCGCCGCTATTTGCTTGGCGATGGCTTCCTTTTCCACGGCCAGTTCCGCCTCTTGGCGGTTCAGTGCCGCGGCGCGCGAATCAAGCTGCTCGGCCCGTTGCTTGAGTTGAAGCAAAAGCTTGCGTTCGCCGGTCTGGTCCAGAGGGTCTGGCTTGCAGAGAGGAGGAGGCGGGGGCTTGTCTTTCCAGTTGGCCACGGGTTCGTAGGCCGAGGGAGCGGAATTCCCGCTCTTGTTCCGGAATGCTTGTCCTGGGCCTGGTGAAGCTTGTGGACGCCTTTTCGGACGTTGAGGCGCCCGCGAAAGCTGCATCCACAAGCCCGGCCGACTTGAAGAGAATGGTTCCGCACAGACAAAACGTCACGATCGGCAGTAGGCGTGGCAGTCCGCGGGATTGCAGCTCATCAGGTGGCATCTAGCAGCATCCCGGCAAGGTCGCGCTCGGCTCTGCTTTGCAGCTTCGCGGGGCGCCGGGATTGGTTCGAACGGTGCAGGGGGTTTGGTTTTGCCATCAGCACCGCGCGGCGAAGCTACGGCGTCTTGAGGCTTCAGGTCGATCACGCCGCAGACGTATCGGACATATCGAAGCCCTCCTTGCTCTCGGCGCGCTTTTGGGTGTCCGCGGCGATATTGGCCTGGCTGATCAGTTCGTCGAGACGGGTGGTGGAGGCGGCGGCGGCCTTGCACGCCTCCTCCAGGGCGGTGAAACTCTGGCCGGCCTGCTCCTTCAGACGTTCGGTGGCGGATATGGCGGAGCTGACCGATGTGCCGATCTGGTCGACCAGTTCCTGCAGGGCATGGCGATCGGCGCGCATCTGGAGAATGGATTTGTCCAGGCGGCGTGCATAAACCAGCGTGAAAACAAGAACTCCAAATAATACGCTCTGAAATCCCCATGCGCCATAAGTCAGGATATAGGTCAGCATTTTTTCACCATTTCGACAATTTTTGCTTCGACGCTGGTAGATATCAGTATTATTGAACGATCAGTTCCTGAAACAGGATGTCTTTCACCACGGCAGGCGCCGTCGCCACCTCGACGCGATCGATCAGGGCTTCCCGCAGGCGGTAGGTGCCGGATGCGCCGCGCAGTTCGCCTGGACGCATGGCACGGAGATAGGTCTGGAACACATCGACGATGCGGGGCATGTCGGCCGTCGCGATTTTTGCGGATTTCTGATCCGCAAGTTCGATGGTGGCTTCAAGTTTCACATAGGAGTCCTGGCCATTGGGGACGTCGAGATTCGCGACGATTTCCGGGATTTTGACGTAAACCGGCCCGGTTACTTTCGGCGGTGGTCTCTCCCCGAGCATGCGCGGCAGGATACCGGTGATCCACAGGCCGCCGATCAGCAGCAGAAACGCGGCGACCGCACCGCCGATGAAGATCAGCTTGCGCTTTGACGGCTTTGCCGGCACCGCCTCGCCCTCGGCTTCGGGCAAGGTTTCGTCGGCTGCATTTTTTGCGGCTGTCGGTGGCTTGGCCATAGATTGTCCTCTGATCCTCTGAGGCGATTATCTTGGATGAATATTAATGGATGGTTATGTTCCGTTTGGGCATCAGTGAAAATCACGGCTTCGTGGCGCTGTTCGCCGTTCCGGCTCGATTTCCCTTGACCGCCCGCCTCGCTCGCTGCCTCTGGCGGGTCGAGCCGGTCGAGCCGGTCGAGCAGGGGCGATAAATCGGCAAGCGTATCGACCAGAACATGCACGATCGTGACATCCTCTCGACGCCGCGTTGCACCCGGCCTCGCACGCCGAGGAGCCGGGCGGAGACGATCTCCTGTCGCAGTGCTCGACGCGGGCGGGCCAGACAATCAGGTTGGCGATGCCGGTTTCATCCTCGATCGTGATGAATACGGTCCCTTGGCGCTGCCGGGCGCTGGCGCACCGTGACCAGGCCGGCAAGGCGGACCTGGCCGCCGTCTTGGACGCGTTCGTCCATGTCCTTGCAGGTGATGGTGCCGCGCAGCCGGGGATGGCTTCGCAGCAAGCCTAGTGGATGCGCGCGCAGGGACAGGCCGGTGGCGCGATAGTCGGCGGCCACGTGCTCGCCGTGCTGCATCAGGGGCAGTTCGGGGGCGGCGGCAGGGCAGGAAAGCGGCCCGAGCGGGGAAGGGGCGCATTGTCCACCAGGCCGGCCTGCCAGAGCGCGGTGCGCCGCCCCATGCCAGAGACCGCAGGGCGCCGGCCTCGGCCAGCGCTTCGAGTGTGGCTTTTGGCAGCGACGCAAGTTCGGGCAGGCCGATTCGCCTCTCGGCCCGCAGGGCGTCGATCCGTGCCGCCCAGTCGGCCCTGAAGCCCTGATCATCCGCAGGCCGAGCCGCAGCGCCCGTTTTCCACCGTGCAGTCCACGCACTCGCCGCCACATCGGCGGCGCGGACGGCGATGCCGTGCTCGCGCGCATCGCGCACGATCTGCGCCGGCTGGTAGAACCCATCGGCTGCGAGTTCAGCAAAGCGGCGGCGAATTCCGCCGGGTGGTGGCATTTCAGCCAGGCCGAGACATAGACAGATGCGCGAAGCTCGCGGCATGGCTTTCGGGAACCCGTAAGTGCCGAAACCCTCGATCTGGCGGAAGCAGCGCTCCGCGAAATCGCGCTCATGGCCGCGCGCGACCATGCCCTCGACCATCCGGGTGAAGAATCGCTCGATCGCGCCGGGGCTGCGGAAGGTCGCCATGGCGCGGCGCAGTTCGTTGGCCTCGCCGGGCGTGAAGCCGGCC
Organism: Acidocella sp. C78; assembly: GCF_907164655.1. NCBI lineage: Bacteria > Pseudomonadati > Pseudomonadota > Alphaproteobacteria > Acetobacterales > Acidocellaceae > Acidocella > Acidocella sp. C78. The sequence continues at coordinate 13,303 of NZ_CAJQZK010000043.1, forward strand.
GCCTCGATGGCGATCCGCATCGCCTGCTCCTGGAACAGCGGCACGCCGAGCGTCTTGCCGAGGACGGCGCGCAGGGCGGGCGAGGGCATGTTCGTCGCCTCCAGCCCGTTCCGCGCCGCAGATACGGATGCACCATATCCCCTGGATCGGCCCGGCCGGACGATCGCGACCTCGATCACCAGGTCGTAGAAGGTGCGCGGCCGCAGCCGCGGCAGCATGTTCATCTGCGCCCGGCTTTCCACCTGGAACACGCCGAGCGCATCTCCCCGGCACAGCATGTCGTAAACGCGCGGGTCCTCGCGCGGCACGTCGGCCAGATCGGCGATCCCCAGCAGGGCGAAGCATTTGCGGATGCAGGTGAGCATGCCCAGCGCCAGCACGTCGACCTTCATCAGCCCCAGCGCGTCGATATCGTCCTTGTCCATTCGATGAAGCTGCGCTCCGCCATGGCGGCCGGGCCGACCGGCACGATCTCGTCGAGCCGGGTGCGCGTCAGCACGAACCGCCGACATGCTGGGACAGATGCCGCGGCAGGTCGACCAGCTCGCGCGCGAGGCCGATGGCCGCCGCAGGTCCGGCGAGGCCGGATCGAGCCCGGCCTCGCGCAGCCGCTCGTCGACCACAGCGCATCGCCGGATTCCAGCTTTGCGCCGCAGCGTCTCGATCGTCGCCGCTTCCAGGCCGAGCGCCTTGCCGACATCGCGGATCGCGCTGCGCGGCCGATAGTGAATCAC
>NZ_CAJQZK010000044.1:0-12707 GCF_907164655.1 Acidocella sp. C78
CGCCGGCAATGGCGCGATGCAGGGGCCGGCGACGGCGCTGCTCGGGCGCACGGTCCACTGGCTGCTGGGCGATCCGGCGCTCGCCGCCCGCCAGCTGCACGCCGCCATCGCCGCCGGTCACCTGACGATCCGCCGTGTCGCGCCGGCCGGCCCGCCTGGCACGGCCGAGGTGACGGCGCCGGATGGGCAGCGGGTCACGGTGCCGCTGCATCGCACCGCGCCGGGTCGTTTCGAAGCCGCGATGCCGGCTGGCGGGCCCGGCGTGTGGCGGGTTTCGGCGGGCGGGCGCACCGCCTACGCCGCGGCTTCGGACGAGGATCCGGCCGAGCAGGAGGACCTCGCCGCCACCAGCCGGCGCTTTGCCCCGCTCGTCCACCGCAGCTCCGGGCGAATCGTCTGGCTGGCACGCACCCCTGAGCCGGGCTGGACCGGGCTCTACCGGCCGCGCCATGCCCGCCTGGTGACGGGCGAGCGCGACATCAGGCTGCCGCCGGCGATTCCCGGCGCGATCCTGGGGTTGCTGCTGGTCGCCGCCGGCTGGTGGCGCGAGCGCGCCTGAGCCGGAAGCGACGCGGCATTAGAGCACTTTCCGATCCATCCGGATCGGGTGTCGTGCTCTATGATATTGATAGACAGAGCATCTTTATCCGATCAGATCACTCCATCTGATCGGATGATGCTCTATGGTATTGATAAATAGAGCATCTTTATCTGATCAGATGATGCTCTAGGCGGCGATGGTCCTGGCGAAGCGGGTCTTGCCGTTCATGTCGATAAAGGCGAAGCTGATCTCTCCGTGGGTTACCGAGGTGGTCAGAAACCCGTGCGCACCGAGGGCGAAGCCCGCCCGGCTCGGCGTGCCCGGCGTGTAGATTTCCGAGCCGACGCCGTTCGTCACATAGGCGATTCCGCCCATCTCGACATATTGCATGCAGTGATCGTGGCCGTTGATGTAGAGCTTGACTGCGTGCCGGCGCAGCACCGGTTCGAGCGCGGCGATGAGGTCCGGCTGGTCATGGTCCGCGCCGCCGAGCGCGGTGTAGATCGGGTGATGGCCGACCACGATCTTCCACCGCGCCTTCGAGCGGCCGAGCGCCGTGTCGAGCCAGGCCCGCTGCGCGCGCGGGTCTTGCCCGGAAATGTCGGTCACCGTGCCGAGATACTTGCGGATGAAGGGCGAGGTATCGAGGAAGAAAATCTCGACCGTGGTGCCATCCGCGAGGGTTTCGGCATGGGTATGGTAGCGGGCGGGCAGCTGCCAGCGCCGCGAATGCGCCGAATAGTCGAGCTGCGCTGGCACATTGCCGCGATAGTCGTGATTCCCCAGGATCACCTTCCAGGGACGTTGCAGCGACGCCTGGTGATAGACATCCTCGAAGCTGGTCTTCCACTGCGGATCGCTGACGGAGGTCACGCCGGACTCGTAGAAATTATCGCCGAGCGACAGGATGAAGCGCGGCGCGTCCGATGCGGCGCGGTCGGCCATCGCCTGTGCGACATTGCGCTGGTGGTGGGCGCCATTGCGGCCCCAGTCGCCGATCGAGATGAAATTGAAGGGGGCCGGCGCTGCGGCCTGTGCCGTGGGGGCGGCGGCGAGCAGCGATGCCGCGGTGAGTTCGGCGCCGGTGCCGATGAAACCGCGTCGGGAAATCGTCATGGGAGTGTCTCCGTCGGTCGTACGGCGCCTCGTCTAGCCCGCTGTCCCTGCCGTGTCATATGACAAGACGGCGACAGCGGACGGCGCCTTGCGGCGCCGTCCCGGGTGTCAGCGGGCGAGTTTGGCCGCGATCTCGGCGACGTGCTTGCCCTGGGCGCGGGCGATGGCGAGTTCGTTGGCGCTCGGCTGGCGGGAGCCGTCGCTGCCGGCGAGCGTCGTCGCGCCATAGGGCGTGCCGCCGGTGATCTCGTTCATGTTGGTCAGCTCGGGGTTGGAATAGGGAACGCCGACCACGATCATGCCGTGATGGAACAGCGTGGTGTGGAACGAGGTGATGGTGGTCTCCTGCCCGCCATGCTGGCTGCCGGTCGAGGCGAACACCGAGCCGACCTTGCCGATCAGCGCGCCCTTGGCCCACAGGCCGCCGGTCTGGTCGAGGAAGTTGCGCATCTGGCCGCACATGTTGCCGAAGCGGGTGGGGGTGCCGAAAATGATGGCGTCGTAATCGGCGAGTTCCGCCGGGTTCGCCACCGGCGCGTCCTGCTCGGTCTTGGCATGGATCGCCTTCGCGGTGTCTTCGGGCATGGTTTCCGGCACGCGCTTGACCACCACCTCGGCACCGGCGGCCTTCGCCCCTTCCGCCACCGCCGTCGCCATCGTCTCAACATGGCCCCAGGTGCTGTAGTAAAGTACGAGAACTTTCGCCATTTCCGTCTCTCCGTCAGGTTGCAATGCGACCGCTATACGCCGCAATTCTTTCGATATCAAACGTTATCTGATGACAATTCGGTGTCCGGCTCACCGCGCTTCGGCGATCCAGTCGTCGATCAGCCTGCGCGCGATCGAATCCCGCGGCGGCAGGTTGAATCCGGCCGCATGGCGGTTCGCGAGGTCCTCGCGGGTGAACCAGGCGGCGGCGCGCATTTCCTCGGCATCGAGCGTGATCGCCTCGCTCATCGCCTCGGCGCGGAAGCCCAGCATCAGCGATGCCGGGAACGGCCAGGGCTGGCTGCCGGTATAGGCCACCGGCCCGACCTCGACGCCGACCTCCTCCATCGTTTCCCGGCGCACGGCGTCCTCGAGGCTTTCGCCGGGCTCGACGAAGCCGGCGAGGGTCGAGAACATGTTCCGCTCGGGCGGAAATTTCTGCGACTGGCCGAGCAGCACGCGATCGCCCTTCGCCACCAGCATGATCACCGCCGGATCGGTGCGCGGGAAATGCTCCGTGCCGCATTGCGTGCAGCGCATGGTGTGGCCGCCGCGCTCCGGCGTGCAGCTGCCGCCGCATACGCCGCAGAATTTGTGGCGGGATCGCCAGTAGAGCAGGCCGCGCGCGGTGGCGAGCAGCCCGGCTTCCTCGGCCGGCAGCGTCGCGGTCAGCCCGCGCAGTTCGAGAAACGCGCCGCGCGGCCGGCGCAGCGCATCGAGCGGCGCCTCATGCGCTGACAGATCGACCGCGAAAACCGGGCTGCCGTTCATCAGCCCGAGAAAGACGCTCTCCCTCGCGTCCTCGCGCGGCGGAGCGTCGAGCACGGCGCGGGGCTCGGGTTCGGCGGCGATCAGCAGCTTGCCGCGCCAGTAGGCGACGAAGCCGGCGCCGGCATCGGCGCGCGCCGCCGCCAGCCAGCCGGCATCGGTGCGGCGGTGGCTGGCGCGGTCGAGCCGGGCGGAGCTGTAGAGCAGGGCGGAGGGGGGCGGGATGTCGTGCATGGCGGGAAGGTGGCATTGGTCCTGCGCGCCGGCAAGCCGGCCTTGCAAAGCGGCGTCAAAGGATAGATATGGAAAGCGGGAGGCCGGTCGCGGACGGGCGCCTCGCCAACCCGGTCAGGGCCGGAAGGCAGCAGCCGCAACGAGTTTCCGCACGGGTCGCGGTTCCGGTCTCCCACCTCTCACTCCTGCCCAGCTCATCGGAGGCGCATGGCCGGTCTGTTCGACGACGACGAGACGGACGATCAGCCCAGGTCCGAGCCGCCGCCGCCGGGGCCCTCGCTGTTCGGCGACGACGAACTGCCCGAGGCCGCAGCCCCGGTCCATGCCGAATCCTACCGCGTCCTCGCCCGCAAATACCGCCCGACCACCTTCGACGACCTGATCGGTCAGGACGGGCTGGTCCGCACCCTGCGCAATGCCTTCGCGATGAATCGGATCGCCCATGCCTTCATGCTCACCGGCGTGCGCGGTGTGGGCAAGACGACCACGGCGCGGATTCTCGCCCGCGCGCTGAACTGCACCGGGGCGGACGGGCAGGGCGGCCCCACGCCCGATCCCTGCGGCGTCTGCGACAATTGCGTGGCCATTCTCGCCGACCGCCACCCCGACGTGGTGGAGATGGACGCGGCCTCGAACACCGGCGTCGACGACGTGCGCGAAATCATCGAGGCGACGCGCTTCCGCCCGATGATCGCCCGCACCAAGGTGTTCATCATCGACGAAGTCCACATGCTCTCGCGCAACGCCTTCAACGCGCTGCTCAAGACGCTTGAGGAACCGCCGCCGCATGTGAAATTCGTGTTCGCCACCACGGAAATCCGCAAGGTGCCGATCACCGTGCTATCGCGCTGTCAGCGTTTCGACCTCAAGCGCGTGCCGGTCGATGTGCTGGCCGCGCATTTCGCCCGCATCGCGGAGAAGGAGGCGGTCGCGGCCGAAAGTGGCGCGCTCGAAGCCATCGCCCGCGCCGCCGACGGGTCGGTGCGCGATGGGCTGTCCCTGCTCGACCAGGCGATCGCCCGCGCCGACGAGGGCGCGCCGGTGACCGCCGAACTGGTGGCCGACATGCTCGGCCTTGCCGATCGCAGCCTCGTCTTCGATCTGCTGGACGCCATCGCCGCCGGCGATCCGGCCGGCGCGCTCGGCGTGATGGACCGCGCGCATGAAGCCGGCGCCGATCCGGTGCTGGTGATGCAGGATCTGCTCGGCCTCGCTCATACGCTCTCGCGCATCAAGGCGATTCCGGCGCTGGCCGAGGGCAGCGAACTGCCCGAGCTTGATCGTGCCCGCGGCGCGCCGCTCGCCGCCCGGCTGTCGGTGCCGTTTCTCGGCCGGCTGTGGCAGATGCTGCTCAAGGGCATCGCCGAGGTGGAGCAGGCGACCGACCGCCGCGCCGCCGCCGACATGATCCTGATCCGCCTCTGCTACGTGTCCGACCTGCCGGCGCCAGGCGAACTCGTCCGCCGCCTCGCCGGCGAGGCGGCGACAATCCGCGGCGGGGCGGCGCCGGCCCCGGCGCCCGGCCCGGCGCCGAGGGCGGTGGTGAACGGCGCCCCGGTCGCGCACGCCCCGGTCGCGCAGGTCGAATCCGCCCCCTCATCCGCCCCGCGCCTTGCCCGCTTCGAGGATGTCATCGCCCTGGCCGGCGAGAAGCGCGACGCCCTGCTCTATGCCCATCTCCGCCACGACGCCCGGCTGGTGCGCTTCGCCCCGCCGGTGATCGAACTGAATCTCGCGCCCGAGGCGCCACGCGATCTCTCGTCCCGCCTCGCCAGGTTTCTCGAGGCCGAAACCGGGCGGCGCTGGACCATCGCCCTATCCCGCGCTGCCGGCGCGCCGAGCATGGTCGAGGCCGAAACCACGGCGCGCGAGACGGCGCGCGACGAGGCGCTGGATCATCCGCTGGTGAGGGCCATCTTCGAGACGTTTCCCGGTGCGAAGATCGCCAGTGTGGAGGTCGATGCGCCGCCCGCCCTTGCGGAGCCGCCCGCGATGGATGATGACCGCTTCGACGATGTCCCGCCGATTTCCGACGACGACATCGCCGACGCCATGGAGATCGACTGATGAAGAACCTCGCCGGCCTGATGAAGCAGGCCCAGCAAATGCAGCAGAACATGCAGGAGATGCAGTCGCGTCTCGAAGCGATGGACATCCGGGGCGAGGCCGGCGCCGGTCTGGTGAAGGTCACGCTGTCCGGCAAGGGCGAGATGAAGGGGATCGAGATCGACCCCAAGCTGATCGACCCGAGCGATGCCGAGATGCTCCAGGATCTGATCCTCGCCGCCCATCGCGACGCCAAGTCGCGGCTGGAGGCGGTTGCCGCCGAGGAAATGCAGAAGGTAACCGGCGGGATTTCGCTGCCCCCCGGCATGAAACTGCCGTTCTGAGGTCGCAGCGGCGGATCGTCCCGCGATGATGGGGCCCGAGATCGAGCGGCTGGTCGGGCTGATGGCGCGGCTGCCGGGCCTTGGCCCGCGTTCCGCCCGGCGCATCGTGCTGAAGCTGATGGCCGAGCGCGAGCAGCGCCTGCTGCCGCTGATCGCCGCCCTCGATGCCGCCTGCCAGCGCGTCGCGGTCTGCCCGACCTGCGGCGGGCTCGACTCCGAGCAGCCCTGCGCCATCTGCGCCGACATCGCCCGCGAGCCGCTGATCTGCGTGGTCGAGTCGGTGGCGGACCAATGGGCGCTGGAGCGTACCGCCGTCTATCGCGGCCGCTATCACATCCTCGGCGGATTGCTTTCGGCCATCGCCGGCCGTGGCCCCGAGGAACTCGGGATCGACCGGCTGCTCACCCGGCTCGACGGGTCGGTGCGCGAGGTGATCCTCGCCCTGCCGGCCACCGTCGATGGTCAGGCGACCACCCATTACCTCACCGAACGCCTCGCCGCCTGCGGCGCCAGCGTCACCCGGCTGGCCCAGGGTGTGCCCGTCGGCGGCAGCATCGAAATCCTCGACGAGGGCACGCTCGCCCTCGCTCTCTCCGCCCGCCGCGCCGCCGGATGATGCCGCTGATTCGCGACGGCCGCGACCTCAGGGTCGATTTCTTCCGCGGCATCGCGCTGTTCTGCATCTTTCTCGATCACATCCCGCATGACACGCTCGCCCGCTTCACCGTGCGCAACCTCGCGCTGAACGACGCGACGGAAATCTTCATCCTGCTCGCCGGCTTCGCCGCCGCCCTCGTCTATGGCCGCAAGCTGGACCGCGCCGGGCCGCTCTCCGCCTCGGCGGACATGCTCAAGCGGGCGTGGACGCTCTATATCGCGCATATCTTCCTCTTCGTGCTGTTCGCCGCCCAGGTCGCCTTCGCCGCAACCTGGCTCGGCCGGCCGCAATATCTCTCCGGCGTCGGCATCGACCATCTGGCGGCGAAGCCGCTCGCGGCGATCATCGAGGCGGTGCCGCTGCTCTACCAGCCGGCCTATCTCAACGTGCTGCCGCTCTATGTCGCGATCATGGGCGGGCTGGCGCCGCTGCTCTTCATGCTGCGCTTCCCGCGCACGCTGCTCGCGCTCAGCGTGGCACTCTATGCCGGCGCGCGGATCCATGGCTGGAACCTGCCGACCCACGGCGGCCATGGCTGGTTCTTCAACCCCTTCACCTGGCAGCTGCTCTTCGTGCTCGGCATGCTGTTCTCCCGCCACGGCAGGCCGGCGCTGCCGGGCCTTGCGACCGACATCGCCGCGGTGCTGCTGCTTCTGGTCGGCTTCGCGATCCTGCTGACCACCTGGCTCGAACCCTCGCTCGCCCGGCACATCCCCGCGGCGCTGCGGCCGCTGGTCCGCAATATCGACAAGACCGGGCTTCATCCCTACCGGCTGGTCTCGATCCTGTCGCTGGCCTGGCTCGCCGCCCGCCATCTGCGCGCCGATGCGCGGCTGCTGAAAGCCCGCCTGTCGCGCGTGTTCATCCTGATCGGCCAGTATGGCCTGCCGACCTATTGCGCCAGCATCCTGCTCTCCTACGCCGGGCGGATCGTGATGGACACCGATCATGGCTGGGCGATGCAGGTCGTCGTCAACCTCGCCGGCCTCGCCGCCCTGCTCGGCGTGGCCGCGCTCTCCGCCTGGTACAGGGTGAAAGATGCCAAACCGTCCGTTGCATAGTCTTGTTCTCGCGCTCGTGCTCGCCTGGGCCGGCGTCGCCGCCGCGGCACCCGCCTGCCCGGCCGTGCCGGCGCAATATCTGCGCCTGCCGCATCTGCGCGCGGCGATCCATCGCGGCCAGCCGGTGGTGATCGCCGCGATCGGGTCGTCGTCCACCTGGGGGGCGATGGCGCACGATATCGGCGATTCCTATCCGGCGATGCTCCAGGACGAGCTGGGCGACCGCCTGCCGGATGCCGAGATCAGCGTGATCAATCGCGGCATCGGCGGCGAGGATGCGCTGCGCGAGGACCGCCGGATGGCGCGCGACGTGCTTGCCCTGCGGCCCGCGCTGGTGATCTGGCAGGTCGGCGCCAACGCAGCGATGCGCGGCGAATCGCCGGACCGGTTCACGGCTCTGGTCGAGCAGGGACTGCGCCGGCTGCGCGCCGCCGATCTCGACGTGGTACTGATGGACAACCAGCGCTCGCGCCGCCTGCTGAGCGCGCCGGACAATGCGCGGATCAACGCGGCGCTCGCCCATCTCGCCCGGCGCTACCGGGTCGGGCTGTTCTCGCGCGATGCGCTGATGCGCGCCTGGGCCCGCGCCGGCGCCGCCCCCGCCGGTTTTCTCGCCGCGGATGGCATGCACATGAACGACCGCGGCTATGCCTGCACCGCCGCGGCGCTGGCCGATTCGATCGTCGCCGCGGTGAAATAGAGCATCATCCGATCAGATGGAGTCATTTGATCGGATAAAGATGCTCTGGGTATCAATATGATAGAGCACTGCATCCGATCCTGATGGATCGGAAAGCGCTCTGGCGTTCAGGCGTCGGGTTCGAGCGCCTCGGGCCGGTAGCCGAGCGCATTCAGCCCTTCTTCGAGCATGTCGCCAAGGCCGGCCTCGCCGAGTAGGGTGCCGGCGAGGCTGCCATCGATCTGCTCGGCCGCCTGGGCCCGGGCGTCGTCCCACTCCTCCCGGGCGAAATCGCCGCGGCCGATCAGGAACAGCGCCAGCAGGTCGACCGCCGCTTCGTCGGAGAGTTGATCGATCGCCTCGCGCAATTCGGCCTCGCTGTCATCGGGGGCCTGCTCGTCCAGCATGTCGGTCTCTTCCTCGGGCGGGGGTGTGCCGGCCGGGCTTTCCTCCTCCGGCTCCACCGGCGGCACCTGCGCCTCGGCGGCGCGCGCCTTGAGGATGATGAACGCGACATGCTCGGGCGCGATGTCGAGCGGAACCGGCTCGGGTTCCTCGGTGTCGATCACGCGCTTGCGGTCACGATCCGGGTTGGCCATGGCGGAGTCTCCTCATCGGTCCGACTCCGCATCTGTGCATCGCGCCGTCCGGTTTGAACCCCTCCGGAAGGCGAAGATGTCAGCGCGAGGCCCGCGCGGTGTCCTTGGTCACGGTCGGATCGTCGGCGAGTTTCGGATTGCCCCGGCGCAGCCGGTGCTCGCCCAGCAGCAGCAGGATCGGCGCCGCGATATAGATCGACGACGAGGTGCCGACGACGATGCCGAACAGCATCACCCAGGCGAAGCCGGAGAGCGAGGCGCCGCCGAACAGCGCGAGCGGCAGGGCGGCGAGGAATACCGTGCTGGAGGTGCCGAGCGTGCGGTTGAGGGTTTCGTTGATCGAGAGGTCGATCAGCTCGCGCAGCGGCATGGTCTTGTATTTGCGCAGGTTCTCCCGCATCCGGTCATAGACCACCACCTTGTCGTTGGTGGAATAGCCGATCACGGTCAGGATCGCGGCGATGGTGACGAGGTCGAAGGGCAGGCGGGTGATGACCATGAAGCCGATCGTCTTGGTCACGTCGAGGATCAGCGTCGCCACCGCGCCGACGGCGAACTGCCACTCGAAGCGGAACCAGATATAGACGAGGATCATCAGGAAGCTGATCCCGAGCGCGATCAGCCCCTGCTGGAACAGCGTCGCCGAGACCGAGGCGCCGATCGCCTGGGTCGAGAGGATTTTGGCGCCCGGCAGGTTCTGCTTCACCACCCCTTCCGCGGCGGCGAGGGATTTCTGCGTATCCTTGGCGTTGTCCTGCGACTCCAGGCTGATGAGCACGCCCTTGTCGCCGCCGAAGCTTTGCAGCGAGGCGCCGGGCAGGTGGGCCGCGGCAAGTTCCGCGCGCAGCCTGGTGAAATCCGGCGTCTGCGGGGTCGCCACCTGGATGACGACGCCGCCACGGAAATCGAGGCCGAGATTGAGGCCGGGATGGAAGAACAGGATCAGCGACGCGGTCGAGAGGATGGCCGAGACCGCGAGGCCGATGAACCGTCCCTTCATGAACTGGATGCGCGTGCCGTCCGGCACCAGGCGGAAGGCGGGGCGGGTGAGGAACTTCATGTCGCGGGCCTCAGAGAACCGGCAGCGCGGCCGGGCGGCGCGCGACATACCAGCGCGCCGTGATCAGCCGGACCAGCACGGTCGATGTGAACAGGGTTGTGATGATGCCGACACAGATGGTCACCGCGAAGCCGCGCACCGGCGGCGATCCGAAGATGAACAGCATGATGTGGGCGAGCAGCGTGGTCACGTTGCTGTCGATGATGGTGCTGTAGGCGCGCTTGTAGCCGGCCTCGAGTGCGGCGAGCGGCCTGCGGCCGAGCTTGACCTCCTCGCGCACGCGCTCGTTGATCAGCACGTTGGAGTCCACCGCCATGCCGAGCGTGAGCAGGATGCCCGCCATGCCCGGCAGCGTCAGCGTCGCCCCCATCAGCGACAGCACCGCGATCAGCAGCAGCAGGTTGACCACCAGCGCGATGTTCGCGAACCAGCCGAACAGGCCGTAGAAACTCGCCATGAAGGTGATGACCAGCACGAAGCCCACCGCCAGCGAAACGATACCGGCGCGGATCGCGTCCGCTCCGAGTTCCGGGCCGACGCTCTGCTGTTCGACCACCTTGAGCGGGGCGGGCAGGGCGCCCGCGCGCAGCAGCAGCGCGAGGTCGGACGCGCTCTTGGCGGTGAAGCTGCCCGAAATCTGCCCCGCCCGCCGACGATCGGCGTGCGGATGACCGGCGCCTCGATGATCTTGTGATCGAGTTCGATCGCGAACAGCTTGCCGACGTTATGGGTCGTGATGTCGGCGAACTTGCGGGCGCCGACGCTGTTGAAGGTGAAGTTCACCACCCATTGCCCGCTCTGCGGGTCCTGCCCGGCCTGGGCGTTGGTCAGGTCGGCGCCGTCGACCGCGACGCGCGAGCGGATCGCGAGCTTGCGGCCGCTGCGATCGCTCATCGGCAGGATCTCGACGCCGGGTGGCGGCGTCTTGGTCTCCGGGTTCACGTCCTCGGCGACCATGTGGAAGGTCATGTGCGCGGTCTTGCCGAGCAGTTTCTTGATCTGGTTCGGGTCGGACACGCCGGGGAGCTGGATGACGATCTGGTCGGCGCCCTGCCGCGCGATCTGCGGATCGACCACGCCGCTGCCATCGATGCGGCGGCCGATGATGGTGATCGACTGGGCGATGGCCTGGGTCTGCTTGGCGATCAGCGCCGGGCGGGAGAGGGTGAGCGTTGCCGCCCCCGCATCCGTCACCTTCACGTCGAGGTCGGGCGCGCCGCCGGCGGCGGCCACCGGCGAGACGAGCTTCGCAAGCAGCTGGCGCACCTTTGCGGCATCCGCCGGCTTGACCAGGTTGAACTGCACCCGCCGCCCCGCGACATCGCCGCCCAGATCGGTATAGCCGATATCGGCCTGCAACAGGGTGTGGCGCACCTCGTCGGTCAGGTTGGCGAGCTGCTCCTTCACCACCGCGTTCATGTCGATCTGCATCAGCAGATACGATCCGCCGCGCAGGTCGAGCCCGAGATGGATCTGCGGCCAGGGAATGGACTGGGCCGGGCGCTTGATCAGGTTCGGCAGCGTGAGCAGCACGCCCACCGCGCAGAACAGCACGATCAGGGTGGTTTTCAGGCGCGTGAAGTAAAGCATGACAGGCGAAGGGCTCCCAACGGCGACGCATGGGTGGTATGGCGGCCTCGGCTTGCCGGTGCAAGCCCGCTTCTGTCAGGAACGAAACGCGATGCACAAACTTCGGGTTGGGGTGATCGGGGTCGGCCATTTCGGCCGTTACCATGCGTTGAAGACGGCGGCCGCCACGCGGGCGGACCTCGTCGGCGTTTCCGACCCCGACATGACCCGCGCCGGCGCGGTGGCAGCGGAGGCCGGCTGCGCCGCACTCCCGCTCGATGCGCTGATCGCGGCGGCGGAGGCGGTGATCATCGCCTCGCCCGCCGATACCCATTTCGCGCTCGCCTCCCGCGCGCTTGAGGCCGGGCGCCACGTTCTCGTCGAAAAGCCGATCGCCGCGACGGTGGACGAGGCGGAAGAGCTGGGCCGTCTCGCGCGCGCGCGCGGGCTCGCGCTGCAGGTGGGCCATCTGGAGCGGTTTTCCGCCGCCCACGGCGCGGTCGCGGCGCGGATGGGCAAGCCGCTCTACATCGAGGCGGTGCGGATCGCGCCCTTCAAGCCGCGCGGCACCGACGTGTCCGTGATCCTCGACCTGATGATCCACGATCTCGACCTGATCCTCGCCCTCGTGGCCCAGCCGATCGAGAGCATCGATGCGGTCGGCGCCGCGGTGGCCAGCGCGCATGAGGACATCGCCAACGCCCGCGTGCGCTTCGCCAACGGCTGCGTCGCCACCGTGACCGCGAGCCGCATCTCGATGAAGACCGAGCGGCGGATGCGGATTTTCTCCGAGGCCGGATATCTGGCCGTCGATTTCGCCGCGCGCCGGCTCAGCCTGGTCGGGCGGGGCAGGAAGGCGGGCTGCGCATGCCGGGGTTCGAGGCGTTCGGCATCGAGGAGACGAGCTGGGAGGATCACGACGCGCTCGCCGCGAGCACGCGGCCTTCCACGCCGCCTGCCTTGATGGGGCGCCGGTGCTCGTCGATGCCGAGGCGGGGCGGCTCGCGCTCGAAGCCGCGATCGGCGTTGGCCGTTCGATCATGGAAAGCCGGGCGCGGGCCGAGGCGTCGGGCTTGATCTCGCGGCGCTGAGGCGCGCCGGGTCGCTGCCGGAGCCGCCGGGCTTCAGCCTTTCGGATGAACCGGAACCCCCGCCCGATCCTTCATCGTTACGCTGGCGACTGGACATTTCGAAATCCGTTGTTGACGCGCGAAGCCGGCTGCCGCTACGTCCTTCACGTGTCTGAAACAGTGCTTCCGCTTCCGACGATTCGCATACGTGGCCGCACCTTCATGGCCATGGTGGTCATGCCGGAAGCGCCTTT
>NZ_CAJQZK010000045.1:0-12316 GCF_907164655.1 Acidocella sp. C78
AGCGGATGTAGTGCTCCTCGATGTTGATAATTCGAGCATCTTCATCCGATCGGGTGGTGCTCTGGCGCTTCAGCCCTCCTCGGGCCGGTAGCCGGTCGCGACGAGATACAGCTCGCGCTGTCCTTGCGGCTCGCCTCGGGCTTGGCGTGGCGGACGACGGCGAAGCGCCGCTTCAGCGTCTCCAGCATCTCGCCCTGCGCGCCGCCCTGAAACAGCTTGGTGACGAAGGCGCCGCCGGGAGCGAGATGGCGAAAGGCGAAGTCGAGCGCGAGTTCGGCCAGCCCCATGATTCGCAGATGGTCGGTCGCGGTGTGGCCGGTGGTGTTCGGCGCCATGTCCGACATCACGAGATCGACCGGCCCGCCCAGCGCCTCGGCAAGGGCGGCCTCCATCGAATCGTCCTGGAAATCGCCCTTGATCAGCGCCGCGCCGGCGATCGGCTCGATATCGAGCAGGTCGATGCCGACGACGCGGTCGGCCCACGCTCCAGCGCCACCTGCGTCCACCCGCCCGGCGCGGCGCCGAGATCGACCACCCGCGCCCCCTTGCGGATCAGCCCGAACTTGCCGTCGAGCTCGATCAGCTTGAAGGCGGCACGGGAGCGGTACCCCTTTTCCTTCGCCGCGATCACGTAAGGATCGTTCAGCTGGCGGATCAGCCATTTCTGCGACGAGGGCTTGTGCTTGCGCGCCGCCTTGAGCCGCACGGCGGAGCGGCGGCGCGAGCCGATGGTCTCGCCGGTCATGCCTGGAGGCGGCGTGAGCGCGCGCGCGCGGTGCGGATCAGGCGGGTGAGCATGCCCTCGCGCAGCCCCCGGTCGGCGACGGCGAGATCGGTGGCGGGCCACATCTCGGCGATGGCGGCGAAGATCGCGCAGCCCGGCAGCACGAAATCCACCCGGTCGGCACCGATGCAGGGATGCTCGGCGAGCCGGCTCCGCCCCATCGCGCGGATCGATTCGAGACCGGACGTCACCACCTCGTGCGGCAGCACGGCACCGTCGATCGCGCCGCGGCGATAGCGATCGAGATTGAGCGCGATGCCGGCGATGGTCGTCACCGTTCCACTGGTGCCGACGAGCCGCACGCCGCCCATGCGGATTTCCTGGCTGATGCGGTGGGTCTCCTCGAAGGGACGCAGCAGGGCCTTTACCTCCTCGACCACGCCGGCGAACCCGGCCTCGGTTTCGCACCAGCCGGCGCAACGCTCGGAAAGCGTCACGACGCCGACGGGGATCGTGTGGTAGCCGATGAGCTGGGGGGTCACCCGGTCCGACGGGCCATGCGGGGCGGGGACGCGAACCCAGGCGATCTCGGTGGAGCCGCCGCCGATATCGAACAGGATGGCCCGCCGTTCAGCCTGGCTGATCAGCGAAGCGCAGCTTTCCATCGCAAGGCAGATTTCCTCCCGCGGCGAGATCGTCTCGAGCGGCAGCCCGGTTTCCGCCCGCGCCCGCGCGATGAAGGCCGCGCCGTTCTCGGCCTGGCGGCACGCCTCCGTCGCGATCGCCTTGGTCGCGGCGACCTGCCAGCGGCGCGAACGCTCGGCACAGATGGCCAGAGCATCGATCGCACGGTCCATCGCCGCGTCCGACAGCTCGCCGGTCCGGTAGAGACCTTCGCCAAGCCGGACGACCCGGCTGAAACTGTCGAGCACATGAAACCCGTTGCCGCTCGGCACCCCGACCAGCATGCGGCAGTTGTTGGTGCCGAGATCGATCGCCGCGAAGGCCGGCGGACGGGCCCGGCGATCCGGCAGGCGCCGACGTTCTCCGTTCCCCTCGGCAACGGCGGCGGCAGACCCGGACGGATGCGGAACAACGAGGTTGGTTCCCATGATTCCAATATAATGGGCCGACCCATGGGCCGAGAGCAAGTCAGATTTGCGCGCAACTCCAGATGGACGACGCAAGCGGCGGGGCGATTGCCTCCGGCAATCGCTGGTGCTATGGCGTGCTGCAGCTTCAGACGACCCGCGACTGGGGGATAGTTTAGCGGTAGAACTCCCGGCTCTGACCCGGGCAGCCTTGGTTCGAATCCAGGTCCCCCAGCCATTCACCCCGAACATGTCATGTGGCCAGCCCAGCGGCTTCCGCCCTCTCGCGGGCATGGCGGCGGGTTCGGCGATTGAGCCCGTCATGCCGGGCAACGCTCCCATGCCGCAGCACTGCCGTTTCAAACGGACGCATGAATTCCAGATAATCTGGTCTATAGGGAATGCAGGAAGCGGACAGGCCGGGATCAAGGCATGAACAAGTTGCTCGTTCCCGGCGATCGGCCGGATGACCACGCACCAGCCAGTGCGGATTATGGGCGGCTGCGACAACTCGAACGCAAGCTGCTGTGGCTTTCCGCATGGATGATCCACCACGCCAACAACATCCGCCCGAACCGCGACGGGCTCAAGGTCGGCGGGCATCAGGCCTCATGCGCGTCGGCCGTCACGATCATGACCGCGCTCTATTTCCACATCCTCCGGCCGCAGGACCGGGTGGCGGTGAAGCCGCATGCCGGCCCCGTCCTGCACGCGATCAATTACCTCCTCGGGCGGCAGACCCTCGAAAAACTGGCCGCCCTGCGCAGCCTCGGCGGCGCGCAGGCCTATCCCTCGCGCCGCAAGGATGGGGCGGAGATCGATTTTTCGACCGGCTCGGTCGGGCTCGGCGTTGCGATCACCTCGTTCGCGGCGCTGGTCCAGGATTATGTGCGCGCCCACGGGATGGTCGCCGCCGACCGCCCCGCCGCGCGGCACATCGCGATCGCCGGTGATGCCGAACTGGACGAGGGCAATATCTACGAAGCCCTGCTGGAAGGGTGGAAACACGACATCCGCGACGTTTGGTGGGTTGTGGATTATAATCGGCAGAGCCTCGACTCGGTCATGCCCGACCGCCTGTTCGGCCGGATCGAGGGGCTGTTCCGGGACATGGGCTGGAGTGTCGTCAGCCTCAAATACGGCCGGAAGCTCGAAGCCGCGTTCGCCCGCCCCGGCGGCCAGGCGCTGCGTGCCTGGATCGACGACTGCCCGAACAGCCTCTACTCCGCCCTGACCTTCCAGGGTGGCGCCGCCTGGCGCGAGGCGCTGACGACCGATCTCGGCCGCTCGCGCGGGGTGCGGGCGATCATCGACCCGATGAACGACGAGGCGCTGGCCGGGCTGATGACGAATCTCGCCGGGCACGACCTGCCGACGCTGGTCGAGGCCTTCGCCGCCGCCGCCCGCTCGGACCAGCCGACCTGCTTCCTGACCTACACCACAAAGGGCGCCGGCCTGCCCTTCGCCGGGCACAAGGACAATCATTCCGGCCTGATGAACGCCGAGCAGATGGAGGCCTTCCGCCAGCAGATGCGGATTCGCCCCGGCCGCGAATGGGACCGGTTCGAGGGGCTCGACGATCCGGACGGGCTTGCCCGGTTCCTCGCCACGGCGCCCTATGCCCGCACGCTGACCGCGACCGGGCGCGCCTATGCGGCGCCGCCGGTCGCTGTGCCGCAGGTGCTGCCGCATACGCCGTTCGCCGGGCGGCGCCTCTCGACCCAGGCGGGGTTTGGCGAAATCCTCTCGGAAATCGGACGCGGCGGCGGTGATGCGGCGGAGCTTGCGCGGCATATCGTCACCTCCAGCCCGGATGTGACCGTCACCACCAGCCTTGGCCCCTGGGTCAACCGCCGCGGCATTTTCGACCGGCATACGCGAAACGACATGTTTCGCGACCAGAAGCTCGCCTCGGCGCAGCGCTGGGGCATGAGCCCGGAAGGCCAGCATATCGAGCTTGGCATCGCCGAACAGAACCTGTTCCTGCTGCTCGCGGCCGCCGGGCTTGCGGCGCCGCTCTACGGCGCGCGGCTGCTGCCGGTTGGCACCGTCTATGATCCGTTCGTCAATCGCGGCCACGATGCGCTGGTCTATGGCTGCTACCAGGATGCGCGGTTCATGCTGGTGGCGACCCCCTCGGGCATCAGCATTTCGCCGGAGGGCGGCCAGCACCAGTCCAACAACACGCCGCTGCTGGGCATGGTGCAGGACGGCATCGCCGCCTTCGAGCCCGCCTATTGCGACGAATTGCTGCTGCTGATGCGCTACGGGTTCGACTGGATGCAGCGCCCCGAGGGCTCGTCGATCTGGTTCCGCCTGTCGACCCGCGCCATGTCCCAGCCCGAACGGCGGATCGAGGCGGCGGACGTGATCGCCGGCGGTCACTGGGTGCGGCCGCCGGCGCCGGGCGCGCGCATCGCGATCATCTACCAGGGCGCCGTGGCGCCGGAAGCGGAAGCGGCGCATGCGATGCTGCTGGAGGACATTCCCGGCGCCGGGCTGCTGGCCCTGACCAGCCCCGACCGGCTTTTCGCCGAGTGGCGCAGCGCGCAGCAGGCCCGCCGGAGCGGCGAGCCCGCCGCCCTTTCCCATATCGAGCGGCTGCTCGCACCGCTCTGCGCCGAAGCGAGGCTGGTGACGGTGCTGGACGGCCATCCCAGCACCCATGCATGGATCGGCGGCGTGCGCGGCCAGCGGATCAACACGCTCGGCGTCGACCGGTTCGGCCAGTCGGGGGATATCCCCGATCTCTATCGTGTCTACGGCATCGATACCGACGCGATTCTCGAAGCCTGCGCCGCCGCCCTGCTGGCCTGATCCGCGTCTCGCCCCGCTGACCCGGCACCGGGACGACGCGACGGGCGCCGCCCGCCCGTCGTTAGCCGGCTGTTTACCTTTAGGGTTTAGAATCAACTCATGAAGCACTATTTTCAATAATATTTTAAACTATATTTAAGATTTAAATATCATGATCATTCGACTATGATTTGAAGTGAACATGGAAAGCATTTATCAGTCAAACTGACGAAATACAGGCAGACAACTCGAGTCACTTTCGGCATGCGCAACCAGAAATCTCCCTGGATGAGAGACGTGATCGGCTTTCTCTGGGGCACGGTTGCTCTCGTTGTCCTGATTTGCGGCGGCTTCGAGTGGTTCAAGTATGGAGAGCTTTCCAGCCGTGTCCGGGCGGAGGCGAAAACGGTCGCCACCGAGTATGCCGGCACGATCGCGCGGCGGCTGTTCAACCAGTTCACCGAGTTGGAATTCATCGGCGTGAGCCTGCTGGCCCCCGCGCCGGATGGCACGATCGCACCATCGCCGCGGACCGTCCGGGCGCTCTATCGCTTCATGGCGCTGCACCCGAGCCTCTATGCCTTCAACGTGCAGTCACCCGACGGCAACCGCATCATCTGGTCGACGAAGAAACAGCCCAAGCGCCCGATCACCCTGGCCAACGGATTTACGCCGCTCGCCAGCCACCCCCAATATCTGCTCGGTCGGCCCCGCTACGCGGCCCGGGTTCACAGCTACGCCATCACGATGCGGTTCCGCGACATCGGCGCCAACGGCCAGACGCGCTATTTCGTCGGCACGCCCTACCGGCTCGACCGGCTGCTGGCTTATGCCGGCCATGCCCGCCTGCCGCTCACCCTTGCCGTCACCGACATGCGAAACCGCTCCAATCTCGTGGTCTGGCATAACGGCAGGCTCGATTTCAGCAGCCTCGCCCATCGCGGCCCGCACCAGCCCGCCGCCGCCGGGGCCGGCGCCACGCCGGCTGCCAGCACGGCTGAGCCCGCGGCCGTTCCGGGCCTGCCGCTGGAGGTGACGGCGAGCTGGCCCGCCGCCTATGTCACCAATCGCTGGGTCAGCAGCGGCTGGATCAGGTGGAGCCTTGAAATCCTCTTCGTCGTCATCCTTTCGCAACTGGTCATGCTCGTCGCGCGCAGCCGCCGGCGCGAGCAGATCGCGGCGGAGGCGCTGGAAAGGGCGCGGCGGGTCGACGACCTGACCGGCCTCGCGACCCGGACCAGGTTCGAGGAGGAGATTCCAGCGCTTTGCAGCGGCCTCGCGCCCGGCCGGCAACTTGCCGTCATCGTCGTCGACATTGAGGATTTCTCGGATATCAACGCCCGCATCGGGCGCGCCGCCGGCGACAACCTGCTGCGCACCCTCGCGCAGCGGCTCGCGGCGCTGCCGGACGCGGTTCTCCACGCCCGGGTCGGGGCGGATTCGTTCGCTTTCGCGCATGCCGACATTGCCGAGGGCGAGATGCATGCGCGGATCGATGCGGTTCTCGCGGTTGCCGCCGAGCCGTTCCAGATTGCCGGAGCAACCGCCGAGACGATCGGCATTTCCCTCGGCAGCGCGCTATACCCTGCGGATACGGATTCCGCCGCCTCGCTGCTGGGCCGGGCCGAGATCTCGCTGTTCGGGCAGGTGCAACGCCGATACGGATCGAGGCGGCGGCAGCTCGACCCGTATTCGTCCGAACATATCCTTCCCATCGCCTGGGCCCTGCGCTTCCTGCGGCCCTGTATTCCCGACATCGCGCAGGCGATGCTGGACGACATCATGTCCGACCCGCGAAACCGCGCCGTGATGGAGCCGCTGGACGAGGGGCGGCACGAGCGTCTGAAGCTGGCGGTCGCCCGCCATATCCTCATGCTGCTCGATCCCGCGCTGAACCCCGAACGACATCGCGCGGAAGCATCCCGCATCGGCCGGCTGCACGTCGCCCTCGGGGTCGATATCAGCGCCCGCACCAACGCGATGAGCGGGCTGTATCAGCGCATCTCGGTAGCGAGCCAGCGAATTCCGGGCCGGATCAGCCAGCGCCAGCTCTATCTCGACATCATCCTGCAACGCTGCGAACTGGACATGGAGATCCAGCAGGACGCGGCGGCGGGATTGCGCCACGAGATCCATCGCACGCTCGGCACGCTGGCGCTGGAAACCCGCCGGATGACCCGCAGCGTCGATGTCTGCGACGCCATCACCGCGGCGCTGGCCGGCTGGCCGTTCATCGCCTGCTGCGCGATCTATACCGAGGCGGTGGACGGACGGCTCGTCATCGAGTCCGAGAGTTCGGGGCATGCGGGGATGATGGAGCGGCATCCGACGCTGCGGCTGGGCGGGCTGAAGCTGAAGGATCTGGGCGATCATCCGATCGCACGGGCGTGGTTCACCGCCGAACCCGAACGCGGCCCGGCGCACGCTTTCGTCGGCCCTGACGATGCCGATGCGTGCCAGCGCGTTCTCGCTGCCGAGGGCGTGCTGAGCGCGGTGGCGTTGCCGATCACCGAACTCACCGGCCGGCTGCGGGCGGTGCTTGTGATGTATGGCAGGCTGCCGAACCAGTTCGCCGCCCCGGTGACGAGCGACTCGCTCGAGGCGCTCAGCCTGATCGCCGCCCGTGGCCTTGAGCAGACCAGGGACGAGTCCCTGGCGCTGATGCCCGCCGCCGAGCGGCAGGCGTGGCGCAGCCGGCTGTTCGATGGCGGCTTGCAGATGTTCATGCAGCCGATCGTCAATCTGCGGACCGGCAAGGTCGCGAAACTCGAAGCCCTCGCCAGGCTCGATCTCGGCGATGGCCGGCTGGTCGGTCCGGGGCAGTTTCTGCCGGTTCTCAGCCAGCAGGATCTCGACCGCCTGTTCATCGAAGGCATGCACCAGGCCATGCATGCGGTTTGCGGCTATCGCCGGCTCGGATTCGATGTCGATCTGTCGCTCAACCTGCCACCGACGACGCTGCGCCACCCGGACTGTGTCCGCTGGATCCGCGCCGCCCTCGATACGTTCGATCTCGATCCGCGGCGGCTGACCCTCGAACTGCTCGAAGATCAGGATTTCGTTGCCGGCGATCTGGGGCTGAGCACGATCGAAACCCTTCATCACATGGGCGTGCAACTGGCGCTGGACGATCTCGGCGCCGGTTATGGCAGCCTGATGCGGCTGCGGAACCTTCCGTTCGACATGGTCAAGATCGACCAGGGGCTGGTGCGGGGGATTTCGGCACAGGACGAACGGTCGATCAAGCTGGTCGAAGCGCTCGTGCAGCTCGCGCTGCGGCTCGAGATCGCGGTGACGGTGGAGGGGCTCGAAACCCCGGAGCTGATCGACATGGCGCTGCGCTGCGGCGCCGGATTTGGACAGGGATACGGAATCGCCCGGCCGATGCCGGCCGACCGGGTTCCGGCATGGCTCGCGGAATTTCATCTCGACACCGAGGGATCGCGCGCGTCCTTCATCGCCCTGTTCTGAGGCGCATCCGGCCTGTCGGCGGCGCCGATCCGGGGCGGCGCTGTCATCCGATTGCAAAATGTTCATCACGTTTTGAGCCCCCGCTTCTTGCCGGCGGGCGATTCAAGCGCCAACATCCGTTTCATGGGACATTATCACGGCCCGACCATAGACATGACCGTTTCGGGGGATTTCCGCGATCTTCCGACCCGCAAACCGTCACTGGTGGCCATCGCGGCGCGGCTCCTGATGTTCGGGATCGCGCTCGGCTTCGTCGCAATGCTGTTCTGGCTTGCGGTGTTCACCCTGCCGGTGCTGCTGCTGGCGGGTGTCGGCCTCTATTTCTACGCGCGGTTCGTACCGAGCCGAAACCCAGGACCGGCAGGGCCGACGATCCGGATGTTCCGGTTCTGAACCCTGCGCGTCGTCCAATCCGGATGGACCGGCAACGGCGATGGCGGCTGGACGGAGGGATGGTCAGCGCTGAAGGCGGGCAAGCGATCCGCTCGCCCGCACGCGTCGCCTATTCGGCGATCAGCTTTCCGGACCCGCCGAATTCCGCCGGAAAGTCGGCGAATTTCGGCAATCCGTCGTGAATGGGTAGAACAGTTTCGCTGTAATTCACATGCAGGCCGGGCTTGTGATCGAGTGTCGGGATCGTCGCCGAGAACACGTCGACCAGTCCGAGAGGCGGGTGATTGGCCATGATGTGGCCGCCGCAAAGCCGGCAGAACTTGCGCTCGCTCATCGGCGTCTTGGCGTAGGTGGCGATGTGTTCCTCGCCTTTGGTGACCGTGACGGCCTCGGGTTTCCACAGGCTGAAGGCGTTCACCGGGCCGCCGGACCACGAACGGCAGGAACGGCAATGGCAGATGCCCATGCCTTCCGGCTCGCCGCTCGCTTCGATTTCGACAGCGCCGCAGAAACAGGCGCCCTTATGGGTCGTCATATCTGGAAGTCTCCTCTGCTTATGCCTCCATGGTGCCGCAGGCGGAGTCGTTGGGCAAGTGTCACAGTCCGTGAGACATTGCCCCGGCGGTTCACTTTTCCGCCGCCTCACCCCCGGCGGACGGTGGAACGGGCGTTTCACGCAGCAACGCATCGATCGCGGCAACCGTGTGGTCCGGCAGGTGCCGCAGCTGGCGGGCGAAGCGGTTGGCCAGCGCGGTCTGCGCCGGGGAAAGCCCACCGGTGTGCAGGCTGATCCGCGGGCGGGAATCGCGGGCGAGATCGGCCAGCTCGTGCGCCTCGTCCCAGATCAGGCTGAACAGCTCGCAGATCTGATGGATCAGCCCCGGCGAGGGCGCGCCGCGCCTGCCGTGTTCGAGCGCGGACAGATAGGCCGCCGAGACGCCGATGCCCTCAGCCATCTCGCGCAGGGTCATTCCGCGCTGGGCCCGCAGGGCGCGCAGCCGCGCGCCGAACGGGGTCATCCGCCGGGCCTCACGGGCGGACCCTGCGCAGCAGCACGCGCAGCGCCCCCTGGTTGGCGGCGTGCGGATGGCAGACCGCGAGGATGTGCGAGCGCAGCGCGCCATCGTTAAGCCAGAACGGAACCTCGCGCCGCAGCACCCCCTCGCCGCCGGCCCGCCTTCCATGGCCGGTGACGATCTCCACACAGCGCATCCCACGCGAAACCGCGCCGGCGATGAGCGCGCTGACCGCGACATGCGCGGCCGCCGTGGTCATGCCGTGCAGGTCGAGCGTGCGTTCCGGCGCGATCTGCCCGGCGCGGAATTTTGTCCAGGTCGCGCGGTCGAGCCCCGGCGGCGCCACGCCGATCGCCACTGCCGGGCGGCGTGGCGGCAAAACCGGCGCCAGAGCCGGAGCCGGCGTTGGCGCCGCGATTGTGGGCTCGGGCCTCGCGCTGGCGGGCTTGTTGGCAGGCGGCGCCTCGGGCACGCGCACGCCGCGCAACGGGCGGACGTGGCGCAGATAGCGCGTCCAGACCTCCAGATCGGCGGCCGGAAGGGGTTTAGCCCTGCGCGCCATCTCCGCCTGCGTCGCCGAGCAGCACGATATGCAGCCGCCGCGGGCCATGCGCGCCGAGTTCGAGCGTGCGCTCGATATCGGCCGAGCGCGACGGCCCGGTGACCAGCATCACGTTGCGCGGCATGCCGCCCGCCTGGCGCAGCCGGTCGAACGCGTCCTCATAGGGACCGACCACGTCAGAGTCGCGGAGCACGACGATTTCGGTATCCGGCAGCAGGTTGAGCGTGGTCGGCGAGCGCTGGCCCGAGGGCAGCATCAGCGTGCCGGTTTCCGCGATCGCCGCGAAGCCGCGCTGCACCGAGACCATGTCGCTCGGCTGGGCGCGGCCGAAGCGATGGGCGAGCAGCGGGGCATCGTTCCAGTTCGCGTCCTCCAGATCGGGATGCGGGGCGATCACCAGTTCCGCCGGCAGGTTCTGCTCGCGCAGGTAGCCCGCGACATGGGCGGGCAGATCCGCCGGGTCGGCCAGGCGCTGGACGGTCGCGTATTCCCGCGTCGCATTGGCGATGAACAGCTCGATCAGCGCGTCATGGTCGAGTGCGACGCGGGCGGGGATGGTGTGGCGCGGATGGGCATCGAGCCGGGTGCGGAGCATCGCCGCCTGATCGGCGGGCAGCGCGCCGCGCCCGAGGCCGCGCCGGATCGTGCCGAGAATCGCCGCGCGCTGGGCCTGGTTGTCCTGTTTCATCGGCTGCGCTGCTCCCGTGCATAGCGTGCGAAGAAGGTCTCGCCCTCGGGGGCGGGCATGTCGCGCGCGGCGGTCCAGGCGCCGGCCAGCGGTAGCCAGCCGAAGCGGCCGCGCTTGCGGCCCATCATGCCGAGCCCCCAGGCGGCGATGCGGGCAACGCCGCGATAGAGCCCGGGGCGGCGGGCGACGAATCCCCAGCCGCGAATGCCGTAGCGCGTGGTCGCCGGGGCGAGATGCCGCTCGAAGGCCCGCTCGCGCCAGTGACGCATCATGCCGGTGAGCGGAATCTTCATCGGGCAGACGCTTTCGCATTTGCCGCAGAAGGTCGAGGCCGTGGGCAGCAGATGCGCCTGCTCGGCGCCGAAGATGGCCGGGGTCAGCACGCTGCCCATCGGGCCGGAATACATCGAGCCATAGGCGTGGCCGCCCACGGTGAGATAGACCGGGCAATGGTTCATGCAGGCCGAGCAGCGGATGCAGCGCAGCATGTCCTGGAACTCGGTGCCGACCATGTTCGAGCGGCCATTGTCGAGCAGGATGACGTGATATTCCTCCGGCCCGTCGGGGTCGCCAGGGCGTTTCGCGCCGGTGGAGAACGTCGTGTAGACCGAGAATTCCTGCCCGGTGGCCGAGCGCGCCAGAACCCGCAGCAGCGAGACGGTGTCCTCCAGGGTCGGGACGATTTTCTCGAGGCTGGCGAGCACGATATGCACGCGCGGCAGGGTCTGCGTGAGGTCGCCATTGCCCTCGTTGGTGACGATCACCGAACTGCCGGTTTCAGCGATCAGGAAATTGGCGCCGGTGATGCCGACATCCGCGGCGATGAACTGCTCGCGCAGCACCGCGCGGGCTTCGGCCTGGATGTCGCGTTTCTCGTGAAACACGCGGTCGGCCGGCAGATGGGTGTGGGCGGCGCGGAAACTGGCTTCCCAATCCTCGCGGTTGAGATGGAAGGCCGGGCCGATGATGTGGCTCGGCGCCTCGCCCCTGATCTGCAGAATGTATTCGCCGAGATCGGTCTCGACCGGGCGGACGCCGTTCTCCGCGAGGTGCTCGTTCAGCCCGATCTCTTCGGAGATCATCGACTTGCCCTTGGTCACGGTTTTCGCGCCCACCCGGCGGCAGATGTCGAGCACGGCGGCCCGCGCATCCTCGGCGGTGCGGCACCAGTGAACCTGCCCGCCATGGGCCTCGACCTGCTCGGCATAGCGCTCCAGATAGACGTCGAGATTCGCCAGCGTGTGATTCTTGATGCCTTTCGCGGTTTCGCGCAGGGTCTCGAACTCGGGCAGCCGGGCAACCGCGGCGGCGCGGGTCTGCGCGAAGGGCTTGCGGGCGCGATCGAGCGCCTTCTGCAACCCGGCGTCCTGCATCGCGCGGCGAGAATTTTCCTTGAAATCGGGGCTGGTATTCAGCATCGGGAACTCCTTCACGCACGAGTGTAGTGAATGGCCGCACTGAAGTGAACGCCCCCCCCATCGCCGCCGCAATTTCTTGATGGATCAAAAAAATGGCGGCACTTTCGTGCCGCCAAGTTTAGGGAGGAAACGTCCAAGAAGCAAACAGAGCGAATGA
>NZ_CAJQZK010000046.1:0-10942 GCF_907164655.1 Acidocella sp. C78
GGTGGGTATAGTCGCGCACGCGCAGCACCGTCGCCGGATCGGGCTCGACCAGCGGGTTGAGGCTGACCAGCAGCGGCCGCGCGGTCACGAGACCCTGCAACCGGTTCATCCAGTAGGTGACGCTGACGGCGCGGCCATGATCGGCGGCGTCGCGGGCGAGATAGTTCCAGGACGACCACACCGCCCGCCGCCGCGGCATCAGCGCGGTGTCGGTATGCAGCACGGCGCGGTTGGGCTGAAACCGCACCGCGCCCAGAATCGCCCGCGCGTCCGGCGAAGGGTCGGCCAGCATCGCCAGCGCCTGGTCGGCGTGGCAGGCGAACACCACCTCGTCGAACATCTCCTCGCCCGCATCGGTGACGACAATGACGCAGCCCTCCGCGCGCCGCACCTGTCGCACCGGCGCCGAAAGCCGCACCCGCTCGCCGAGTGAAGCCGCCACGCGCTCGACATAGCGGCGCGAGCCGCCGCTCACCGTCCGCCATTGCGGCCGGTCGTTCAGCGTCAGCAGGCCGTGATTGTGGAAGAACCGGGCGAAATGCCGCGCCGGAAAGGCCCGCATCCCCTCGACCGAGGCGGACCAGATCGCCGCCCCCATCGGCAGGATATGATCCTCGACGAAATCCCGCCCGTAGCCGTTGCGGTCCAGCCAGCCGCCCAGCGACTCGTTGCCCGTCGCATGTAGCAGCGCGGGCGCCTCGCGGTTGAAGCGCAGCACGTCGCGCAGCATGCGCAGGAAGCGCGGGCGCACCAGGTTGCGCCTCTGCGCGAACAACTGCCCGAGCGAGCCGCCGCCATATTCAAGCTCGCCGCCGCCGATCGACACGCCGAAGGACATGTCGGTGTCATGGGTAGCGACGCCGAGGTCGCGGAAGAAGGCTTCGAGGTTCGGATAGTTGCGGTCGTTCAGCACGATGAACCCGGTATCGACCGCGATCTCCTGCGCGCCCAGCCGCACCTGCTGGGTGTCGGCATGGCCGCCGAGGATCGGCGCCGCCTCGAACAGCACGACATTCCGCCGCGCCCGCGCCAGCCAGGCCATCGCCATCCCGGCGATGCCGCCGCCGATCACGGCAAGCCGCCCTCCGCTCATGGCGC
Source organism: Acidocella sp. C78 (assembly GCF_907164655.1). Classification (NCBI taxonomy): domain Bacteria; kingdom Pseudomonadati; phylum Pseudomonadota; class Alphaproteobacteria; order Acetobacterales; family Acidocellaceae; genus Acidocella; species Acidocella sp. C78. The sequence continues at coordinate 1,099 of NZ_CAJQZK010000046.1, forward strand.
CGTCCCGCTGATCGCGGCGAAGGCGGCGAGTGCGCGCTCCCGCCCCTCGGCGAGGCCGACGATCGGCCGCGGATAGCTTGCCCCCAGCCGCACGCCGGCGCCGCGCAGCACCATCTCCGGCGCCTCCCACGGCGCATGGACATACTTGTCCGGCAAATTGGCGAGTTCGGGCACGAAACGGCGGACATAGGCGCCGTCCGGGTCGAATTTCCGCCCCTGCAACACCGGGTTGAAGATGCGGAAATAGGGCGCCGCATCGGCCCCGCTGCCCGCCACCCATTGCCACGAGGCCGCGTTGGAGGCCGCATCGGCATCGACGAGACAGTCATGAAACCACCGCTCTCCGCCTGCCAGGGCAGCAGCAGGTGCTTGACCAGGAAGGAGGCGACGATCATCCGCACCCGGTTATGCATCCAGCCGGTCCGCCAGAGCTGGCGCATCCCGGCATCGACGATCGGCACCCCGGTCCGCCCGCGCTGCCAGGCGGCGAGGTCCGCGGCACTCTCCCGCCAGGGCATCGCGGCGAAGGCTGGCTTCATCGGCCGGGTCGCGAGATCCGGCGTGTGCCAGAGCAGATAGGCGGCGAATTCGCGCCAGATCAGCTCCTTGAGAAAGGTCTGCCGCGCCGCCTCGCGCCCCGCCGCCGCCGCCGCGTCGCGCCAGACGGCGTCGATCGCGATCTCCCCCCAATGCAGGTGCGGCGACAGGCCCGAGGTGCCGGCGATCCCCGGCAGGTCGCGCTGGCGGTCATAATCGCCGAAGCCGTTGGCGAGAAAGGCGTCGAGCCGCGCCCGCGCCCCGGCCTCGCCCGGCGTCCAGCTCGCCCGCAGCCCGCCGGCCCAGTCGGGCTGCGTCGGCAGCAGCCCCCAGTCGGCGAGCCGCTCGCTGCCCGGATCGCCGGCGGCTTCGATCCGCCCCGGTGCCGCGATCGGCGGGCGCGGCGCGAAAGCCTCGAAACAGGCGCGCGAGAACGGCGTATAGACGCCATAGACCCCGCCGGTCTTGGTGGTGATCCGCTCCGGGCCGAACATCAGCGCCGAGCGATGGCGATGAAACCCGATCCCCGTATCCTGCAACGCAGCCGCCACGCGCCGGTCGGCCTCCCGCAGCCAGGGCTCGTGCGCCCGCCCGGCATGAACCGCGCTGGCGCCAACCTCCCGCGCCAGCGCCGGGATGATCGCCGCCGCATCGCCCCGCCGCAGCACCAGCCGCCCCCCGCGCGCGGCGAAATCCGCCTCAAGGGCGGCGAGCGAATGGTGCAGCCACCAGCGTGACGCCCCGCCCGTCTCCGCCGCCGGATCGAGCACGAAAACCGCCAGCACCGCGCCGCCCTCGATGGCGGCGGAAAGCGCCGGATTGTCAGCCAGGCGCAGGTCGTTGCGCAGCCAGAGCAGTGTGGTCGTCATCACGCGGCCTTTGCGGCATGGGCGAGGGGAAAGGCGTAAACGCGGTCGCGGCCGAGCAGGAACACCTGCCCGCCGCGCGGAAACAGCGCGCGGATCGGCGGCGCCGTCACCTCCAGCCCGCCGGCATAGGCGCCGAAGGCCGGCAGCAGCACCCGATGCGCGTCGGTCACGAAACAGGGCCGCGCCACCGCGCCCGCCCGCGTCGCGATCCGCGCCTTCGGATGGAAATGCCCGGAAAACTCCACCGTCCCCGGCGCCACCTCACCCGCCGCATGGCGGAACACGGCGCCCGCCTCGGCGTGGTCGGCGCGCCCCGCGCCCTGATCATGATTGCCCTCGATCCAGAGGAAGCGATGCGCCGCCTCCATCCGCGCCAGCCGCGAAGCGTCCTCCGCCGGCAGCCGGGCGCGCCCGGCCGCATCGTGGAAACTGTCGCCGAGCGCGATCACCCGCTCCGGCGCGTAGCGGCGCAGCAGCAGCGCGAGCCGGTCCAGCGTCGCCCGGCTGTCATAGGGCGGCAGCAGCCCGCCGCGCGCGGCGATCGACGAGGCTTTCTCAAGGTGCAGATCGGCGACGATCAGCGCCCGCCGCTCCGGCCAGAACACGGCGCCGGCGGGGTCGAGCAGGAAGCGCCCGGCGGCGCGGTGAATCGGTGCGGCAGTCATGATGCCGCTCATTTCACAGCCGCGCGGGTTAGACCAGAGCGCCCGGCCCCATCGCCTCGGCGATGAGCGCCTCGGCCTCGCCGAGCAGCGCCTCCTCGGCCTCGCCGCCGCCGACCCGCTCGCGGCCGATTTCGAGCAGCACGGGCACGGCGAGCGGCGAAACCCGGGGCAGGGCGCGGTGATGCACCCGCCCGCGCGCCCGCGCCAGCATGCCGGCGATGCGGGCGAGATCGACCAGCCCGTGCGCGGCGTCGGCCCAGGTGGCGCGGAGCAGAATATGGGTCGGGTCGTGCTTGCGGAGAACATCATAGATCAGATCGGTATTGACGGTGATCTGTCTACGGTTCTTTTCGCCGCCCGGATGCACCCGCTCGATCAGCCCGGCGATCACCGCGACGTTGCGGAAACTCCGCCGCAGCATCGAGCTGTCCGCCATCCACGATTCGAGATCCTCGCCGAGCAGATCCTCCTCGAACAGCCGCCCGACCCCGGTGGGCTCGCGCGCGCACCAGATGCCGAGCACGTAATCGGTCGCGACATAGCCGAGCGGCTGAAACCCGAACCGCTCCAGCCTGCGGGTCAGCAGCATCCCCAGCGCCTGGTGCGCCTGCCGCCCCTCGAAGCAATACGCCACGAGATACCACCGCCCGCCGCGCGGAAACGTCTCCACCAGCAGGTCGTCCGGCGCCGGCAGCGCCGAGCGCGCCGCCTGCAGGCCGAGCCATTCGCGCACCGGCGCGGGAAAGCGGTCCCACGTCGCCGGCGTGTGCAGCATCAGCCGCACCCGGTCGGCGAGGTTGGTCGAAAGCGGCATCCGCCCGCCGACATAGGCAGGAATCCTCGGCTCGCCCGTCCGCCCTCGGCGCAGAGCACGCTGGTCTCGCGAATGCCGAGAAAGCGCAGCAACCGCCCGGCGAAGCGGAACGTGTCGCCCGGTGCGAGCATCGCCGCGAAATACTCCTCGACCTCGCCGAGCACGATCCCGCCGCGCCCGCCGCCGAGCCGCACCTTCAGCACCGGCGCCTCGACGATGGTGCCGATATTCATCCGCAGCCGCCGCGCCACCGCCTCGTTGCGCACATGCACCACCCCCTCGGCGTCGCGAAACAGCCTTCGATACCGCTCATACACCGCGAGCGCGTAGCCCCCATCCTCGACGAAGCGCAGCACGTCGTCGAAATCCTTGCGCGCCAGCGCGGCATAGGGCGCTGACGCGGTGATCTCGGCGAACAGGTCGTTGGGGTGGAACGGCGCGGCGCAGGCGCAGCCCAGCACGTGCTGCGCCAGCACATCGAGCCCGCCCGGCCGCGGCGGGTCGCCGTCGAGATCCTGCGCCGCCACCCCCTCGATCGCCGCAGCGCATTCCAGCACCTCGAAGCGGTTGGCGGGCACGAGCAGCGCGCGCGAGGCCTCGTCGAGCCGGTGATTGGCCCGGCCGAGCCGTTGCAGCAGGCGCGACACCCCCTTCGGCGCGCCGATCTGGATCACCTGGTCCACGCCCGCCCAGTCGATGCCGAGATCGAGCGAGGAGGTCGCGACCACGGCGCGCAGTTTTCCTCCCGCCATCGCCGCCTCGACGCGGCGGCGCTGCTCCACCGCGAGGCTGCCGTGATGCAGCGCGATCGGCAGGGTCTCCTCGTTGTGCTTCCACAGCGCCTCGAACATCAGCTCGGCCTGGGCGCGGGTGTTGACGAACACGATCGTCATCCGCGCTTCGCGGATGCGCGCCAGCACCGCCTCCGCCGCCATCAGCCCCATGTGGCCGGACCACGGCATCCGCGCCGGCCCGATCAACATCCCGATCTCCGGCGCCGCCCCGGCCTCGCCCGTAATCATCTCGGTCGCCCCGCCTTTGCCATCCGGCGAGATCCAGTCGCGGATCGCCGTGGGATGGGCGATCGTCGCCGACAGCCCGATCCGCACCGCCGCCGGTGCCAGACGTGCCAGCCGCGCGAGGCAGAGTGCGAGCTGGTCGCCCCGCTTGGTCCCGGCCAGCGCGTGCACCTCGTCGATCACGATGCTCGCCAGCCCCGCGAAACGCGACGCCGCCTCCGGATCGTAGAGCAGCAGCGCCAGGCTCTCCGGCGTGGTCAGCAGAATATGCGGCGGCCGCGCGCGCTGCCGTGCCCGCCGGTTCGCCGGCGTATCCCCGGTGCGGGTCTCGACGCGGATCGGCAGGCCCATCTCCGCCACCGGCGCTTCGAGATTGCGGGCGATATCGGTGGCCAGCGCCTTCAGCGGGCTGACATAGATCGTATGCAGCCCCTCCGGCGGATCGTCGGCCAGCGCGATCAGGCTGGGCAGGAACCCGGCCAGCGTCTTGCCCCCGCCGGTGGGCGCGATCAGCAGCGCGTTTTCTCTCCGCCGCACCGCATCGAGCACGGCGAGCTGGTGCGGCCGCGGCGTCCAGCCGCGCGCGGCGAACCAGTCGGCGAAAGGGGCGGGCAGGGTGGTCACCCGCCAGACATGGCAGACTTGGCGAAACCTGCAATCCGCCCCATCTTGCGGCCATGCCTCCGCATCCCGAAACCTGGCTGCATCCCCGCCCCGAAGGGCTCCATTGCGTGCCCGGCGACTTTTTCATCGACCCGACCCGCGCCGTCGACCGCGCGGTGATCACCCATGGCCATGCCGACCATGCCCGCCCCGGCCATCGCCATGTGCTCGCCAGCGCCGAGACGCTGGCGATCATGCGGGTGCGGATGGGCGAGTCGCGGGCCGGCGCCGCGCAGCAGGTCGCCGCACCGGACGAGATCGTCCGCATCAACGGCGTTGGCGTCTCCCTTGTCCCCGCCGGCCATGTCCTCGGCTCCTGCCAGGTGGTGCTGGACTACGAGGGCAGCCGCGCCGTGGTCTCGGGCGACTACAAGCGCCGGCGCGACCCCACCTGCGCGCCCTTCGCCCCGGTGACGTGCGACGTGTTCGTCACCGAAGCGACCTTCGGCCTGCCGGTCTTCCGCCACCCGGACGCCGCGGCGGAAGTCGCGAAACTGCTCCATTCCATGAGCGTCTTCCCCGCCCGCGCCCATCTCGTCGGCGCCTACGGGCTTGGCAAGGCGCAGCGGCTGATCGCCCTGCTGCGGGAAGCCGGATACGATTCCCCGATCTATCTCCACGGCGCCCTGCAAAAACTCTGCGACCTCTATGAAACCCTCGGCGTGCCCCTGGGCGATCTCCGCCCGCCACCGTCGCCGACAAGGACGCGCTCAAGGGCGCCATCGTCCTCGCCCCGCCCTCGGCGGTGGCGGATCGCTGGGCGCGGCGGCTCGATGATCCGGTGATCGCCGTCGCCTCGGGCTGGATGCGCGTCCGCCAGCGCGCCAAGGCCTCCGGCGTCGAGCTGCCGCTCGTCATCTCCGATCATGCCGACTGGGACGAACTGCTCGCCACGGTGGAGGATGTCGCCGCCCCGGAAATCTGGGTCACCCACGGCGCCGAGGCGGCCCTGCTGCGCCAGCTCTCGCTGCTGGGCCGGCGCGGCCGGGCGCTCAGCCTGATCGGCTATGGCGACGAGGCGGAGCAGGAATGAAACCCTTCGCCGACCTGCTGGAACGCCTGCTCTACACCACCGGCCGCAACGCCAAGATCGCACTCCTCGCCGATTATTTCGTCCACCGCCCCGATCCCGAGCGCGGCTACGCGCTCGCCGCCATCGCCGGCGCGCTCGACTTTCCGGGTGCCAAACCCGCCATGCTGCGCGAGCTGGCCGCCGCCCGCACCGATCCCGAGCTGTTCGCGCTGTCCTACGATTTCGTCGGCGACCTCGCCGAGACCATCGCCCTGCTCTGGCCGCCGGCACGGCACGAGGCCCCGCCCGGCCTGCCCGATCTCGTCGCCGCCCTGCGCGCGGCGTCCCGCGCCGAGATCCCCGCGCTGATCGAAGCCTGGCTCGATGCGAGCGACGTCTCGACCCGCATCGCCCTGATCAAGCTGATCACCGGCGGCCTGCGCGTCGGCGCGTCGCTGCGCCTCGCCAAACTCGCCCTGGCCCGGCACTTCGCCGTCGAGGCCGACGAGATCGAGGAAGTCTGGCACGGGCTGGAGCCGCCCTACACCGCGTTGTTCGACTGGCTGGAAGGCCGTGCCCCGCGCCCCGCACAAGGTGCGGCCCCCGTCTTCCGCCCGCCGATGCTCGCCCACCGATCGAGGCGGCCGATCTCGCCGCGCTCGACTGGTCCGCCCATCGCGCCGAATGGAAATGGGACGGCATCCGCGTCCAGCTCGTCTCCACCCAGGGCGGGCGGCGGCTCTATTCGCGCGGGGCGGAAGACATCTCCGCGGCCTTCCCCGAAATCGTCGCGGCGATGGATTTCCACGCCGTGCTCGATGGCGAGCTGCTGGTCATCCGCGATGGCGCGGTCGCCCCCTTCGCCGATCTCCAGCAGCGCCTCAACCGCAAGAGCGTCCCGGCGAAACTCCGCGCCGCCCACCCGGTCGGCGTGCGGCTGTATGACATGCTGTTCGAGGGCGAAACCGACCTTCGCGCACTGCCCTTCGATGCCCGCCGCGCCCGGCTCGAAGCCTGGTTCGCCCGCACCGCGCCGGCGCGGATGGACCTGTCCGAACTCATCCGCTTCGCCTCGGCCGACGATCTCGCCGCCCTTCGCGCCGGCGCGCGCGACGCCGCGATCGAGGGGCTGATGCTCAAGCGCGCCGACAGCCCCTATCTCGCCGGCCGCCCGAAAGGCCATTGGTGGAAATGGAAGCGCGACCCGCTCAGCCTCGACTGCGTGCTGATGTACGCCCAGCGCGGCCACGGCAAGCGCTCCTCCTATTACTCCGATTACACGTTCGGCGTCTGGACGGCGGCGGGCGCGCTGGTGCCGGTCGGCAAGGCCTATTCCGGCTATACCGATGCCGAGCTGCACCGGCTCGACCGCTGGATTCGCGCCCACACCGTCGCGAGCTACGGCCCGGTGCGCGAGGTGGAGAAGGCGATCGTGCTGGAGGTGGGGTTCGACGCGGCGCAACGCTCCACCCGCCACAAATCCGGCATCGCGCTGCGCTTTCCCCGCATCCTGCGCATCCGCGACGACAAGCCGGCCGAGCAGGCCGACACGCTGGAGACCGCGCTTTCGCTCCTGCCCGGCTAGTCCGGGCCGCTTGCCAGCTTCAGGCTCATTGATCCGCGCCGCTTGCCAGCGGCCCGAGCGCCGCCTGGATGCCGAACTCGCCCGGCAGCGCGCCATGCGGGAACAGCACGTTGACATGGCCGAGCTTGCGGCCCGGCCGCGCGGCGGTCTTGCCGTAGTGGTGCGGGATCAGCCCTGCCGTCGCCACGATACGCGGCCAGAGCGCGATGTCGTCGGGCCCGACGAGGTTCTTCATCACCGCGTCGGAATGGCGGATCGCCGGCGGCAGCGGCAGGCCGGCGACGGCGCGGATATGCAGCTCGAACTGGCTCGCCGGGCAGGCATCGATCGTCCAGTGGCCGGAATTGTGCGGCCGCGGCGCGATCTCGTTGGCCAGCACCCTGCCATCCCGGCCGATGAAGAACTCCACCGCGAGCAGCCCGACCAGGCCGATCCGCTCGGCAACGAGGCGCGCCATCTCCCGCGCCGTCTCCCGCAGCGCGGGGTCGAACGGGGCAGGGGCCAGGGTGAGATCGAGGATATGGTCGCGATGCCGGTTCTCGACCATGTCGAAGGCGCTGACCGTCCCCTCCGCCCCGCGCGCGACCACGACCGACCCCTCCGCCGCGAAATCGACGAAGCCTTCCAGGATCAGCGGCTTCGGATGCAGCAGGCCGAAGGCCATCTCGGCCTCCGCCTCGGTGCGGATCAGCGCCTGGCCCTTGCCGTCATAGCCGAGCCGGGTGGTCTTGAGCACGGCGGGCAGGCCGATTGCGGCGATCGCGGCGGTGAGATCCGCCATGGTCTGCACCGGCGCCCAGGGCGCGGTGCCGATGCCGGCCTCGTTGAGGAAGCGCTTCTCCGCGATCCGGTCCTGGCTGATCCGCAAAATCTCCGGCCCCGGCCGCACCGGGCGGCGATCGGCCAGCAGGTCGAGCCCCTCGGCCGAGACGTTCTCGAACTCGAAGGTGATCACGTCCACCGCATCGGCGAAGCGCAGCAGCGCGGCATTGTCGTCATAATCCGCCCGCGTCGTCGCGGCGGCGACCTGCGAGGCCGGGGCATCGGGTTCCGGAGAAAAAATATGGCAGCGATAGCCGAGCCGGGCCGCCGCCATGGCGGACATGCGGCCGAGCTGGCCGCCGCCGACGATGCCGATCGTGGCGTTGGGGGGAAGCGGAAAACCGGTCATTCTGTGGGCGGGTCCTCGGGCAGGTCGGGCACGGTCTCGGTCTGGGTGCGGCGCCAGGCGTCGAGCCTGGCTTCGATGGCCTTGTCGGTCACCGCGAGCATGGCGGCGGCGAAAAGGGCGGCGTTGATCGCCCCGGCCTTGCCGATCGCGAAGGTGGCGACCGGCACGCCGCCGGGCATCTGCACGATCGAATGCAGGCTGTCCACCCCCTTCAGCGCCGCGCTCTCCACCGGCACGCCGAGCACCGGCACCGGGTGAGGGCGGCGACCATGCCGGGAAGGTGCGCCGCGCCGCCGGCCCCGGCGATGATCGCGGCCAGCCCCCGCCCGCGCGCGGCATGGGCATACTCGACCATCCGCAGCGGTGTCCGGTGCGCGGAGACGACGCGCGCCTCGAACGCGATGCCGAGCGCCTCCAGCGTCTCGGCGGCATGGCGCATGGTCGGCCAGTCCGACCGGCTGCCCATGATGATCCCGATCCGCGGCGTCACGCGATATCGTCCGGAATCAGCCGGCTTTCGAGCCGCAGAATCTGGTCGCGCAGCAGCAGCTTGCGCTTCTTCAGCCGCTGGATCTGCAACTGGTCGGTCAGCTTCTCGTCGCCGAGCCGGGCGATCACCGAATCAAGATCCCGGTGTTCGCTGCGCAGGCCGTGCAGTTGGCGGAGCAGGTTGTCCTTGTCGGTCAGCATCCATCGCTTCTAGCACAGCCGCGCGAGGCTGGCCTATCCCGGTTTTGCCGCTCCCGCCCGCCACGGCGCCGGTCACGCGCGCGAATATAAAGATTGATGACAACCGGAACGCGCAGGACTAGACTCCCCCCAGGCGCCCGGTCGGGGCTCCGACCGGCTTGCGCCACAACAGTCCACACTCGGAAAGGAGTCGAGGATGAGCCTGCAAGCGAGACTGGAATCCCTGAAGCAACGTCACGCCGGCCTGGAGTCCAGAATCACCGAGGAAGACCGCCGACCGCGACCGGATGATGAAAATCTCGCCCGGCTCAAACTGGAAAAACTTCGCCTGAAGGAAGAGATCGAGCGCATCCGGGTCGGCTGACCCGCGCTCGCCGGCAAATCCCGCCGGCTGCAACCCGCCCGGGCCGGCTCACCGGTCCGGGCGTCTCATGTCCGGCTCGGCTCGTGTCCGGCTCAGGCCGCCTCGTCGCTCGAATCCGTCATCGGCTGCGGCATCTCCTCGCCGTCGCGCTCGATCCGCGCATTCGCCGCCGCCACCACGTCGTTCAGGTCGGATTGCTTGCACAGGCCGAGAATCACCGGGTCGCGCGGCTTGATGTTGGCGCTGTTCCAGTGCGACTTGTCGCGCACCTTCTGGATCGTGTCCTTGGTGGTGCCGAGCAGCTTGACGATCTGCGCGTCCTGCACGTGCGGATAGTTGCGCAGCATGAACGCGATCGCGTCCGGCCGGTCGATCCGCTTGGCCACCGGCGTATAGCGCGCCCCCTTGCTGCGCCCGCCCGCCGGGAATGGCGCTCTGCAACATCTTCAGCCTGG
>NZ_CAJQZK010000047.1:0-10026 GCF_907164655.1 Acidocella sp. C78
TATGATTTCAGTCTCGCCCCGTTCTTCACCAGCAAGGACCTCGTGGTGCAGGGGTTTCTCACCTCGGAGCCGTTTCTGGTGAAGCAGAAGACCGGGCATTTCCCGGTGGTGCTGCGGCTCGACCAGGCGGGGTTCGACGGGTATGGCGAGTTGATCGCGACCTCGCGCAAGCTGGCGAAGACCGACCCTTCGGTGGTGCGCCGCTTCATCGCCGCCTCGGCGGAAGGGTGGAAATCCTATCTCGACGGCAATCCGGCGCCCGCCTTCGCGCTGATCCGCAAGGCCAACCCGGACATGACGCCGGCGCTGCTGAAATTCGGCTATGACCAGCTCAAGGCGCATCAGGTGGTCGAGGATGCCACCACGGCGAAGATCGGCATCGGCGGGATGACCGATGCGCGGTGGAAGGGCTTCTACGCGCAGATGCGCGCGGCCGGGCTGTATCCGGCGCAGTTCGACTATCGCAAGGCCTATACGCTGCGCTTCCTGCCGAAGGGGAACGCGGCCGCGCGCTGAGATGGTACGGCTGGAGCGGGTGACGCGGCGGTTCGGGGCCGGGACGGTCGCGCTCGCGGGGATCGACGCGGCGATCGGGCGGGGCGAGTTCGTCGCCCTGCTCGGCCCCTCGGGCTGCGGCAAGTCGACGCTGCTGCGGCTGCTGGCCGGGCTCGACGCGCCGGATGCGGGACTTCTGGCCTGGGAGGGCGGGGCCGCGCCCGGCGCGGGGGAGATCGGCTTCGTGTTCCAGGACGCGACGCTGCTGCCCTGGGCGAGTGCCGCGCGGAACGTGCATTTGCCGCTTCGCCTCGCCGGGCGGCGCTTCGAGGGCGACGCGGCCCTGGTGCATGGCCTGCTGGCGCGGCTCGGGCTGGCCGGGTTCGAGGATGCGAAGCCTGCGGCGCTGTCGGGCGGGATGCGGATGCGGGTGGCGATCGCGCGGGCGCTGGTGTCGCGGCCGCGGCTGCTGCTGATGGACGAGCCTTTCGCCGCCCTCGACGAGTTTACGCGCAACCGGTTGCAGGACGATCTGCTGGCGCTGTGGCGGGAGACGGGGAGCACGATCGTGTTCGTGACCCATTCGATCTACGAGGCGGCGTATCTCGCCTCGCGCATCGTGGTGATGACGCCGCGGCCGGGCGGATCGCCGCGGAGATTGCCAGTCCGCTCGCCGCGGGCGGGGACCGGCGGACCGATCCGGCCTATGCGGCGCTGGTGCGCGAGGTGACGCAGACGCTGCGCGCGGTGATGCCGGCATGAGCCGCGCCGAGCGTTACGCGCCGGTGGTTTTCGGCCTCGCGGCGCTGGCGATGTGGCAGGGGCTGGTGATCGGCTTGCGGGTGAAGCCCTATGTGCTGCCGGGGCCGGCGGCGATCGTCGCGGCGTTCTGGGCGGATCGGGGCTCGCTGCTGCTCTCGCTGGTCTCGACCCTCGCGGTGACGGGGGCGGCGCTGCTGGCGGCCGCGCTGCTCGGCATGGCGCTGGCGCTGGCGATGGCGGCGAGCCGGCTGGCGCGCGCGGCGATCCAGCCCTGGGCGGTGGTGTTGCAGGTGACGCCGGTGGTCGCCATCGCGCCGCTGATCATCATCTGGGTGCATCAGCAATTCGCCGCCATGGTGGTGTGCGCCACCATCGTCGCGTTCTTTCCGGTGCTGTCGAACACCGCCGCGGGGCTGGCGGCGACGCCGCCGGAGCTTGCCGACCTGTTCCGGCTGAACGGGGCGAGCCGATGGCAGACGCTGGCGCTGCTGCGGCTGCCGTCCGCCCTGCCCTTCTTTCTCGCCGGGCTGCGGATTGCCGGCACGCTGGCGCTGGTGGGCGCGGTGGTGGCGGAGTTCGTCGCGAGTTCGGGCGGGTTTGCCGGGGGGCTGGCCGGGCGGATTCTGGAGGCGGGCTACCGGCTGGAGATTCCGCGCATGTTCGCCGCCCTCACCCTGCTCGCGCTGACCGGGATCGTGATCTATGCCGCGCTCGGCGCCGTCGAGCGGGGGATGCTGCGGCGCTTCGGCGCCGGCGGGCGGGATGCGCGCGGGGGCGCTTGATACCGGCGGGTTGTTCTGGCACAGGCGCGCGCATGACCCGCAAGATGACCGACGCCCAGCTCGACTATGAACGCAAGCGCGCCGCCAAGGCCAATATGAGCCTTGACGAGTGGCTGAAGACCAAGGAGCGCCGCGCCGCCGAGGCGGCTTCGGCGGTGGCCGCCACGGCGCGGCCGGAGAAGAAGCCCGGCCTGCTGCGGCGGCTGATCGACCGGGCGCATAAGCCAATCTGAGATCGCGCCCGGCGCGGGGGATTACTCGACGGCGTCGATATCCGGCGCCATCGGGTTCTTCATGCCGACGATGTGATAGCCGCAATCGACGTGGTGAATCTCGCCGGTGACGCCGCGCGAGAGGTCGGACAGCAGATAGAGCCCGGAGGCGCCGACTTCCTCGAGCGCCACATTGCGCTCCAGCGGCGCGTTGAGCTGGTTCCATTTCAGGATGTAGCTGAAATCGCCGATGCCGGAGGCGGCGAGCGTCTTGATCGGGCCGGCGGACAGGCCGTTGACCCGGATCGCGTCGCGCCCGAGATCGGCGGCGAGGTAGCGCACCGAGGATTCCAGCGCCGCCTTGGCCACGCCCATGACGTTGTAATGCGGGGTGACGCGCTCGGCGCCGAGATAGGTGAGCGTCACCATCGCGCCGCCGTGCTTCATCAGCGCCGAGGCGCGCTGCGCCGCCGCGGTGAAGGAGAAGCAGGAAATGTCCATCGCCTGGAGGAAGGCGGCGCGCGGCGTGTCGGCATAGCGGCCGCGGAGGAACTGCTTGTCGGCGAAGCCGATGGCGTGGACGAGGAAGTCGATCTCGCCCCAGCGGTCGGCGATGGCGGCGAAGGCGTCGTCGAGCGCCGCGTCGTCGGTGACGTCGCAGGGGATGACGAGGTCGGACCCGACACTATCGGCGAGCGGGCGGATGCGCTTTTCCAGCGCTTCGCCCTGATAGGTGAAGGCGAGCTCGCCGCCCTGCGCGCGACGGCCTGCGCGATGGCCCAGGCGATCGAGCGGTTGTTCGCAACCCCCATGATGACGCCGCGCTTGCCACGCATCAGCGTGCCGGTGAGCGGGTAGGTCGGGGCGGATTCCTGCATGTCGGGGGCTCCAGTCTGGCATGTCGCGGCCGGCCCGGCCGGGGTGGTGGCGGGGGGCGGCTTGGACTATCAGATATTGCGACACGGGAGAGAGAGCAACCGATGATCGATATCAGTGCCGATCCGTTCCGGCTTTTCGCCGCGTGGATGCAGGACGCCGAAGCCGCAGAGCCCAACGATCCCAATGCGATGACGCTGGCCACCGCGACGCCGGAGGGCCGCCCCTCGGCCAGGATCGTGCTGCTGAAATCGTGGGATGAAACCGGATTTGTTTTTTACACAAACCTGGAAAGCCGCAAATCGCTGGAGATCCGGGCGAATCCGGCAGTGTCGCTGCTGTTCCACTGGAAGTCGCTGCGGCGGCAGATCCGCATCGAAGGGCGGTGCCGCGCGGTGCCCGAGGCCGAGGCGGATGCGTATTTCGACAGCCGGCCGCGGATTTCGCGGCTCGGCGCCTGGGCGTCCGACCAGTCGCGGCCGCTCGGCGCGCGGGACGAGCTGGAACGGCGGCTGGAGGAGGCGACGGCGCGCTATGCCGACGGGCCGATCCCGCGCCCGCCGCACTGGTCGGGCTGGCAGGTGACGCCGGAGACGATCGAGTTCTGGCAGGACCGGGAGTTCCGCCTGCATGACCGGGCGGTGTTCAGCCGCGCCGGCGCGGGATGGACGGCGACGCGGCTGTTTCCGTGAGCGCGACCCGCGATCCGGCGGGAGATCGTGCGCTGCGATATCATCAGTCAGAACCGTCCGCCGCCGGGGCGGCGAATACGCGGCTGGCCAGCAGGTCCGCCGGTTCGATGATCGTCAGCGCCGCTTTCGGGATCGGCTGGGGGGCGGCCATCAGCCGGTTGGCCTGGCGCAGCCGCGCGCGATCGAGCGCGTTGCGGATCGAGCGGGCATTGGCGAAATAGGGCTGGGCGCGGCGGCGGGCGATGTAGCGCGCCATGACCGCGCCGGCCTCGGGCGAGAGGCGGTAATGCTGGCGGGCCAGCATCGACTCGCTGATCGCCAGCAGCTCGTCATCCGCATAGTCCGGAAAGTCGATGTGATGGGCGATGCGCGAGCGGAAGCCGGGATTGAGGGTGAAGAAATCCTCCATCCGGTCGGCATAGCCGGCGAGGATCACGACCAGGTCCTCGCGCTGGTTCTCCATCACCTGCAGGAGGATCTCGATCGCTTCCTGGCCGTAATCGCGTTCGTTGTCGGGGCGGTAGAGGTAGTACGCCTCGTCGATGAACAGCACGCCGCCGATGGCCTTTTTCAGGATCTCCTTGGTCTTTGGCGCGGTGTGGCCGATATACTGGCCGACCAGGTCGTCGCGGGTGACGGAGACGAGCTGTCCCTGGCGGACGAAGCCGAGCGCCTTGAGGATGGAGGCCATGCGCAGCGCCACCGTCGTCTTGCCGGTGCCGGGATTGCCGGTGAAGGACATGTGCAGCGTCGGCGCCTCGGTGGCGAGGCCGCACCCCTGGCGGACGCGCTCGACCAGCAGCAGCGCGGCGATCTCGCGGATGCGCGCCTTGACCGGACGCAGCCCGACAAGATCGCGCTCCAGCCCCGCCAGCACCTCGCCGATCCCGGCGCCGTCGAACGCGGCGCGGAGATCGACCGTCTCGCCCGGGGCGGGGGCGTCCGTCATGGTTTCCGGCATGACACCCCCCTCACCCGGAATTGCCGTAGCGCGCGCCTTCGGGCTTCTGCACGACATAGGCGCGGGTTTCATAGCGCAGGGTGCGGCCAGCGGCCTCGGCGCGGGTCAGCATGAAGCCCGGCTCGTCCCGCGGCCGCTGCACGATGAAGGAAATGCGCAGCGACTCCCATGTGTGCGTCGCATCGAAGGCCGAGAGGCGGATATAGCAGTCGTCGTGGATGCGGCGGCATTCCGCGAGTTCCGACATGATCGCCTTCGCGTCGCGGATGTCGAACATCGGCAGGCCCCACATCTCCCAGTAGGTGTTCCGCGGGTGCGGATCGTCGGTGTATTCGAGGTTCACCGCCCAGCCCTTGTCGAGGCAGTACTGGATCTGGCGGCTGATCTGTTCATCGGTCAGATCGGGGAGAAACGAAAAGCAGCCCTGGGTCAGTCTCATGATAACGCTCCGTCAGTAGGCCGGCATGGCGGTGGGGACGAAATCGGGCGTGTCGGTCGAGGCGTAGTTGAAGCTGACCTCGCCCCAGGTATCGAGCGCCTGGCGCAGCGGCAGGCAGTGGCGCGCGGCGTCGTTGAGAATCTGCGGGCCTTCGGCCAGATAGTCGCGCCCTTCGTTGCGGGCGAGGATCATCGCTTCCAGCGCGACGCGGTTCGCCATCGCCCCGGCGGCGATGCCCTGCGGGTGGCCGATCGTGCCGCCGCCGAATTGCAGGACGACATCCTCGCCGAGATGATGCAGCAGCTGGTGCATCTGCCCGGCATGGATTCCGCCCGAGGCGACCGGCATGACCTTGCGCGTGCCGGCCCAGTCCTGATCGAAGAAGATGCCGTGTTCGTAACGGGTTTCGTTGTAGTCCTCGCGCAGGATGTCGTAGAAGCCGCGGGTGGTCAGCGGATCGCCTTCGAGCTTGCCGACCACGGTGCCGGCGTGGATGTGATCGACGCCGGCGAGCCGCATCCACTTCGAGATCACCCGGAAGCTGACGCCGTGCGTCTTGTGGCGCGTGTAGGTGCCGTGGCCGGCGCGATGCAGGTGCAGGATCATGTCGTGCCGGCGGGCCCATTTCGACATCGACTGGATCGCCGTGTAGCCGATGACGAGATCGATCATGATGATGGACGAGCCAAGCTCGTGGGCGAAGGCGGCGCGTTCGTACATGTCCTCCATCGTACCGGCGGTGACGTTGAGGTAGGTGCCCTTGACCTCGCCGGTCGCGGCCTGCGCCTTGTTCACCGCCTCCATGCAGTAGAGAAACCGGTCGCGCCAGTGCATGAAGGGCTGGGAGTTGATGTTCTCGTCGTCCTTGGTGAAGTCGAGGCCGCCTTTCAGCGCCTCGTAGACGACGCGGCCGTAATTGCGCCCCGAGAGGCCGAGCTTGGGCTTGACCGTCGCGCCGAGCAGGGGGCGGCCGAACTTGTCGAGCCGCTCGCGTTCGACGACGATGCCGGTCGCCGGGCCGTCGAACGTCTTCACATAGGCGACGGGCAGCCGCATGTCTTCAAGACGCAGCGCCTTGAGCGGCTTGAAGCCGAACACGTTGCCGATGATCGAGGCGGTGAGGTTGGCGATCGAGCCCGGCTCGAACAGGGCGAGATCGTAGGCGATATAGGCGAAATACTGGCCGGGCGCGTTGGGCACCGGATCGACCCGGTAGGCCTTGGCGCGGTATTTCTCGCAGGCCGTCAGACGATCGGTCCAGACGACGGTCCAGGTCGCGGTCGAGCTTTCGCCGGCGACGGCGGCGGCGGCCTCCACCGGATCGACGCCGTCCTGCGGGGTGATGCGGAACAGCGCGATGACATCGGTGATCTTCGGTTCGTAATCGGGTTCCCAGTAGCCCATCTTGCGGTATTCGAGGACGCCGGACTTGTAGCGCGCCTTGCCGCGAACGGTCTGGGCCTCGTCGGTGATGTTAGGGTTTGGCGTATCCATGATGCGGACTCCGTCTTCTGGTGTCATCAAGCGGCGCGGCCGACATCGATCACGGGATCGAGGGCGCCGGAGGCGTAGTGGCGGGCCATGGCAGCGAGGGGCTGGGACTTGATTCGCGCCGCCTGGCCGGCGGTGCCGAAGGCCTGGAAGCGCGCGCGGCAGAGATCGCGCAGGGCCGCGATGGCGGGTTTCAGGAACTGGCGGGGATCGAATTCCGCGCGGTTCACGGTGGCGACCTTGCGGATGGCGGCGGCCATGGCGAGGCGGCAGTCGGTGTCGATATTCACCTTGCGCACGCCGTGGCGGATGCCGTTGAGGATTTCCTCGATGGGCACGCCCCAGGTCTGCGGCATGTCGCCGCCGTGGCGGTTGAACGCCTCCTGCAACTCCTGCGGCACCGAGGATGAGCCGTGCATGACGAGATGCAGGCCGGGCATGCGCTCGTTGATCGCGCTGATCACGTCCATCGCGAGGATCGCGCCATCCGGCTTGCGGGAGAATTTGTAGGCGCCGTGCGAGGTGCCCATGGCGACGGCCAGCGCATCGACCCCGGTGGCGCGGACGAAGGCGACGGCCTGGTCGGGGTCGGTCAGCAACTGGTCGCGCGAGAGCGCGCCCTCGGCGCCATGCCCGTCCTCGGCGGCGCCGGTGCCGGTTTCGAGACTGCCGAGCACGCCAAGCTCGCCCTCGACCGAAACGCCGACGCGATGCGCCATCTCGGTGACGCGGGCGGTGATGGCGACGTTGTAGGCGTAGTCGGCCGGTGTTCTTGCGTCGGCCAGCAGCGAGCCGTCCATCATCACGCTGGTGAAGCCGTGCTGGATCGCCGAAAGGCAGGTGGATTCGTCGTTGCCGTGATCCTGGTGCAGGCAGACGGGAATCTGCGGATGCTCCGCCTCCGCCGCCTCGATCATCTTCACCAGCATCCGGTCGCCGGCATAGGCGCGGGCGCCGCGCGAGGCCTGGAGGATCACCGGCGCATCGCAGGCGGCGGCGGCCTCCATGATCGCGATGACCTGTTCCATGTTGTTGATGTTGAAGGCGGGGACGGCATAGCCGCGTTCCGCCGCGTGATCGAGAAGCTGACGCAATGTTATGCGGGCCATGGGGATTCCTTCCGGAAGAGCGGCGCGCGGCGGCGGGTCACAGGGCCCGGCGCCTTCGGTCCATCAGTTGCATGATGATCGGGGTCAGGATGAGCTGCATGGCGAGGTCGAACTTGTTGCCCGGCACCGCGATCGAGTTCGCGCGGGACATGAAGCTGCCGTGCAGCATGGAGAGCAGGTAGGGGAAGTCGATGCCGTGCGGATCGCGGAAGCGGATGACGACGATCGATTCATCGGCGGTCGGAATCCAGCGGGCGATGAAGGGGTTGGAGGTGTCGACCGTGGGGACGCGCTGGAAGTTGATGTCGGTCTCGGTGAATTGGGGGCAGATGTAATGAATGTAGTCGGGCATGCGGCGCAGGATCGTGTCCATCACCGCCTCGGTGGAGTAGCGGCGGGCGGCGCGGTCGCGGTGGATTTTCTGGATCCATTCGAGGTTGATGACGGGGACGACGCCGATCCTGATATCGGCATGGCGGCCGGTGTCGATTTCGCCGTGCCTCACCGCGCCGTGCAGGCCCTCGTAGAGCAGGATGTCGGTCGGCGCGGGAATATCCTGCCAGGGCGTGAAGGTGCCCGGCGAGCCGCCGTGGCGCTCGGCCTCGTCGTGGTCGTGGATGTAGTGGCGGTAGCGGCCGGCGCCGGTGGCGGCGTAGGCGGCGAAGGTTTCCTCAAGCTCGGCGAGGAGATTGTTCTCCGGGCTGAAATGGCTGAAATGGCGGTTGCCGGCCGCCTCCGCCTCGGCCATGCGCGCCTTCATCTCGGCGCGGTTGTAGCGGTGGAAGGAATCGCCCTCGATATAGGCGGCGGTGATCTTCTCGCGGCGGAAGATCTGCTCGAACACGTTGCGCACCGAGGTGGTGCCGGCGCCGGAGGAGCCGGTGACCGAGATGATGGGATGACGCTGGCTCATGCGGACAGGCCGAGGGCGGCGGCGTCGGTGCGAAACAGCGAGCGGCGGTGGAACAGGGGGGAGGACGCGGCCGGGGCCTCGCGCATGGCGAGGGCGACGCGGCGCACCTCTTCCGCCGAGCCGAAGACCAGCGGGATTCGCTGGTGGATATCGTGCGGCGCAAGGTCGAGGATCGGTTGCAGGCCGTCGGTGGCGGCGGCGCCGGCCTGTTCCATCAGGAAGGCGATCGGGTTCGCCTCGTAAAGCAGGCGGAGGCGGCCGCGCTCGTAGCCGGGGCGGCGGTCCGCCGGGTAGAGATAGATGCCGCCGCGGCCGAGAATGCGGAACGCGTCGCCCACCATCGAGGCGAGCCAGCGGGTGTTGAAATCGCGCCCGCGAGGACCGTCGCCGCCCTCGGTCAGCTCGCCGACATAGGCGCGGATGGACTCGTTCCAATGGCGGATATTGGCGGCGTTGATCGCGTATTCGCGGGTTTCGGCCGGCACACTGACCGGGCCGTGCGGGTCGATGAAGGCGCCGGAGACAGGATCGAGGGTGAAGATCCGCGTCCCCTCGCCCAGGGTGAGGACCAGCGCGGTGCGCGGGCCGTAGATGAAGAAGCGGCGGCGAGCTGGCGGCGGCCGGGCTGGAGGAAGACCGCGTCCGCACCATCCTGCCGCGCGGGCAGGGCCGGGAGGATCGAGAAGATGGTGCCGAGCGGGGCCAGCGTGTCGATGTTCGAGGAGCCGTCGAGCGGGTCGATCGCGACGGCGATATCACCGGAGGGGTCGAGATATTCCGCCGCCGCCTGCTCTTCGGACGCGAAGGCGAGAACCCCGGCGCCGGCGAGGGCGTCGCGGATCAGGCGGTGGGTGATGGCATCGAGCGCCTTCTGGCCGTCGCCATCGAGGGAGTCGCCGATGACGGCGCCGAGATCGCCGTGCAGCGGGCCGCTGGCGAGCAGGCGGGCGATCTGCCGCGCGGCGATCGCCAGGGCCTCGATCGCCCGGCAGGACGAGGTGAGCGCGGGGGTGCGGGCGGCGGTGTGATCGAGATGGGATTCGAGGCGAAGGCTGGTGCTCATCGGATGGTCCTCCTGGATTGCGCACCACCTTCTGGCTCGTGCCCGTTTGTCCCCCGCGTGGTCTCCACGTCGTGAAGGCAAGACTGGCAGACCGGTTGTTAATTAGTAAAGCTAAAATTTCTGTGGTTTTAATTTTGGAAAATTAAAACGCCATGACGCGCGAAACGGCATGACTGATCGGGTCGGACGCGCGGGATCGGGGGATGGGATTGGAGCGCGTTCCGATCCTGA
>NZ_CAJQZK010000048.1:0-9838 GCF_907164655.1 Acidocella sp. C78
CGCAAGCCGCCTCGGTGCCGCAGACCCAGCCGATGACGCAGCCGGCTTACCAGCCGCCGCCGCCGCAATATCCCCAGCAGGCGTATCCGCCGCAGGGCTACCCGCAGCAGGGCTATCCGCAGCAGCAGGGCGGCGGGCTGCTCGGCGGGTTCCTGAATTCGGGCTTCGGCCGGGCGATCGCGATGGGGGCCGGGTTCGGCCTCGGCGACGACCTGATCAACAGCATTTTCTGACCGGCCCGGCATGAACTGGCTTTCCGAATTCGTCCGCCCGCGCATCCGCACCCTGCTCGGGCGCAAGGAGGCGCCGGACAATCTCTGGCATCAGTGCTCCGCCTGCCAGCAGATGATCTTTCACCGCGAACTGGAGACCAATCTCAAGGTCTGCCCGCATTGCGGCCACCACATGCGGGCGACGGCGGCCGAGCGGCTGGGCTGGACCTTCGATGGCGGCACGTTCCAGCGGATCGACCTGCCGAAGGTGCCGGCCGATCCGCTGAAATTCCAGGACCGCAAGAAATATCCCGACGGCTCGCCGATGCGCGCAGGAAGACCGGGATGGAGGATGCCGTGCTGGTGGCGCATGGCACCGTGGGCGGGCATCGCGCGGTGATCGCGGCGATGGATTTCCGCTTCATGGGCGGCTCGATGGGGGCGGCGATGGGCGAGGCGCTGGTCGCCGCCGCCCGGCTCGCGGTGTTGCAGAAGGCGGCGCTGATCGTGTTCACCGCCTCGGGCGGGGCGCGGATGCAGGAAGGGCCGGTGAGCCTGATGCAGATGCCGCGCAGCACCATCGCGGTGCAGATGGTCCGCGAGGCGGGGCTGCCTTATATCGTGGTGCTGACCGATCCGACCACCGGCGGGGTGACCGCCTCCTTCGCGATGCTGGGCGATATCCAGATCGCCGAGCCGGGCGCGCTGATCGGCTTCGCCGGGGCGCGGGTGATCGAGGAGACGATCCGCGAGAAGCTGCCGGAAGGCTTCCAGCGCGCCGAATACCTGCTCGAACACGGCATGGTCGACATGGTGCTGGCGCGCGGCGAGATGGCGGCCACACTCGGGCGGCTGCTCGGCCTGCTGAAGGTGGGGCGGCCGGAGGCCGAGGCGGCGTGAGCGGGGCGGCGTGAGCGGGGAGACGCCGGCGCCGGGCCGGATCGATGCGCGGATCGAGCGGTTGCACGGGCTCTATCCGCGGCTGATCGACCTGCGGCTGGAGCGGCTGGAACGGCTGCTGGAGGCGCTCGGCCATCCGGAGCGGCGGCTGCCGCCGACGATCCATGTCGCCGGGACCAACGGCAAGGGCAGCGTCTGCGCGTTTCTGCGCGGCATGGCCGAGGCGGCGGGGCTGCGCGCGCATGTCTATACCTCGCCGCATCTCGTGCGGTTCAACGAGCGCATCCGGCTTGCCGGCGCGCTGGTGAGCGACGACGAGCTGGACGCGGCGCTCGATGAGGTGGAGCGGGTGAACGACGCAGCACCCATCACCGTGTTCGAGGCGATCACCGCCGCCGCCTTCGTGCTGTTCGCATCAAGGCCGGCGGAGATCGCGATCGTCGAGGTGGGGCTCGGCGGCACGTTCGATGCGACCAACGTGATTCCGCCGCCCGCCGCCGCCGCGATCACCGCGATCTCGCTCGATCATCGCGAGTTCCTGGGCGACACCGAAACCGTGATCGCCGCCGAGAAGGCCGGGATCATGAAGCGGGGCAGCCGGGCCGTGACCGGTTTCCAGACGCCGGAGGTGCTGGCCGTGCTGGATGGCAGGGCGAAGGCCGCCGGGGTGCCGCTCGCGGTGCGCGGGCGGCAGTGGCGGATCATGCAGCAGGGCGCGGGTGCCGTATATGAGGATGACGGCGGGCGGCTGGAGCTGCCGGCTCCTGCCCTGCCCGGCGCGCACCAGTTCGACAATGCCGGCATCGCCATCGCCGCCCTGCGCGCCGGCGGATTCGGGTTTGGCGAGGACGCCTTCGCGCGCGGCATGGCGGCGGCGGAATGGCCGGCGCGGTTGCAGCGCCTTGGGCCGCCTTTGGCGGGCGAGCTGCCGGCGGGTTCGGAACTCTGGCTCGATGGCGCGCATAATCCGGGCGGGGCGCAGGCGCTGGCCGAGGTTCTGGCCGGCTGGGAGGGGCCGACGCATCTCGTCGTCGGCATGAAGCAGGCCAAGGACGTGGCGGAGTTCCTGCGCATCCTGCTGCCGCAGGCGGAATCGGTGCAGGCGGTGGTCGAGCCGGGGCAGCACCTGGCCCTGCCGGTCGAGGCGATCATCGAGGCGTCGGGCGGGGTCGCGACGGCGGGGCCGGATGTGGAGACGGCGCTGCGGCGGCTCGCCGCGGACGGGACGCCGAAACGGGTGCTGATCTGCGGCTCGCTCTATCTGGCCGGGGTGATCCTGGCACGGCAGGAAGCGGCGCCGGCGCAGGGCTGATCCCCCTCGCCTTCCGGCCCGCCCCGCTTGCCTGAACCGGGCGATCGACCCGATACTCGCGGCGGATCGAAAAATGGGAGACCGGAATGTCCGCCACGATGAAAGCCTGGGCCGTTGTCGAGAACGGGGCGCCGCTGAAGGAAATCGACCTGCCGATGCCCGAGCCGACGGGGCGGGAGATTCTGCTGGAGGTGACGCATTGCGGCGTCTGCCATTCCGACCTGCATCTCTGGGACGGGTATTACGACCTCGGCAGCGCCGGGCGCTATGAGATCGTGCAGCGGGGAATCACGCTGCCGCTCGCACTCGGGCATGAGATCGTCGGCCGGGTGGTGAAGCTCGGGCCGGAGGCGAGCAGCGTGAAGGTGGGGGATGTGCGGATCGTCTATCCCTGGGTCGGCTGCGGCGAATGCGCGCGGTGCAAGGCGGGCGAGGACAATCTCTGCGCGAAGCAGCGCTCGCTCGGCATTTACCAGCATGGCGGCTACGCGACCCATGTGATCGCGGCGCATGCAGGGCACCTGGTCGACCCCGGCGATCTCGACCCGGCGCTGGCGGCGACCTATGCGTGTTCGGGCATCACGGTCTATGCCGCGATCCGCAAGGTGATGCCGCTGCCGGCGGAGACGCCGGTGGTGCTGATCGGCGCGGGCGGGCTCGGGCTTTCGGCGATCGCGGTGCTGCGCGCGCTCGGGCACCGCGCGATCGTCAGCGTCGATACCAGTGCGACGAAGCGCGACGCGGCGCTGGCGGCGGGGGCCACCGCGGTGGTGGACGGCAACGACCCGGCGCTGCACAAGGCGATCATCGCGGCGTGCGGCGGGCAGCCGGAGGCGATCATCGACCTCGTCAACGGCTCGGGCACGGCGAAGGCGGCGCATGCGGCGCTGGCCAAGGGCGGCAGGCTGATCATGGTCGGGCTGTTTGGCGGCGAGCTGAACATCCCGCTGCCCTTCATGCCGATGCGGGCGCTGACGCTGCAGGGCAGTTTCGTCGGCACGCCGGGCGACCTGCGGGAGCTGGTGGATCTGGCCCAGGGTGGGGCGCTGCCGAAGCTGCAGATCGAGACGGTGCCGCAGCGCGAGGCGGACGCGGCGATCCACCGGCTCAAGGCCGGCGAAGTGACCGGGCGGCTGGTGCTGGTGGCCGAGGGCGCTTGATCGAGAAGCTCGAATACCTGCTGGCGCTGGCGCGCGAGCGGCATTTCGGCCGCGGCGCGGAGAGCTGCGGCGTGACCCAGCCCACCTTCTCGGCGGGAATCCGCGCGCTGGAGGAGGCGCTGGGGATGCCGCTGGTCGAGCGGTCGTCGCGGTTTCAGGGGTTTACCCCGGAAGGCGAGCGGGTGCTCGACTGGGCAAGGCGGATCGTCGGCGACATGCAGGCGATGCGCGCCGATATCCGGGCGCTGAAGCTGGGCCTGTCGGGGCTGCTGCGGATCGCTGCGATTCCGACCGCGCTCGCCACCATCACGGAACTCACCACACCCTATCGGCGCCAGCACGAGGCGGTCAGATTCTCGATCCAGTCCTGCACCTCGAACGAGGTGCTGCGGCGGCTGGAGAATTTCGAGGTGGATGCCGGGGTGACCTATATCGACAACGAGCCGGTCGGCAAGAACCGGGTGGTGCCGCTGTATGAGGAGCGCTACCGGCTGCTGACGGCGGCGGATGCGCCGCTGGGGCGGCGCGAGCAGGTGAGCTGGGCCGAGGTGGGGCAGATCCCGCTGTGTCTGCTGACGCCGGACATGCAGAACCGGCGGATTCTCGACCGGCTGCTGCGCAATGCCGGAACCGAGCTGCGGCCGACGCTGGAGAGCAACTCGATCGTCGTGCTGGTCAGCCATGTGCAGACCGGGCGCTGGGCCTGCGTGCTGCCGGAGAAGCTGGCGCAGATTTTCGGGCTGACGCCGCGGCTGCGGGCGATCCCGATCGTCGGGCCGGAGGAGGTTCACGCGGTCGGGCTGGTGCTGCCGAACCGCGAGCCGGTCTCGCCGCTGGTGGCGGCGCTGGTGGAGGTGGCGGAAGCGCGGGCCGCAGCATTGGCGGGGCATGGCGGCTGAGACCTGATTGATAGATGTTTTCTATCAAACAATCTGGTCTTTGGCTTGTTTAGCGGGGGAAACTTGGGGATAATAGACAAATCATTAACCTGCATCACCTAAGCAGGAGTCTCGGTCATCCTGGCCGAGCGAGGAAACAGGATAGTCGGAATGGACCAGACGCCAGCCCAATGGAACGACGAGGCGGCACGCGCCGTGATCCGGGATCATGTCGGCGAGGAAGGCCCGCTGCTGCCCATCCTGCACGCGCTGCAGGAGAGTTTCGGCCATGTGCCCCGCGCGGCGGAGCCGCTGATCGCCGAGGCGCTCAACATCACCCGCGCCGAGGTGCATGGGGTGATCAGCTTCTATCATGATTTCCGCCGCGAACCGGCCGGCCGCCACGTGCTGAAACTGTGCCGGGCCGAGGCCTGCCAGTCGATGGGGTCGGAGGCGAATGCGCGGCGGCTGCTCGATGCGCTGGGGCTCGATTGGGGCGGCACCACGCCGGACGGGCGGATCACCGTCGAGGCGGTGTATTGCCTCGGCCTGTGCGCGACGGCGCCGGGCGCGCTGTTCGACGACGAGCCGGTGGGACGGGCCGACGCCGCCACGCTTGAAGCCCTGGTCGCGGAGGCCGCGTGATGAAGATTTTCGTGCCGCAGGACATGGCCGCCGTGGCGGTCGGGGCGAACCGGGTCGCCGCGGCGATCGAGGCTGAGGCGCGGGCGCGCAACATTCCAGTGACGATCGTGCGCAACGGCTCGCGCGGGATGTTCTTCATGGAGCCGCTGGTGGAGGTGGCCACCGCCTCGGGGCGGATCGGCTATCGCAATATCGGCGTCGCCGACGTGCCGGGGCTGTTCGAGGCCCGGTTCTTCGACGGCGCGCCGCATGCGCGTTGCGTCGGCCATGTCGAGGAGATCGCCTATCTGGCGAAGCAGACGCGCTTCACCTTCGGCCGGGCCGGGATCATCGATCCGCTGTCGCTCGAGGATTACCGCCATCATGGCGGCTACAAGGGGCTGGAGGCCGCGCTTTCGGCGGGCCCCGCGGCGATTGTCGCCGCGGTGAAGGAGAGCGGGCTGCGCGGGCGCGGCGGCGCCGGCTTCCCGACCGGGATCAAGTGGGAGACCGTGGCGCGCGCGCAGGCGGACCGGAAATACATCGTCTGCAACGCCGATGAGGGCGATTCGGGCACGTTCGCCGACCGGCTGATCATGGAAGCCGATCCGTTCATGCTGATCGAGGGCATGACGATCGCCGGTGTCGCGGTGGGCGCGACCAAGGGATATGTCTATATCCGCTCGGAATATCCGCTGGCGATCCGGATGATGCGCCGGGCGATCGAGATCGCGGAGCGCGCCGGCTATCTCGGCTCCGGGATCAACGGCAGCGCGCATGATTTCGACCTCGAAGTGCGGGTCGGCGCCGGGGCCTATGTCTGCGGCGAGGAGACCTCGCTGCTGGAGAGCCTGGAGGGCAAGCGCGGGCAGGTGCGGCCGAAGCCGCCGCTGCCGGCGATCGAGGGGCTGTTCGGCCGGCCGACCATCATCAACAACACGATCAGCCTCGCCAGCGTGCCGTTCATCCTCGCCGAGGGGGCGAAGCGCTACGCCGAGGTGGGCTATGGCCGCTCGCGCGGGACGATGCCGGTGCAGCTCGCCGGCAATGTGAAGCAGGGCGGGCTGTTCGAATGCGCCTTCGGCGTGACGCTGGGCGAGCTGGTGGACGAGATTGGCGGCGGCACCGCATCGGGCCGGCCGGTGAAGGCGGTGCAGGCGGGCGGGCCGCTCGGCGCCTATTTCCCGCCCTCGATGTTCGACACGCCCTATGATTACGAGGCGTTCGCCAAGCGCGACGGGCTGATCGGCCATGGCGGGCTCGTGGTGTTCGACGACACCGCCGACATGGCGCAAATGGCGCGCTTCGCGATGGAGTTCTGCGCCCTTGAATCCTGCGGCAAGTGCACGCCCTGCCGCATCGGCTCGACGCGCGGGGTGGAGACGTTCGACCGTATCCGCGCCGGGATCGAGCCGGAGAAGAATCTCGCGCTGGTGCGCGACCTCTGCGAGACGATGAAGTTCGGCTCGCTCTGCGCGCTGGGCGGCTTCACGCCGTATCCGGTGCTGTCCGCCATCAACCATTTCCCGGAAGAGTTTCGCGCGCCGAAACTCCCTGCCGCGGCTGAGTGAAGGAGAACCACCATGGGTCTCGTCCATGAAATCGATTACGGCACCAAGCCCAGCGAGGCCGCCAGCCTCGTCACCCTGACGATCGACGGGGTGAGGGTCAGCGTGCCGGAAGGCACGTCGGTCATGCGGGCGGCGATGGAGATCGGCACGCAGATCCCCAAGCTCTGCGCCACCGACATGCTGGACAGTTTCGGCTCGTGCCGGCTCTGCCTCGTCGAGATCGAGGGGCGCGCGGGCACGCCGGCCTCCTGCACCACGCCGGTGGCCGAGGGCATGGTGGTCCATACCCAGAACGAGCGGCTCGGCAAGCTGCGCCGCGGGGTGATGGAGCTTTACATCTCCGACCATCCGCTGGACTGCCTGACCTGCTCGGCCAATGGCAATTGCGAGTTGCAGGACATGGCCGGCGCGGTCGGGCTGCGGGAGGTGCGCTATGGCTATGAGGGCGAGAACCATCTCGACTCGGTCAAGGACCTCTCCAACCCGTATTTCCAGTTCGACCCGGCCAAGTGCATCGTCTGCTCGCGCTGCGTGCGGGCCTGCGAGGAGGTGCAGGGCACCTTCGCGCTGACCATCGCCGGGCGGGGCTTCGAGTCCAAGGTGTCGCCGGGGATGGAGGAGAGCTTCTTCGAGTCCGAGTGCGTGTCCTGCGGCGCCTGCGTGCAGGCCTGCCCGACCGCGACGCTGATGGAAAAATCGGTGGTCGAGATCGGCCAGCCGGAGCATTCGGTGGTGACGACCTGCGCCTATTGCGGCGTGGGCTGCTCGTTCAAGGCGGAGATGCGCGGCGAGGAACTCGTGCGCATGGTGCCCTACAAGGATGGCAAGGCGAATCACGGCCATTCCTGCGTGAAGGGGCGCTTCGCCTGGGGCTATGCGACGCACCAGGACCGGATCACCAGGCCGATGATCCGCGCCAAGATTTCCGATCCGTGGCGGGAAGTGTCGTGGGACGAGGCGATCGGCCATGTCGCCGCGGAGTTCAAGCGAATCCAGGCGACCTATGGCAAGGGCTCGGTCGGCGGCATCACCTCGTCGCGCTGCACCAACGAGGAGACCTTCCTGGTGCAGAAGCTGGTCCGCGCCGGGTTCGGCAACAATAATGTCGATACCTGCGCGCGGGTGTGCCACTCGCCGACCGGCTACGGCCTGTCGCAGACCTTCGGCACTTCGGCGGGGACGCAGGATTTCGACAGCGTCGAGCAGGCCGACGTGATCCTGCTGATCGGCGCCAACCCGACCGACGGCCACCCGGTGTTCGGCTCGCGGATGAAGAAGCGGCTGCGCGAGGGGGCGAAGCTGATCGTGATCGATCCGCGGCGGATCGACCTCGTGCGCACCCCGCATGTCGAGGCGGCGCATCATCTGCCGCTGCGGCCGGGCACCAATGTCGCGATGCTGACCGCCCTCGCCCATGTGATCGTCACCGAGAACCTCTTCGACGAGGCCTTCGTGCGCGAGCGCTGCGATCTCGACGCCTTCACCCACTGGGCCGAGTTCGCCGCCGCCGAGCGCAACAGCCCGGAGGCGCTGGCGGCGACCACGGGCGTCGACCCGCAGCTGGTGCGGGCGGCGGCGCGGCTCTACGCCACCGGCGGGAACGCCGCGATCTATTACGGGCTGGGCGTGACCGAGCACAGCCAGGGCACGACGGCGGTGATGGCGCTCGCCAATCTCGCGATGGCGACCGGCAATATCGGCCGCGTCGGCGTTGGCGTGAACCCGCTGCGCGGGCAGAACAACGTGCAGGGCAGCTGCGACATGGGCAGTTTCCCGCACGAGTTCAGCGGCTACCGGCATGTTTCGACGCCGGGGGTCAGGCAGGCTTTCGAGGTGGATTGGGGCGTTTCGCTCGACGCCGAGCCGGGGCTGCGGATTCCGAACATGCTCGATGCCGCGGTGGATGGCACGTTCAAGGGGCTCTACATCCAGGGCGAGGACATCGCGCAGTCCGACCCGGACATCAAGCATGTCACCGCCGGGCTCGCGGCGATGGAATGCGTCGTCGTGCAGGATCTGTTCCTCAACGAGACCGCGCAGTTCGCCCATGTGTTCCTGCCGGGCTCGACCTTCCTGGAGAAGAACGGCACCTTCACCAATGCCGAGCGGCGCATCCAGCTCGTGCGCAAGGTGATGACGCCGAAGAACGGCTATGAGGACTGGGAGATCACCCAGCTCATCGCCCGGGCGCTGGGCTACAACATGAACTACGCGCATCCCTCGGAGATCATGGACGAGATCGCGCGGCTGACGCCGAGCTTCGCGGGCGTGTCGTTCGACCTGCTGGAGCGGGAGGGCTCGGTGCAGTGGCCGTGCAACGAGACGGCGCCGGAGGGCACGCCGGTGATGCATGTGGGCGGGTTCGTCCGCGGTCAGGGGCGGTTCTTCGTGACGGAATACGTCGCGACCGACGAGAAGACCGGGCCGCGCTTCCCGCTGCTGCTGACCACCGGGCGCATCCTGTCGCAATACAATGTCGGCGCGCAGACGCGACGCACGGCGAATACCGCCTGGCATGAGGAGGATCTGCTGGAGATCCATCCGCACGATGCCGAGCAGCGCGGGATCAATGACGGCGCGTGGGTGAAGCTCGCGAGCCGGGCCGGCGAAACCTCGCTGCGGGCGAAGGTGACCGACCGGGTCGCGCCGGGGGTGGTCTACACCACCTTCCATCACCCGATGACGATGGCCAATGTCGTCACCACCGACTATTCGGACTGGGCGACCAACTGCCCCGAATACAAGGTGACGGCGGTGCAGGTCTCGCCCTCGAACGGGCCGACGGCGACGCAGCAGGACTACGCCGATCTCGGCCGTCGGACGCGGCAGATCGAGGCCGTGCCGGCGGAATGACGGCTCTGCCCGCCCCTGTCGTGCGGGTGGCGGCGACGGCGTTCCATCATGGCGACGTCGTCGCCGGCACCAGGCTGGTGCCGGAGGAGACGGCCGTGGCGCTGAGCTACGACCGGGCCGGCTATGCCGTGATGATGGCGACGCCGCGCGATCTTGAGGATTTCGCGATCGGGTTCAGCCCTGTCGGAAGGGATCGTCGACCGCGCGGAGGATGTGCGGGAGTGCCGCATCGTCGCCGTCGAGGACGGGGTGGAGTGCCGGATGCGGGTTGGCGCGGAGATCGGCGAGCGGCTCGCCCGCCGGCGGCGACACCTTGCCGGGGCGCTGG
>NZ_CAJQZK010000049.1:0-9488 GCF_907164655.1 Acidocella sp. C78
CAGGATCACCGGCAGCCCGGCGAGCAGGTTGAAGAACACGTTGCCGCCCTGCGCCGCCGCCTTGCCGAGATCCGGCATCGCCAGCAGGATCGCGGCCTCCATCACCAGGCCGAAGGCGAACGACCAGAACACCGAATTGATGATCCCGCGCGGCACGGTGCGCCGTGCGTTCACCGTCTCTTCCGATGTGTGGGCCGCGCCGTCGAACCCGGTGATGGTGTAGAGCGGCAGCAGCAGCCCGAGCATGAAGAGGTAGAACAGGTTGCCGCTATGCGGCACCACCCGCCGCCGGCCTTGCCGGAATAGTTGATGAAGGTGAACAGCCGCGAGACATCGTAATGCTGCGCGCCCACCAGCATCGCGATGGTCAGCACGATGGCGATGAAGAAGATCAGGTAGCCGGAGAAATCGGTCAGCCGCGTGGTGGTGCGAATGCCCATGTGGTTGAACGCGCCCTGGCTCGCGGTGATCAGGACGACGGCGATGGTCTGCTGCCAGAACCCCAGTGCGACGTGTCGATATGGAACATGTTGCCGAGGATCAGGCTGGTGAACAGGTCGTAGGCGCCGACATTCACCGAGGCGACGACGAAGATCAGCCCGAGCAGGTTGACGAAGGCGGTCGCCCAGCCCCAGCCCCGCGCCGAGCAGCGACGACCAGTGATACAGCGCGCCGGCCGTCGGGTAGGCGGAGGCGATCTGCGCCATCGACAGCGCGATCACCATCGAAAAGATCGACCCACGATCCAGCCGACGAACACGCCCCCCGGCCCGGCGGCGGAGAACGCCGCCTGGAACGAGGTGATTCCGCCCGCCAGGATGCAGATGATCGAGAAGGCGATTGCGAAGTTGGAAAATCCGTGCATGCGCCGGGACAGTTCCTGCGCATAGCCCATCTTGTGCAGCGTTGCGGTATCCTCGGCGAGGATCCGCGCCTCATCCTGGTCGTTCGACATCTCCGTCTCCCATGTTGACCGTCAGGCCGTGTGCGCCGGGCTTTCCCGCCCGGTCGTGCTGTCAGGCATCGTTCGCGCGCCGAGCTTGCGGCGCACCGCCTCGGGCGAGGCGCCATGCAGCCGGCGGCAGGCCCGCGAGAAGGCGCTCACCTCGGAATAGCCGAGCAGTTCGGCGACCGCGGCGATCGAGAGATGCGGCTCGGCGAGATACATCAGCGCGAGCCGCGCCCGCACCTGGTCGATGCACCCGGAATAGGTGAGGCCGTACTCGGCGAGCCGGCGCTGCAGCGTCCAGCGCGGCAGGCCGAGGCTTGCGGCCACGCGGTCGATCCCGGCCGGGCCCTCGGGCAGCTTCCTGCGGATCTCGCTCGTCACCGCGCCGAGCAGGTCGCGCGGCGCGCCGCCGCCGCCGATCCGGCGCAGCTCCTCGGCCAGGGCGGCGAAGCGCGCCGGGTCGCGCGCCGGCATCGGCCGGTCCAGCCCCGCCGCGCGGAAGCTGATCGCGTTCGCCGGGGCGGCGAAGAACACCGGCGCGCCGAACGCCGCCGCATGCGCCTGCGCCTGTTCCGGCGCCGGGTGCTCGAACCAGACCTCCTCGATCTCCAGCGCGCCGCCGAGCGCGCGCCGCAGCAGGTTGGCGAACATCCCCATCGTCAGCTCGGCATCCTGCCGTCGCGACCAGATCCGCGGATCGACGATCCGGTATTCCAGCCGCAGCGATCGCCCCTCCCGCGCGAGGCGGGTTTCGGTATTCTGCTGGTGCTCGATGAAGTGGCGGGCGAAAGCCGCCAGCCCGGTGCCGACATCCGGCGCCGCCAGCGCGAGCTGGCCGATCAGCCCGAGCGCCTCGGGCTGGAACTGCTGGCCGAAGCGCAGGCCGAAATGCGTATCGCCGCTGCGCGCCGCCGCCCGTTCCATCATCGCGACATAGCGCGCCAGCGGCACGGTGGCGCAGGGGTCCTCAAGGTCGCGCGGATCGAATCCCGCCTCGCCGAGCACCAGGTCCGGGTCGGCCCCCGCGCCACGGATGAACGAAGTCACCCCGGACGCCGCGGCGGCGAGCACATGGCAGGATGTCGATCCGGACGCGGCGGCAGGCAGACCCATGATCCCCTTCAATCCGTCGGTGCCGCGCCAGAATGCCGGGCGGCGCGGCCGTTGCGCAACGAAATTCGGCAGTCTGCCGACTGTGGCAAATTCCGCCCCGTGCCGCTTTGACATCTGAACACAAACCCGCGCGATCGCCGCTTGTCGCCGAATGTCAAGATCGTCACACTGGGCTCATGCAATAGTCCGCCGGGAGGTGCGATCATGAACAACGATCTGTCTGCACAGAACATCACCGCGTCCGGCGGCATGACGCTCGACGAACTGCGCGCGGCGGTCGATGCCGGAGCGATCGACACGATCGTGATGGCGGCGCCCGACATGCAGGGGCGGTTGCAGGGCAAGCGGGTGATGCCCCGCTTCTTCCTCGACAACGTCCTGACCGACGCCTCGGAGGGCTGCAACTATCTGCTCGCCGTCGATGTCGAGATGACGCCGGTCTCCGGCTATGATTTCGCCTCCTGGGACCGCGGCTATGGCGATTTCGTCTTCCGCCCCGATCTCGCGACCCTGCGCCGCGCCGCCTGGCAGGAGGGCGCCGCGATCGTGCTCTGCGACATCGCGCTGCATGACGGCACCCTGGCGCCGGTCGCCCCGCGCAGCATCCTGCGCCGCCAGCTCGACCGTCTCGCCGCCACGGGCCTGACCGCGCTCGCCGCGACCGAGCTGGAATTCATGCTCTTCCGCAACACCTATGAAGAGTGCATGCGGCGCGGCTATCGCGATCTCGATCCGGCCAATCTCTACAATGTCGATTATTCCATCCTCGGCACCGCCAAGGTGGAAAAGGTCATCCGCGCCATCCGCAACGCGCTCGAGGCGTCGGGCATCCGCGTCGAGAACTCCAAGGGCGAGTGCAAGGTGGCGTCTCGGATTGTGTGGAAATTGCCTTGGGCGGCGTCTCCGGCTGGTGGAACATGACGAGGTCAGGCGACGAGATCAAGATGCATTGAGGCGGGAGGCTCTCCGAGGCTCTGCCACCCGTCGACTTTGCGCATGGAGATCTGTCCGGATGCGAGCAATGACCAGAACAACATCGCCGCGGTTTCGGCCGAGGGCAGGACGGTCTGGGTCTTGATCCGGCGCTTGAACTCCTCATGCAGACGTTCGATCGCATTCGTCGTTCTCGCTGATCTCCACTGGCTTTGGGGCAATCGTGTGAAGGTGAACAGCCGATCGCCGGCTTCTTCGAGGCTGTCGGCTACACCGCGGCATTTCAGACGCCATTTGGCCAGGAACAGCCGACGCCGGCGCATCACCTCGGCACTGGTTTCGGCGTAGATCATGTCGTTGTAGTCGGCGGTGATCTCCTCGTGCAGGGCGTCTGGCGCATGGGCCAGCAGGTTTCGGTGCTTGTGCACGGTGCAGCGTTGCGTCGGCACGTTTGGCCACAGGCTGGCCAGCGCACGTTCGAGGCCGGCGCCACCATCGATCAGCAGCAGTTCCGGAGTGCGCAGGCCGCGGGCGATGAGATCATCGAGCACGGCGCGCCAGGCGGCTTCGCTTTCGCCTCCCATGTTCTTCACCGCCAGCAGCAGCTTCTGCCCATCGCGGCGGACACCAAGCACGACCAGCAGCGAGATGTTGGTCGCTTTCCGGTCGAGCCTGACCTTCACCACGGTGCCGTCCAGGATCAGCCGGACGATGTCATCATCGGCCAGACTGCGCCGGTTCCAGCCTTCCCAGTCCGCCTTCACCTTTCGCCAGGTACGACTGACCACGTCCTTGCCTACCGCCCCCTTGAACAACGCCCCCAATGCCCGCTTCACCCGCCGTGTGTTCGTGCCGGCGAGATAAGTCGCCGCAATCAACGCCTCCGCCTGTTTCGTCATCCGCGCATAACGAGGCAGTGCGGCGCTGCGCCATTCGGCGGTTCCACCTTCAGGCTTTGGCATCCGACCCCGCGGCACCGTGATGTCGAGCGGTCCGAACGAGCCGAGGATTTGCCGATGACGGACACCGTGACGATATCCGGCCGCCGCCTCGCCATCCCGATGGTATCGCCCCCGCCCGAGCGCCGCCGTCAGCTCCTCCTCGAGCATGGTTTCAATGAACCCTCGGATCCGATCCCGAACGCCCGTCTCGATCGGGTCGAACCACGCCGTCCCATCAAACAGCCTGGCTTCCGGCGTTCCTGTGCTATTCTTCTCCATGGCGTGATCTCCATCGGCGCTACAACGCCGAGTCTGGTGGTTGAACTCACCCGGAGATTACGCCACCCAGAATTTCCACACACTTCACGACGCCACCGAGTGCAATCTCGGCCAGCACGAGATCAATTTCGCCTATGCCCCGGCACTGGAGTGCGCCGATGGCCACGTGATCTACAAGGAAGCCGCGAAGGAGATCGCCCAGGCGCAGGACCACGCCATCACCTACATGGCGAAGTTCAACGAGCGCGAGGGCAATTCCTGCCACATCCATCTCAGCCTGCGCGACGCCGCGAACCGCCCGGTCTTCGCCGCCGGCCCCGGCCACGCGCCGGAATTCGACCATTTCCTCGCCGGCCTCGCCGCCCACGCCGCCGAGCTTTCCGTGCTGTTCGCGCCCAACATCAACTCCTACAAGCGCTACGCCGTGGGCAGCTTCGCGCCGACCGGCCTGGTCTGGGGGCACGACAACCGCACCTGCGCCTTCCGCGTGCTCGGCCACGGGCGGTCGCTGCGCGTCGAAAACCGGCTGCCGGGCGGCGACGTGAACCCCTATCTCGCCCTCGCCGGCATGATCGCCGCCGGACTCGATGGCATGGAACGCCGCCTGCCGCCGCAACAAGCCTTCACCGGCAACGCCTATCACGGCGACCTGCCGCGCGTGCCCCGCACGCTGGCCGACGCCCTCGCCCTCTGGCGCCACAGCGCCTTCGCGCGCGAGGCGTTCGGCGAGCAGGTGGTGGCGCATTACGCAAGGATGGCCGAGGTCGAGGTCGAGACCTTCGCCGCCGCGGTGACCGACTGGGAACGCACACGCTGCTTTGAAAGGATGTAACCCGCGATGACCATTCTGCAGGGAACCTGGCGCTTCCCCACCGAGGTGCTGGCCGGGCCGGGCCGCATCGCCGAACTCGCCGGCCGCGCGCGCGACCTCGGCGCCCGCCGCGCGCTGTTCGTCTCCGACGCGCAGGTGGCGAAACTGCCCTTCTTCGCGCCGCTGGAGGCGAGCTTCGCCGCCGCCGGAATCGCCACCGCGCGCTTCACCGGCACCCACCCCGACCCGCTGGCGGGCGACGTCGCCGCCGGCGTCGCCGCCTTCCGCGCGCATGAGGCGGACCTCGTCGTCGCGATCGGCGGGGGCAGCGGGCTCGATTGCGGCAAGACCATCGCGCTCGCCGCCGCAACCGACCGGCCGCTCTGGGATTTTGAGATCACCCTTGCCGCCCCCGCGCTCGACCGGCCGATAGTGCCCATTCTCGCGGTGCCGACCACCGCCGGCACCGGCTCGGAAGTCGGCCGCGCCTCGGTCATCACCGATGAGCAGGCCGCCCGCAAGGTGATCCTGCTGCACCCGCAGATGCTCCCGCGCCTCGTCGTGCTCGACCCCGAACTCACCATCGGCCTGCCCGCGACCCTCACCGCCTGGACCGGGATGGACGCGCTCGCCCACAATCTCG
Source organism: Acidocella sp. C78 (assembly GCF_907164655.1). Classification (NCBI taxonomy): domain Bacteria; kingdom Pseudomonadati; phylum Pseudomonadota; class Alphaproteobacteria; order Acetobacterales; family Acidocellaceae; genus Acidocella; species Acidocella sp. C78. Next base: position 5,670 of record NZ_CAJQZK010000049.1, read on the forward strand.
AAGCCTATTGCATCGACGCCTGGCACCCGATGGCGGATGGCGTCGCGGTGGAGGGGATGCGGCTGATCCATGGCAGCCTCCTCGCCGCTGCGACCGATGGCCGCAATCTCGATGCCCGCGGGACCATGCTCGCCGCGGCCTCGATGGGGGCGACCGCCTTCCAGAAGGCCTCGGGGCGATCCACTCGCTGAGCCACCCGATCGGCGCGCACTGCCACGCGCATCACGGCCTGACCAACGCGGTGCTGATGCCCTACGTCCTGGAATACAACCGCCCGGCGATCGAGCCGAAAATAGCGCAGGTCGCCCGCAGCCTCGGCATCGACGGCGGGTTCGAAGGCTTTCGCGACTGGGTGATCGGCCTGCGAAAGGCGCTTGGCATCCCGAACACGGTCGAAGCGCTCGGCGTCACCGCGCCGATGCTGGACCAGCTATCCGAGGAAGCCTTCCGCGACCCCAACACGCCGGACAATCCCCGCCCGGCCGACGCCGCCGCCCTGCGCCGCATCCTCGCCGCCGCCCTCGCCGGCCGGCTCGACTCCCTGTCCCGCTGAGCCCCGCCTCTTCGCGCACGGGCGCGCGCAGCACCGCGCCCGCTCCAGCGCCGCACCACGCGCCGGCGCGCGAAACCGCCAACTCGTCGCGCGCCGTCTTGGCGGATGTGGAGCGTGAGCGCGGGATCATCGGCGAGGGGCGGGTTTGACGTGATTACCGGTGTTGGTGGAGGAATCCCCGTGTCACCCATATAGGCCTCGGCGCAGGTGGCAAAGGTCTTGCCGCGGACGGTCCGGGCCTCGCGCTGTGTGAGGCGGTGTTCGATCGGGTCGATGCCGTCGAGGAGAAGGCGCCGGCATTCAATGGCGCGCATCCGGGCCTCGGCCAGGGACATCAAGGCGACGGGGCCGAGCGCCATCTCGCGCGCCCGGCCGCGGATCATGAACCGCAACGACCAGGATTTCGCGCCGGAAGGGGCGATCTGGAGGTAGAGATTATTGCCGTCGCCATACAGGCCGGGGGCGGTAAGCTTGGCGACCTTGAGCGGCGACAGCTTGTGAACGACCCGGGCCGTATCCGAATCTTACCCACAAATTCACCCACGTGGAAACTCTGGATTCGGGCAAATCGGGATGGACGGAGGCGGACGGAAATCTGAATTATCGGCGAAAAATCAAAGATTTTAGGGGATGGTACCAAACAGTGCCGGATGTAGGGATGGCGGATGGGGTGGGATTCGAACCCACGATACGCTTTCACGTATGGCGGTTTTCAAGACCGCTGCCTTAAACCACTCGGCCACCCATCCTGACAGCGCCGGTTTAGCCGCCCAGGCCGCCGAGCGCCAGATACTTGATCTCGAGATAGTCCTCGATCCCGTATTTCGATCCCTCGCGCCCAAGACCCGATGATTTGACGCCGCCGAAGGGAGCCACCTCGGTCGAGATCAGGCCTTCGTTGATGCCGACGATGCCGTATTCCAGCGCCTCGGCGACGCGGAAGATGCGCCCCACATCGCGCGCGTAGAAATAGCTGGCGAGGCCGAACTCGGTGTCGTTCGCCATGGCGATCGCCTCCGCCTCGGTGCTGAAGCGGAACAGCGGGGCAACCGGGCCGAAGGTTTCCTCGCTGAAGATCAGCGCGTCGCGCTTCACATCGGCGATCACGGTCGGGGTAAAGAAATTGCCGCCCCGTTCGTGGCGCCGGCCGCCGGTCACGATCCGCGCGCCGCCGGCGACCGCATCGGCGATGTGCGCCTCCACCTTCTCGACGGCCTCGCGGTTGATCAGCGGCCCTTGCGTCACGCCGGCTTCCATGCCGTTGCCGACCTTCAGCGCCTCGACCGCGACCTTCAGCTTCGCCGCGAACGCCTCGAACACGCCATCCTGCACCAGGATGCGGTTGGCGCACACGCAGGTCTGCCCGGCATTGCGGAATTTGGAATCGATCGCGCCCTTCACCGCGGCATCGAGATCGGCGTCGTCAAACACGATGAACGGCGCGTTGCCGCCCAGTTCCATCGACGTCTTCTTGATCGTCGGCGCGCACTGGGCGAGCAGCTTCGCGCCAACCTCGGTGCTGCCGGTGAAGGAGAATTTCCGCACGATCGGGTTCGAGGTGAGTTCGGCCCCCATCGGCCCGACGGGCCGGTGATGATGTTGCACACGCCGGCCGGCATGCCCGCGCGCTCGGCGAGAACGGCGATGGCAAGCGCCGAGAACGGGGTCTGGCTCGCCGGGCGGATCACCCCGGTGCAGCCCGCGGCCCAGCCCGGCCCGGCCTTGCGGGTGATCATCGCCGCGGGGAAGTTCCACGGCGTCACCGCGGCAAACACGCCGATCGGCTGCTTCTGCACAATGATCCGCCGGCCGGGGGCGTTCTGCGGAATCGTGTCGCCGTAAATCCGCTTGCCCTCCTCGGCGAACCACTCGATGAACCCGGCGGCATAGGCGATCTCGCCCTTCGCCTCGGCCAGCGGCTTGCCCTGCTCGGCCGTCATGATCGCGCCGAGATCGTCCTGATTGGCCATCATCAGCTCGAACAGGCGGCGCAGGATCGCGGCACGCTCCTTCGCCAGCATCGCCCGCCAGCCGGCCAGGGCGCGGCCAGCCGCCTCGATCGCGCGGCGGGTCTCCGCCTCGCCCATCGCCGGCACGCGGCCCACCAGATCGCCCGTCGCCGGATTCAGGACATCGAGCGTCCGGCCACTCTCCGCCTGCACCCACGCGCCATCGATGTAATTGGCTTCCCGCAGCAGCGTCGGGTCGTTCAGCCTTACGGTCCCGGTCGTGTTCAGCATCCTGCCCTCCTCGTCGTGATCGTCAGCATCATGGCTTCAGGCGCACCGGCCGGACAGGGTCAGCCCGGGGTGAGCGACACCATCGTGGTCTGCGGCGGCATGCCGGGCTGCACCGTCGGCCAGCGCGTCGCCGGATGGGCGAAATCCGCCTGCCGCGTCGCACCGGGATGCCGCGCCACGGTGAACAGCGTCTTCCCGTGCGGATCGGCAGCGGCGCCGCCCACCGCCCCGCCCACCGGCGCGCTGTAGAGCAGATGGAGCCCGCCATGCGGGCGCATCGCGAACAGCCCGTCCGCCGTGTCGGTCACGGCGCCGCGCTGGTCGGTGCCGATCAGCAGCCGGCCGCGCCCATCGAAATCCAGGGTCGATGGCGCCCGCAGCCAGGCCGTCGAACCCGGCGCATAGCGCGAGGACGAATCATGCGCCGGATTGCCGCCCAGCAGCACAACCCGCCCGGCAAACCGACGGGCCGCCAGATCGCCGCCCTCGGGCGCAAAGGCGAGCAGATGGCCGGCGCCATTGCCGGCGCGCGGATTGAGCGGGTTGATCTGGCTGATCCCCCGCCCCGGATTGCCGCGGCAGGCCAGGTAGAGCGTGCCGTCCGCGCCGATCGCCATGCCGGCCGGCGCGTCGAACCCGGACTCGCGATGCCCGGCCGAAGCCGTCGCGGTCAGCGTGGGCAAGCCTTCAGGCAGATCGTGCCAGACGATATGCGACCCGTCGATCGCCGCGACGGCGAGCGTCCCGGCATCCAGCGCGCCCTCGCCGGCGCCGGCTGGCGCAGCACCCTTGAAGCGGAACAGGGCGTCCCATCGGGCCGTCCTCGCTCATGAAGACCACGGCGCTGCCATCGGCGGCGAGGCCGCAGGCAACGCCCGCGCGGGGCAGCCGGCCGAGCGCCGTGCGCTTCACCGGAAACGACATCGGATTGGCCGCATCGAGCTCGACCACCCAGCCAAAACCGGCGCCCACGCTCGGGCTGCCGAAGCCCGGCGCATGGCCGGCGAGACGCCTGATCCAGCCCGC
>NZ_CAJQZK010000050.1:0-7943 GCF_907164655.1 Acidocella sp. C78
GGGGCGATGTTCGGATGGGCATTGCCCGTCGCCGCCGGCCGCTTGCCGTTGAGCAGGTAGTTCGCCGCCGCCGGGTGCAGCAGCGCCATGCCCGCATCGTGCAGCGTCATGTCGATGAACTGCCCGCGCCCCGAGCGCTGCCGCTCCTGCAACGCCATCAGGATGCCGACCGCCGAATACAGCCCGGTCGCGAGATCGACCACCGGCGTCCCCATCCTGAGCGGCCCCTCGCCGGGGCGGCCATTGATGGTCATCAACCCGGTCATCGCCTGCACCACCGCGTCATAGCCCGGCAGCCCGCCGAACGGCCCGTCGGCGCCGAACCCCGAGATCCGGCAATGCACGAGGCGCGGAAAGCGCGGGGCCAGCGCCGCCTGCCCGATATTCCACTTCTCCAGCGTGCCGGGCTTGAAATTCTCCACCAGCACGTCGGCGTCCTCCAGCAGCCGCAGCAGCACCGCGCGCCCCTGCTCGTGCGCGAGGTCGAGCGTCATCGCCCGCTTGTTGCGGTTGGCGCCGAGGAAATAGCTCGCATCCCGCGCCCCGTCCGCCCGCTCCAGGAAAGGCGGCCCCCAGTCGCGCACCTCGTCGCCTGCGGCGGCTCGATCTTGATCACGTCCGCGCCATGATCGGCGAGGATCATCGTGCAATACGGCCCGCCCAGCACCCTGGTCAGGTCGATCACCTTCAGCCCGGTCAGCGCGCGCTCGTTCATGGCGGTGGTCGTCGTCCCCTGTCGAATTCGGTATCCCGCCCATCTGATGCTATGGACGCGGCTTCGACACAAGCAGGACAGGGAAGGGAGCGGAGATGGAACTCGGATTGAGGGGCAGGCGGGCGATCGTGTGCGCGGCGAGCAAGGGACTCGGCCGCGCCGTGGCGTTTTCCCTCGCCCGCGAGGGGTGGATCTGGTGATCACCGCGCGCGGCGAGGCAGCGCTCGCGGAAACGGCGGCGGCGATCCGCGCCGAAACCGGGGTGAAGGTCGAGATCGCGGCCGGCGACATCACCACCGAAGCCGGCCGCGCCGCGGCTCTCGCCCTCTGCCCCGCGCCGGACATCCTGATCAACAATGCCGGCGGCCCGCCCGCCGGCGATTTCCGCAACTTCACCGATGCCGACTGGGAAGCCGCGCTGCGCGCCAACATGCTCACCCCGATCGCGCTGATCCGTGCGACGGTCGATGGCATGATCGAGCGCCGCTTCGGCCGCATCGTCAACATCACCTCGGCGGCGGTGAAATCGCCGATCCCCGCCCTCGGCCTGTCCAATGGCGCCCGCGCCGGGCTGACCGGCTTCGTCGCCGGCCTCGCCCGCCAGGTCGCGAGGCACAACGTGACGATCAACAATCTTCTCCCGGCCCCTTCCTGACCGACCGGCTGCGCGACAACGCGGCCTCCGCCGCCCGCGCCTCCGGCCGATCGGTGGAGGACGAACTCGCCGCCCGCGCCGCCGCCAACCCGACCGGCCGCGTCGGCACGCCGGAGGAATTCGGCGATGCCTGCGCCTTTCTCTGCGCCGCGCAATCGGGCTTCATCGTCGGCCAGAACCTGCTGCTCGATGGCGGCGCCTTCAACGCGGCGTTCGGCTGACCTTGCCCTACCCGGTTTCGGACCATTGCGACGGCGCGCGCTTCTTCAACCCCGAAGGGGCGCGCCGCCGCACCGGCCGCTTCCCGATGCTCCGCTGGGTCACGCGGCGCGAAGGAAGGGCGAAATGGCCCGAGCGGGTGGAAAACCGGATTTTTGCTCCGCCGCCGTCCGAGGTGCCCGAGGGCCACGCCGCCGTCACCTTCATCGGCCATGCGAGCTTCCTGATCCGCCTGCCGGGCCTCGTGCTGCTGACCGACCCGATCCTCTCCGAGCGCTGCTCGCCGGTCGGCTGGGCCGGGCCGCGCCGGGTCCGCCCGCCGGGCCTCACGCTCGACGCGATGCCGAAGCCGGACGCGATCCTGCTTTCGCACAACCATTACGACCATTGCGACATCCCGACCCTCGCCGCCCTGCACGCGCGCTTCGGCCGCATCCGGATCTTCGCCCCGCTCGGCAACCGCGCCTTTCTCACCCGCAAGGGGCTCGGCCCGGCCACCGAGCTTGACTGGTGGGATCATGCCGAGTTGCGCGGCACCCGCATCACCCTCACCCCGGCGCGGCATTTCGCCGCCCGCACGCTGCGCGACCGCAACGCCACGCTCTGGGCGGCTTCATGCTGCGCCACGCCGCCGGCCAGCTCTATTTCGCCGGCGACACCGGCTATACCGGCTATTTCCGCACGATCCGCGAGCGTCTCGGCCGCCCCGGCCTCGCGCTGCTGCCGATCGGCGCCTACGCGCCGCGCTGGTTCATGGGCAATGTCCACATGAACCCGCCGATGCCGTGCGCGCCTTCGCCGAGCTGGGGCGGCGCGGGCGGTGGGGATGCATTTCGGCACGTTCCAGCTCACCGACGAGGCGATCGACGCGCCGGAACGCGACCTCGAAGCCGCCCGCGAGGCCGCCGGCCTGCCGGCAGCGCGGTTTTCCACGCTCGATGTCGGCGAGACCGGTCTTTTCGCCCTCGATCCCGGCTGATTGACCTCAGCCGGAAAAAACCCGGCTGAATGACCTCAGCCGCGAATCGCCTCGATCCGCGGCGGGTTGCGCAGCGTCTGCAAGATCACGCAATAGCGCTCGGTGCTCTCGATCAGCCGGGCCACGCTCTTCTCGTCGGCATCGGTGTCGAGATCGAAGCGGAGCGAAATGTCGGTCACGCCCACCGGCGCGGCGCGGTCGATCGCCAGCGTGCCGCGCGCGTCCCACACGCCCTCGGCGGTGATGCTGCCGCGCTTCACCGTCACACCCATCGCGGTGGCGACGGCGGAAAGCGTCACCCCGGCGCAGGCGACCAGCGCCTCCAGCAGCATGTCGCCCGAGCAGGCCTGCGACCCGTCGCCGCCGGCCGCCTCGTGCAGCCCGGCGGTCACCTCGCCGTCATGGCCGCGCACCACGCAGGCGATCCCGCTTTGCCTGATCTCGCCGACCGCGCGCGAGACGATCCGCGCCGAGGCGGCATCCTCGCGGTATTTCTGCTTCAGCGGCGCCTGCAGGGCGCGGAGTTCGGCGGCATCCATGGCGGTCTCCCGGAACGTGTCTTTCGTCTTGCGGCAAGGATGCGACAGGTGCCGCGCCGTTACAAGCGGCGGCTCAGCGATGCGCCTCGGGCGCCGGATCGACCGTGTTGGGCTTGGGGATCGGCCGGTTCTCGACGATACGCAGGAACTGGTGCGACATCGCGTGATAGACCGGCTCCTTGCAGACCAGCCGCGAGGCCATGGTGCCGAGAATCGCGGCGATGCCCACCGGCACCGACATCGACGGATCGGAGGTCATCTCGATCACGATCACCGCCGCCGTCAGCGGCGACTGCACGACGCCGGCGAAATATCCCGCCATCCCCACCATCGCGAATCCCGCCACCGGCAGCCCCGGCAGCAGATGCACGAACGCCGTGCCCACGCCGACCCCCACGGCGAGCGAGGGCGCGAAAATCCCGCCCGGAATCCCCGACAGGTACGACACCAGCGTGGCGAGGAATTTCAGCGGCGCGAAATCGACCGGCGGCAGCACGCCCGCAACCATCGCGTCCCGCGCATTGGCGTAGCTCGCATCGAACACCATCCCGTGCGAGGCATGGCCGATCACCGCGAGCGCGAGGCCGCACACGGCGGCGAACATCACCGGCCGCTTCTGCGCCAGCCGGTTGATCGCGCCGGGCAGGAACCTCCACGGCGTCACCAAAATCTGCGCGAACAACCCGCCCGCGAGCCCGCCGATCACGGCGCAGACCGGGATCAGCAGCCAGATCCAGTCGAGCTTCAGCACCGCGTGCGAGACGCCGAAATAGGGCTGGTAGCCGAGCACGAAGAGCAGCGTGATGCCGCTGGCGAATGCCGCGAGAATGATCGAGCGCACCTGCCGGTCATCGAAGCTGCGCGCCATTTCCTCGATCGCGAAGACGATGCCGGCGACCGGCGCGTTGAACGCGCAGGTGATGCCCGCGGCCCCTCCGGCGAGGATCAGCAGCCGTTGCAGCGCATGGGTGCGCTCCAGCCCCATCCGCCCGCAGATGTTCATCGCGGCGCAGCCGATCTGCACCGTCGGCCCCTCCTTGCCGATCGAGGCGCCGGTCGCGAAGCCGAGCAGCGTGAGCAGGAATTTCCCCACCGCGATCCGCAACGACAGCACCGAATCGACATCGGCCGAATCCTGCATCTGCAACCCGGCCATCGCCTGCGGAATGCCCGAGCCCTGCGCGCCCGGAAACACCTGGCGGGTAAGATAGACGATCAGCGCGAGCCCGGCCGGGCAGAGCAGGAACACGATCCAGCCGCGCTGCGCGGTCATGTGCTGGAACAGCGCCGTCGCGCGGATCACGCCGATGCCGAAGGCGATGGAGACCAGTCCGGTAATGATGGCGGCGAGCACGAAAATGAGATTGCGTTTCAATGCCGCCATGCCGGCCGATTTCCTTCAAATGAATTTCCCCGCGCGGGGCCGGGGCTCGTCCTCCGCACGGGGCTTGCCCGATGCCGCTTGATTCATGTCAATGCCAGAACAGGCACCGCGTGTGAACCGTCCGCCGCCCGCGCGCGGCGCCGAGGCCGCCGCCGACGCGTGAGAGGACAGATTTGACCATACCGCCCAACGAGGCTTCGGCCACCCCGCCCCGCCGCGCGCTCGACCGCCGCCTGATCGCGGCGGGCAGGGGCAAGGCGCTTTCTCTCGCTCGCCATCGGCCTCGGCCTCGCCGCCGGGCTCGCGGTGATCGCTCAGGCGCTGCTGCTCGCCCATGTCGTCACCGCGCTGATCTTCCGCCACACCGCCCCCGCCGCGCTGGCGCTGCCGCTCGCGTCCCTGGCCGGGCTGCTGCTCCTGCGCGCGGCGCTGAGCTACGCCTCCGAACTCGCCGCCCACCATGCCGCCGCCGCGGTGAAGCTCTCGCTCCGCCGCGCGCTGCTCGACCATCTCTTCGCCCTCGGCCCCGCTCATGCCGCCGGCGAGCGCAGCGCGGATCTCGCCGCCACCATGCTCGACGGCGTCGAGGCGCTGGAGCCCTATCTCGCCCGCTACCTGCCGCAGATGGCGCTGGTCGCGCTGGTCCCGCTCGCCATCCTCGCCGCCATCTTCCCGGTGGACTGGATCAGCGGGGTGGTGCTGCTCGTCACCGGCCCGATCATCCCGGTCTTCATGGTCTTCGTCGGCTACCGCGCCGAGGCGATCAACCGCCGGCAATGGCGCGAATTGCTGACCATGAGCGCGCGCTTCCTTGATGCGGTGCAGGGCATCACCACCCTGCGGCTGTTCGGCCGCGCGCGCGACGAGATCGCGCTGATCGGGCGGATCGCCGATGAATACCGCCGCGCCACCATGGCCGGGCTGCGCATCGCCTTCCTCACCTCGGCGGTGCTGGAATTCTTCGCCTCGCTCTCGATCGCCCTCGTCGCCGTGCTGTTCGGCGCGCGGCTGCTGCACGGGCATATCGGCTTCTTTCCCGCCTTTTTCGTGCTGCTGCTGGTGCCGGAATTCTTCCTCCCCCTGCGCGGCCTCGCCACCCATTACCACGCGCGGATGACGGCGCTGGCCGCCGCCGGCCGCATCTTCGACGTGCTCGATGCGACACCGGCGACGACCTGGGGCGATGCCGCCCCACCCTCCGGCGCGCTGTCGCTGCGCTGCGCCGGCCTCACCATCGCCCACGAGCCCGGCCAGACGGTGCTGCACGGGATCGACTGCGCCTTTCCCGCCGGCACGCTCACCGCCATCGTCGGCCGCTCCGGCGCCGGCAAATCCACCCTCGCCGCCGCCTTGCTCGGCTTCGTCGCCCCGCAATCCGGCGCCGTCCTCGTGAATGACGACACGGCGCTCGCCGCGCTCGACCGCGAGGCCTGGTGGGCGCGTCTGGCCTATGTGCCGCAGACCCCCGCGTCTTCGCCGGCACGATCGCCGACAACCTGCGCCTCGCCCGGCCGGATGCCGATACTGCGGCGCTGCGCGAATCCCTGCGCCGCGCCCGCCTGCTCGACGAGGTCGATCGCCTGCCCGCCGGGATCGAGACCCGCATCGGCGATGGCGGCGCCGGGCTCTCCGGCGGCCAGGTCCAGCGCCTCGCCCTCGCGCGCGCCTTCCTGCGCGACGCCGGGCTGCTGATCCTCGACGAGGCCACGGCGCATCTCGACCTCGAGACCGAGGCCGAGATCGCCGCCGTCATCGCCGAGCTTGCCCGCGGCCGCACCGCGATCCTGATCGCCCACCGGCTCGCCACCGTCCGCCGGGCCGACCGCATCCTGGTGCTGGAGGGCGGGCGCCTCGCCGAATCCGGCACGCATGACGAGTTGCTCGCCCGCGGCGGCGCCTATGCCGCCCTGCTCGGCGCCGCGGAGGCACCATGCGCGACCTGATCCGCCTGCTCCGCCTCTACGCGCCCTACCGGGCCTGGGTTCTCGCCGGTATCGGGTTCGGCCTTCTCACCGTGCTGGCGAATTTCGCCCTGCTCGCGCTCTCCGGCTGGTTCCTCGCCGCCACCGGGGTGGCCGGTGTTGCCGGCTACGCCGCACAGAACGTCTTCAATTTCTTCACCCCCGCCGCCGGGGTGCGCTTCTTCGCGACCCTGCGCGTGCTCGCCCGCTATGCCGGGCGGCTGGTCGATCACGAGGCGACGTTCCGCCTGCTCGCCCGGCTGCGCATGGTCGCCTATGCCGGGCTCGAACCGCTCGCCCCGGTCGGCCTCGCCGGCGAGCGCGGCGGCGACCTGCTCTCCCGCCTCGTCGCCGATATCGACCGGCTGGGCGATTTTTTCCTCCGCGTCGTCTCGCCCTTCGCCATCGCGGCGGCGGCGGCGCTGGTCATGGCGCTCGGCTTCGCCATCGTCTCGCCGGCGGCGGCGCTGCTGCTCGTGCTCGGGCTCATCGTCGCCGGCATCGCGGTGCCGCTGGCCAGCCTCGGCCTCGGCCGCCGCCCGGCGAGCGCCGCCGTCGCGCTGCAGGCGACGATGCGCGCCGATCTCGTCGATTCCATCCAGGGCATGGCCGAGCTGCTCACCTGCAACGCGAGCGGGGCGATGGCGGACCGGGTCGACGCGGCGAGCGCCGGCCTGCTCGCCGCCCAGCGCCGCCTCGCCGCCATCGCCGGTTTCGGCGCCGCCGCCATCCTGCTCGCCTCCGGTCTGACGATGCTGGCGATTCTCCCGCTCGCCGGCGCGCTGGCCGACGCGCACCGCATCGCCGGGCCGGTCGTCGCCCTGCTCGCCCTCGGCGCGATGGCCGCCTTCGAGGCGGTCGCCCCGCTGCCGGCGGCCTTCCAGCTCCTCGGCGGCATGGCGGATTCCGCCCGCCGCGTGTTCGACCTGCTCGACCGTCCGCCCCCCGTCGCCGAGCCCGCCGCCAGCCCGCCCCGCCCGGCCCGGCTCGATCTCATTCTCGCCGGCGTCTCGCTCCGCTATCCGGGTGCGGCCCATCCCGCGCTCGCCGGAATCGACTTGTCGATCGCCGAGGGCGAGCACGTCACCATTCTCGGCCGCAGCGGCGCGGGCAAGACCTCGCTGTTCAACCTGCTGCTCCGCTTCGCCCCGCCCGAGGCGGGGCGGGCCACGATCGGCGGCGTCGATCTCGCCGCCATCCGCGGCGACGACCTGCGCTCGCTCTTTACCGTGGTCTCGCAGACCACCGCGATCTTCGCCGGCACCCTGCGCGACAATCTCCTCCTCGCCCGCCCGGATGCCGACGATGCCGCGCTCTGGCGCGCGCTGGAGACCGCCCGCCTCGCCGAGTTCGTCCGCACCCGCCCCGGCGGCCTCGACTCGCTGGTGGCGAGGCCGGCGCCAAACTCTCGGGCGGCGAAGCGCGCCGGCTCTCGCTCGCCCGCGCCGCCCTGCGCGCCACGCCCTTCCTGCTGCTCGACGAGCCGACCGA
>NZ_CAJQZK010000051.1:0-7826 GCF_907164655.1 Acidocella sp. C78
CGATTTTAATTCGCCCACGATTCGACGTTTATTCGCCCGGGGATTCCGAGATTTATTCGCCCGGGTAGCGGTCTCTGTGGCTGTTGATTTCGTTGCTCTCCTGTTCTCGTTGGGTCAAGCGGTTTTTGGGGTTTGCTTGCGGATCTTGCGCAGGCTTTCGCCGGTGAGTTCGATGCGGTGGGCATTGTGGAGCAGACGGTCGAGAATGGCGTCGGCGTAGGTCGGATCGGCCGATCAGCTCATGCCAATGCGCCGGGGGGATCTGGCTGGTGATGATGGTGGCGCGGCGGGCCGTAGCGATCCTCGACGATCTCGAGCAGGTCGTGACGGGCGCCGGCGTCGAGTGGAGCAAGGCCGAAGTCGTCGAGGATCAGTAGATTGACGGCACCGAGGGTGCGGATCATCCGGCCGTGACGCCCTTCGGCGCGGGCGACCGCGAGTTCTGCGAAGAGTTTGGGGGCGCGCTGATAGAGCACGGTCCTGTCATCGCGACATGCCTTGTGACCGAGGGCACAGGCCAGCCACGATTTTCCGACCCTGTCGGCCCGCTCAGGACGAGATTGTCGTGCGCGTCGATCCACTCACCCTGGATCAGCTTCTGGAACAGAGCCCGATCGAGGCCGCGGGCACTCCGGTAATCGACATCCTCGATTGCAGCGTCATGGCGCAGCCTGGCATGGCGCAGCCTTGTGCTCAACCGCTTGTCACGTCGGACGGTGATCTCGCGGTCGAGCAGAAGACCGAGCCATTCGGCGTGACTGAGGCTGGGGGTTTCGGGATTGGCGTGCAGCTCGGTGAACGCGCGGGCCATGCCTGCAAGACCGAGCTGGTGGATCTGATCGAGGGTCGGATGGTTCAGCATGAGGCTTCTCCTTGTCATCAGTGGAAATATCCGCCGCCCCGGATGTTGGGGTGGCGGATCGGGGTGGGATCGGGACTGGCGGTGCCGGCGGCTCGCTCCAGCCGGTTATCGAGGATGGATTTGACCGAGCCGTAGGTCAGGGTGCCGATGGTGAGCGCGCGCTCGGCCGCGGCATCGAGCCGGTCGGCGCCAACACTGCGGGCCAGGCGAAGGATGCCGATGCAGGCGCGGAACCCCTGCTCCGGATGAGGCCGGCGTTCGAGGATCAGGGTGCAGAGTGTCGCGACCGAGGGACCAAGCCGTGCGGCTTCCTGATGGATCCGTGCGATGGTCCAGTCGCCATAACGCCGGTGGCTCGAGGGCATGTGCTCGGCGATCGTCGTGTGTTTGCCGTTACCCGGCCTGCGTGCGTGCACGGCGATCCGTTCGCCACGGAGAAAGATCTCGACCGTGCGCACGGTGAACCGGGCCTCGACCTCGGCGCGGGCGTGCCGGTAGGGGACGGAGTAAAAATGCTTCTCGATCTCGACGTGATAATCGATGCCGACCCGCCGGCGCCGCCATTGCGCCAGCACATAGGGTTCGGCCGGCAGTTCCTTCAGCGCGGGACGATCGAGTGTTTCCAGCAGATGCCGTCTTGTCGCCCCAGGCGACGGACGACCCGCTCCTCGTTCAGCCAGCGGCAGAATTCAGCGATCGCGGCATTCAGTTCGGCGAGGCCGTAAAATGCCCGGTTGCGCAGCTTGCCCAGCAGCCACCGCTCCGCCAGCAAAACCGCCACCTCGACCTTCGCCTTGTCACGCGGCCGCCGCGGCCGCGCCGGGAGAATGGCCGTGCCGTAATGGCGCGCCATATCGGTGTAGGTCCGGTTGACCTGTGGATCGTAGAGGCAGGCGCGGATGATCGCGACCCTGGCGTTGTCGGGCACCAGCAGCGCCGGCACGCCGCCAATTGCTGCCAGAGTGCGATTATGCGCCTCGATCCAGTCCGGCAGGGTCTGGGTCCAGGTCGCCTCAGCATAGGTGAAGCTCGATGCGCCGAGAACGGCGACGAAGATCTGGGCCGCACGCGTCTCGCCGGTGAGCCGGTCGATCACCACCGGCACCGTGTCGCCGGCATAATCGACGAACAGCTTCTCGCCCGATGCGTGGGTCTGGCGCATCGTCACCGGTAGCCGGGCTTCCCAGCTCCGGTAGAGCTCGCAGAACCGGCTGTAGCGATACCCATCCGGGTGCTCGGCAATATACTCGTCCCACAGGATCGACAGCGTCACGTGCTTGCGCTGCAACTCGCGGCGGATACGCCCCAGTCCGGCTCATCCACACGTCGATGCCCCGGCCGCTTGCCCACCGCGCCGTCGAACAAGCGCCTTTCCAATGCCGCTTCGGACAGCGCCAGAGCCCCTGGCCCATCGAGCCCGGCCGCCTCCAGTCGCCGCAGCGTCAAGCGCACCGTCGATGCCGCAACCCCGACCCGGATCCCCACCTGGCGGGTCGAAAGCCCCGCCATCCTCAATCTGACAATCTCGCGCACATCGCGCATCGCAATCCGCTCCACTGGCATTCATCCGCTCCCTCGATCAGCCAAAGGGAGGGAACCTGAACCAGCCAGCAGAGACCTCAAGCCAACCCGGCCAACCCCGCCCGCCTGGGCGAATAAAAGTCGGAACAGGTGGGCGAATTAATCTCGGAATAGGTGGGCGAATAATTCCCGGAATCCGGGCGAGTTAATCTCGGAATCCCGGGCGAATTGAGCCCGGAATCAGCACGGGATGAGGACAAGCTTCGGATTGTGGCGGAGGCTGAGGCGCCGGGTGCGGTGTTTGCGCTGGTTGCGCGGCGGCACGCGATTTCGAGAGGGCAATTGTGGAAGTGGCGCGGTCAGGTTCGGCGTGGTGAGTTGGTGCCGGTGCCGATGGTACCGGAATTCATTCCGGTGCGGGTAATGGCGAGTGCGGCACTGTCGATGCCGCGGGCGGCAGGCAAGTCAGCTTCGGTGAACGACGCGAGCGTTGATCCGATGTCGCAGAGGCGAGCCACGCGATGCGATGCGAGCCGGATCGAGATCGTGCTGCCGGACGGGACGTGTGTTCGGGTTGATGATGGAGTTGGGGTTGCCGCCTTGCGTCGGGTGCTGACGGCGGTGCGGCGGTGATCCCGGTCTCGGCCGGTGTGCGGGTCTGGCTGGCGTCGGGGCATACGGATATGCGCCGCGGGATGAAGGGGCTCGCGTTGCAAGTGCAAGAAGGTCTGGGACGGGAGCCGTTCTGCGGGGATGTTTTTTTCTTTCGCGGACGCGGCGGGTCGCTGGTCAAGGCGATCTGGCACGACGGCGTGGGGATGTCGCTGTATTCGAAACGCCTTGATCGAGGGCGGTTTATCTGGCCGCAGACTGCGGACGGCGTTGTGTCCCTCACCGCTGGTCAGATCGGTTATCTTCTGGAGGGGATCGACTGGCGAAATCCACAACAAACCTGGCGGCCGCAAGCGGCCGGGTAGGCGCGAAGATTCTGGGGAAAATCCTGGTCCAGAGCGGATTTCTGTAGCGAAACCCTGGAAATTCGTGATTCTATACGGGGCATGGATCTCGATCCTTCGACCCTGCCGAATGATATCGCTGCGCTGAAGGCGATCATTCTGGGCGACCGTGCTCGGCGGTCCGATACCGCAGCGTATATCGCGCATCTGAAGCTGCAGATCGAGAAGCTCAAGCGTGCGCTCTACGGCCCCAAGGCGGAACGCACGGCGCGGCTGCTTGATCAGATGGAACTGGAACTCGAAGATCTCGAGACCACCGCGACCGAGGACGAACTCCGCGCCGAGCAGGTGGCCGCGAAGGCCAAAACCACGACTGTCGCCGGCTTCACTCGCAACCGCCCATCACGCCAACCCTTCCCCGAACACCTGCCACGCGAGCGGGTTGTGCTGCCAGGTCCGACCCAGTGCGCCTGCTGCGGTGGATCGCGGCTCGCCAAGCTCGGGGAGACGGTGACCGAGACACTGGAATCCATCCCCCGCCAATACAAGGTGATCCAGCATGTGCGGGAGAAATTCACCTGCCGCGATTGTGAGAAGATCAGCCAGGAACCAGCACCCTTCCACACCATTCCACGCGCTTTTGCCGGTCCCGGCCTGCTCGCGATGATCGCCTACGATAAATTCGGCCAGCATCAGCCGCTGAACCGTCAATCTGAACGGTTCGCACTGGAAGGCATCCACCTCAGCGTCTCGACCCTGGCCGATCTGATTGGTGCTACCTGCGTGGCGCTGGAGCCGGTTGTTGATTTCCGCTGAGATCTGACCCGGGAAGGCCGGATTTTTCCACTGAGATTTGACCCATGTTTGACTGTTTCCCCGTCTGGAAGAGGCGGGGGCGAACGGAGTGTTGGACATGGCGTTTTTGAGCATTATCCGCCGGTGGCATAAGCGTGAGCATGTGCCGATCCGAGAGATTTCCCGGCGCACAGGCGTGTCGCGGAACACGATCCGCAAATATCTTCGGTCTGATGTGATTGAGCCGAAGTTTCAGGTTCCGGACCGGCCGAGCAAGCTTGATCCTTATGCCGAGAAGCTTTTGGCGTGGCTGCGCCGTGAAGCTGGCCGGCCGCGCAAGCAGCGGCGGACGGTCAAGCAGCTATACGGTGATCTCGTCAGCCTGGGCTATGACGGTTCCTACAATCGTGTGGCGGCCTTTGCCCGGGCTTGGAAGGGGGAGTGCCAACGGCTGCAGCAGACCGCCGGCCGGGGAACCTTCGTGCCCTTGGCCTTTGCGCCTGGCGAGGCGTTCCAGTTGACTGGAGCGAAGATTTTGCGATCATCGGTGGCGTCCCGCGTCAAGTTGCAGGTGGCGCACACCAAACTGTCGCATAGCCGGGCGTTCATTGTTCGGGCCTATCTGCTGCAGACACATGAGATGTTGTTCGACGCGCATAACCACGCCTTCCAAGCTCTCGGCGGCGTACCGCGGCGCGGGATTTACGACAACATGCGCACCGCCGTTGACAAGGTCGGCCGTGGCAAGGAGCGCAGCGTCAACGCCCGCTTCCTGGCGATGACCAGCCATTATCTCTTCGAGGCCGAGTTCTGTAATCGGGCCGCCGGTTGGGAGAAGGGGCAGGTTGAGAAGAACGTCCAGGATGCACGCCACCGCCTGTGGCAGTCCATGCCTCCGTTCGAAAGCTTGGACGCCCTGAACGACTGGCTGGAGCGGCGCTGCCGGGAGCTGTGGGAGCAGACCGCGCATGGCAACGAGCCGGGAACCATTGCCGATGTCTGGGCCAGCGAGGTTGAGAGCCTCATGCCTGTGGGCCGTCCGTTCGATGGGTTCGTGGAACACACCAAGCGGGTCTCCTCGACCTGCCTGATCCACTTGGAGCGTAACCGCTACAGCGTGCCGGCCTCTTTTGCCAACCGGCCGGTCAGCCTGCGGGTCTATCCCGACAGGCTGGTGGTGGCGGCGGAGGGGCAAATCATCTGCGAGCATCCGCGCATCATCGACCGGACGCACAACGGCCCAGGGCGCACTGTGTATGACTGGCGGCATTATCTGGCGGTGATCCAGCGCAAGCCGGGCGCCTTGCGCAACGGTGCGCCGTTCTGGAATTGCCCGATGCCTTCAAGCGGCTGCAGCAACATCTCCTGCGCCGTCCTGGCGGTGACCGGGAGATGGTGGAGATCCTGGCCCTGGTGCTGCACCATGACGAGCAGGCGGTGTTGGTGGCGGTGGAACTGGCGCTGGAGGACGGCGTGCCGTCCAAGACGCATATCATCAACCGGCTCCACCGGCTGATCGACGGCAAACAGGCTCCGCTTCCGGTCATCACCGCGCCACAGGCACTGACATTGGCCAATGAACCAAGGCTGACGTCGAGCGCTACGATAGCTTGCCGCCAATCTGAGGAGGCCCGCCATGCGTCATGATCCCGCCACCGGCGCGCTCGTCATCATGCTGCGCAGCCTCAAAATGCACGGCATGGCACAGGCCGTCGATGAACTGGCCCAGCAGGGTGCCCGGCCTTCGAAGCCGCCATCCCGGTACTCTCCAGTTGCTCAAGGCCGAGACCGCTGAGCGCGAGGTCCGCTCCATGGCCTATCAGTTCAAGGCCGCCCGCTTCCGGCCTATCGCGACCTGGCCGGCTTCGACTTCGCCAGCAGCGAGGTCAATGAGGCCCTGGTCCGCCAGTTGCATCGTTGCGACTTCATCGAACCCGCCGACAATGTCGTGCTCGTCGGCGGCCCGGGCACGGGCAAAACCCACATCGCCACCGCGCTCGGCGTGCAGGCCGTCGAGCATCACAAAAAGCGCGTCCGCTTCTTCTCCACCGTCGAGCTGGTCAATGCTCTGGAGCAGGAAAAAGCTCAGGGAAAGGCTGGGCAAATCGCCGGCCGTCTGATCCATGCCGACCTCGTCATCCTCGATGAGCTTGGCTATCTGCCCTTCAGCGCCTCAGGCGGAGCTTTGCTGTTCCATCTGCTCAGCAAGCTCTACGAGCGCACCAGCGTCGTCATCACCACCAACCTGAGCTTCAGCGAATGGTCCGCCGTCTTCGGCGACGCCAAGATGACCACCGCGCTCCTCGATCGCCTCACCCACCACTGCCATATCCTCGAGACCGGAAATGACAGCTTCAGGTTCAAAAATAGCTCCGTGCAGAAATCCCAAAAACGAAAGGAGAAAAATCCAGCCTTGACCCCATCATGAAACTCAAATCATAAACTATGGGCGGGTCAAATCTCGATGGAATTCCCGGGTCAGATCTCAGCGGAAATCAACAGCCGGTGTTCAAGCACATCGAGACGATGGTGTTCGCGGGTGCGCGCCTGCATGGCGACGACACCACCGTGCCGGTGATGGCACGAGGGCAGACCGATACGGCGCGCGTGTGGGTTTATGTGCGTGATGATCGGCCGTTCGGCGGATCGGGTTCCCCCAGCGCGGTGTTCTACTATTCACGTGACCGCGCCGGCGTTCATCCGCAAACCCATCTCGCCGGATACCGCGGCATATTCCAGGCCGATGCCTATGGCGGCTACAACAAGCTCTACGAGTTGAACCGATCTCCTGGACCGATCATCGAGGCGGCGTGCTGGTCGCACGCCCGACGAAAATTCTTCGAGCTGGCCGATATCGCGCGGAACGCGAAGCGCAAGGCCCAGGGTAAGACCCCCGCCTTCGTGCGCCGATGCCTTGGCCGCGGTGCAGCGCATCGACGCGCTGTTCGAGATCGAGCGGGAGATCAACGGTCAGTCACCCGCTGAACGCCTGGCGGTGCGCCAGCAACTCGGCGCCCCGCTCGTCGCTGAACTCGAGATCTGGATGCGCGCCGAGCGCGCCAAACTCTCACGCCACAACGATGTGGCGAAGGCGATCGACTATATGCTGAACCGTTGGTCATCATTTACCCGGTTCCTGACCGACGGGCGGATTTGTCTCAGCAATAACGCGGCCGAACGTGCCCTACGCACCCTTGCTCTGGGCAGAAAATCCTGGCTATTCGCCGGCTCCGATCGCGGTGGTCAAAGGGCCGCCATGTTGTACAGCCTGATCACGACGGCAAAGATGAACAACGTCGACCCACAGGCATGGCTCGCCGACATCCTCGCGCGCATCGCCAGTCATCCAGTCGCCAGCATCGAGAAATTGATGCCATGGAACTGGACACCGCAATCCTGGGCCCTGGCCGCCTGATCGTGCAGACCAATAAAATCCACCACGTCTTCACGATTGACCGTGTCGCCAGGGACCTCGGCGAGGATGAGGAGTGGCTCGCGGACATCGCCAATGAGATGGAACCCGAAGACGGCCTGATCTGGGTTTACAACCTCAGCGACGGCGGCGTCATAGCCTTCACCGACTTTGGTATCGAAATCTGCGCGAGCTCATCCTGATCCACCGAGATAGAGCCAAATAGACTCGTCCGCGCTCTGACCGATGGGTACTGATCGCGTCGCTCGGCACGCGTGAT
>NZ_CAJQZK010000052.1:0-6333 GCF_907164655.1 Acidocella sp. C78
GGTATCCAGCCCCTCGTCCATCTGCATGATGGTGACGCCGGTCTGTGCGTCACCCGCCAGCACTGCGGCATGGATCGGTGCAGCGCCACGCCAGCGCGGCAACAGGCTGGCGTGGATATTGATACAGCCGCGCCGGGGTGTCGCCAGCATGTCCGGGGGCAGCATCTGCCCATACGCGGCAACAACGGCAACATCGAGATCAAGGCTGCGGAAATAGGCTCTTTCGGCATCGTCGCGACGCAGACGTTCCGGCGTCCGAACCGACAGACCGAGCCCGTCGGCCGCCTCGTGAACGGGGCATTTGTGAATTCGATGCCCTCGCCCAACCGGGCGCGGCGGCTGGCAATAGACCGCAACCACGTCATGGCCTGCGCCATGCAGCGCCTTCAGCGCCGGAACCGCAAATCCCGGCGAGCCCATGAAGACCAGACGCATCAGCGCGCCGGCTTTCGGGCCGCCTTTTCGCGCAGATCCTTCGCCAGCTTGCGCAGGATCATGTTCCGCTTGAGCGCCGAGAGATGGTCCACGAACAGGACACCATCCAGATGATCGATCTCATGCTGGATACAGGCGGCCAGAAGTCCATCAGCCTCCATAATCCGCTTCCTGCCGCCCTCGTCCTCGAACGACACGCTGATCTGCCCCGGCCGGATCACCTCGGCGTATTGTCCCGGCAATGACAGGCAGCCTTCCTCGCGCGACACCAGCTCCTCGCTGCGCGCAGTGATTTCCGGGTTGATCATGACGATGGGCTGTCTCTGGTCATCCGGCGCCAGATCCATGACCACCAGGCGCAGCGACACACCGATTTGCGGAGCCGCAAGACCGATGCCCGGCGCGCGATACATGGCCGCGAACATCCGCGGAACCAACTCGGCGACCTCGTCGCGGTCGGCGCCGACAATCCGGCGCGCCTTCATGCGCAGCCGCTTGTCGGGCACGATCAGGATCTCGGGGATACCGGCATCGGCAATATCGGTCGTCACGCTCATCCGCGCCATGTAGCCCTGCCGCTCCGCCCGATCAATCGGTACTTGCATAGGCCGCGATTTATGCCCATTTCGGGTGTGCGAAACGCCGTTCGGGTTTCGCTTGTCTCGCTCGAAAGGAGGAGGCTTTGACCACTCGCGTTTTTACTTCGCCCCTGTTTCTGGGCTTCGATCATCTTGAGCAGGTGATTGAACGTGCCGCAAAGGCTTCGTCGGAGGGATATCCGCCCTACAACATCGAACAACTGAGTTCGACGAGCCTGCGCATCACGATCGCTGTCGCCGGATTCACGATGGATGATCTCCAGATTACACAGGAAGACAATCAACTGGTGATCCGCGGCCGGCAGAATGACGACATGCAGGGACGGATCTTCCTGCATCGCGGGATCGCCGCACGGCAGTTCCAGCGGGCTTTCGTTCTCGCCGAAGGCATCGAGGTCAAGGGAGCATGGCTGGATAATGGGCTCCTGCATATCGACCTCGCACGGCCGTTGCCGGAAGCGAAAATCCGGACGATCGCCATCAAGAAAGGTGCTGGCGGCCAGAATGGCGCCAGCACGGCACGCACGCTCGATAGCGACGCGATTGCATCGCGTGTGGTCGGCCGTGAACTCCAGGAGGGTTCCTGACATGAACATCAAGGCCCACGACGGCATCGCCGATGATGCGCCGTTCCAGGCGTTTCTTGACCCGCATCATATTACCGAGTCGCAACTCGCCGATCTCGGGCTCCAGGAAATCGCGTATGTCCGCCCAATCATGACGCCGTCCGGCCCGGCATTTGGCGTATTCGCCGCCAACGGCGTGCCGATGGCCGTCGCGGCCGACAACAACGTCGCCCGAGCAGCGATCGTCCAGCACGAACTTGCTCCGGTCTCGGTCCACTGAGGCTTGAGAGTCAACGCAAGTCGAATGCGGATATATCCTCAACCCTTGGAAAGCCGCTCCGGTCGGGTGGAAGCACCTGACCGGGTGATGCTCTAATTATCAATATCATAGAGCGCGACATCCGATCTGGATGGATCGGAAAGTGCTCTAGGCGGCGAACATTACGCCGACGGGGCAACCCACGCCCGTCCCGCCGAGCCCGCAATAGCCGTTCGGGTTCTTGGCCAGATATTGCTGGTGATACGCCTCCGCGAAAAAGAAGGTGGGCGCGGGAGCAATTTCCGTGGTGATCGAGCCGAAGCCAGCCGCGGAGAGCGCTGATTGGTACGAATCGCGGGATGCTTCGGCAACGCTCAACTGCGTATCCGACATTGCACAGATGATCGAACGATATTGCGTGCCGATATCACCGCCCTGGCGCATACCCTGCGTCGGGTCGTGGCTTTCCCAGAACACCCGCAACAGCGCCTGGAACGACGTCACTTTCGGGTCGAAGACAACCAGAACAACCTCGGCATGACCCGTGCGGCCGGAACACACCTCTTCATATGTCGGGTTCGGCGTGAACCCGCCCGCATACCCAACCGCCGTCACCACAACACCCGGGATCTGCCAGAATTTACGCTCGGCGCCCCAAAAACAGCCAAGGCCGAACAGCGCGACCTCCGTTCCCGGCGGATAAGGTGCAGCAAGCCGGGCACCGCTGACATGGTGAAATTCGGGAACCGGCATTGGCGTCGCGCGACCAGGCAGCGCCTCGCCCGGCGTCGGCATCCGTGTTTTCATCGACATCGTCATGGCCATGATCCTCTCCAGCATTTTCATGTCCGGAAACCCAAGCCCGACAACAATCAGGCTAGCTCCGCCAATAGCGAGAATTGAGGGTCTCGCGGCTCGGCGTGGTCTGTCAACGGGATCGGATAATCGCCGCTGAAGCAGGCATCGCAATAGGCTGGCGCCTCCGCGTCGCGCCCGCTATGGCCCAAGGCGCGATAAAGCCCGTCGATCGAGATGAAGGCGAGGCTGTCGACTCCGATCAGCGCGGCCATTTCCGCCTCGCTGTTGCGAGCGGCCAGCAGCTTGGCCCGCTCCGGCGTGTCGATTCCATAGAAGCAGGAATGCGTGGTCGGTGGCGAGGATATCCGCATGTGAACCTCGCGTGCGCCGGCCGCGCGCACCATCTCCACAATCTTCTTCGAGGTGGTACCCACGCACGATCGAATCATCGAGCCGTACGCATCGTTTCGCCATTTAGGCGGCGGGAAGCCATTGGCCAATTCGGCCGCCGCCTAAGGCGCAAACGGTCCGTTCTGGTCGATGATTCGATCGTGCGTGGTACCACCTCGAAGAAGATTGTGGAGATGGTGCGCGCGGCCGGCGCACGCGAGGTTCACATGCGGATATCCTCGCCACCGACCACGCATTCCTGCTTCTATGGAATCGACACGCCGGAGCGGGCCAAGCTGCTGGCCGCTCGCAACAGCGAGGCGGAAATGGCCGCGCTGATCGGAGTCGACAGCCTCGCCTTCATCTCGATCGACGGGCTTTATCGCGCCTTGGGCCATAGCGGGCGCGACGCGGAGGCGCCAGCCTATTGCGATGCCTGCTTCAGCGGCGATTATCCGATCCCGTTGACAGACCACGCCGAGCCGCGAGACCCTCAATTCTCGCTATTGGCGGAGCTAGCCTGATTGTTGTCGGGCTTGGGTTTCCGGACATGAAAATGCTGGAGAGGATCATGGCCATGACCGATGTCGATGAAAACACGGATGCCGACGCCGGCGAGGCGCTGCCTGGTCGCGCGACGCCAATGCCGGTTCCCGAATTTCACCATGTCAGCGGTGCCCGGCTTGCTGCACCTTATCCGCCGGGAACGGAGGTCGCGCTGTTCGGCTTGGCTGTTTTTGGGGCGCCGAGCGTAAATTCTGGCAGATCCCGGGTGTTGTGGTGACGGCGGTTGGGTATGCGGGCGGGTTCACGCCGAACCCGACATATGAAGAGGTGTGTTCCGGCCGCACGGGTCATGCCGAGGTTGTTCTGGTTGTCTTCGACCCGAAAGTGACGTCGTTCCAGGCGCTGTTGCGGGTGTTCTGGGAAAGCCACGACCCGACGCAGGGTATGCGCCAGGGCGGTGATATCGGCACGCAATATCGTTCGATCATCTGTGCAATGTCGGATACGCAGTTGAGCGTTGCCGAAGCATCCCGCGATTCGTACCAATCAGCGCTCTCCGCGGCTGGCTTCGGCTCGATCACCACGGAAATTGCTCCCGCGCCCACCTTCTTTTTCGCGGAGGCGTATCACCAGCAATATCTGGCCAAGAACCCGAACGGCTATTGCGGGCTCGGCGGGACGGGCGTGGGTTGCCCCGTCGGCGTAATGTTCGCCGCCTAGAGCACTTTCCGATCCATCCAGATCGGATGTCGCGCTCTATGATATTGATAATTAGAGCATCACCCGGTCAGGTGCTTCCACCCGACCGGAGCGGCTTTCCAAGGGTTGAGGATATATCCGCATTCGACTTGCGTTGACTCTCAAGCCTCAGTGGACGAGACCGGAGCAAGTTCGTGCTGGACGATCGCTGCTCGGGCGACGTTGTTGTCGGCCGCGACGGCCATCGGCACGCCCGTTGGCGGCGAATACGCCAAATGCCGGGCCGGACGGCGTCATGATTGGGCGGACATACGCGATTTCCTGGAGCCCGAGATCGGCGAGTTGCGACTCGGTAATATGATGCGGGTCAAGAAACGCCTGGAACGGCGCATCATCGGCGATGCCGTCGTGGGCCTTGATGTTCATGTCAGGAACCCTCCTGGAGTTCACGGCGACCACACGCGATGCAATCGCGTCGCTATCGAGCGTGCGTGCCGTGCTGGCGCCATTCTGGCCGCCAGCACCTTTCTTGATGGCGATCGTCCGGATTTTCGCTTCCGGCAACGGCCGTGCGAGGTCGATATGCAGGAGCCCATTATCCAGCCATGCTCCCTTGACCTCGATGCCTTCGGCGAGAACGAAAGCCCGCTGGAACTGCCGTGCGGCGATCCCGCGATGCAGGAAGATCCGTCCCTGCATGTCGTCATTCTGCCGGCCGCGGATCACCAGTTGATTGTCTTCCTGTGTAATCTGGAGATCATCCATCGTGAATCCGGCGACAGCGATCGTGATGCGCAGGCTCGTCGAACTCAGTTGTTCGATGTTGTAGGGCGGATATCCCTCCGACGAAGCCTTTGCGGCACGTTCAATCACCTGCTCAGATGATCGAAGCCCAGAAACAGGGGCGAAGTAAAAACGCGAGTGGTCAAAGCCTCCTCCTTTCGAGCGAGACAAGCGAAACCCGAACGGCGTTTCGCACACCGAAATGGGCATAAATCGCGGCCTATGCAAGTACCGATTGATCGGGCGGAGCGGCAGGGCTACATGGCGCGGATGAGCGTGACGACCGATATTGCCGATGCCGGTATCCCCGAGATCCTGATCGTGCCCGACAAGCGGCTGCGCATGAAGGCGCGCCGGATTGTCGGCGCCGACCGCGACGAGGTCGCCGAGTTGGTTCCGCGGATGTTCGCGGCCATGTATCGCGCGCCGGGCATCGGTCTTGCGGCTCCGCAAATCGGTGTGTCGCTGCGCCTGGTGGTCATGGATCTGGCGCCGGATGACCAGAGACAGCCCATCGTCATGATCAACCCGGAAATCACTGCGCCGCAGCGAGGAGCTGGTGTCGCGCGAGGAAGGCTGCCTGTCATTGCCGGGACAATACGCCGAGGTGATCCGGCCGGGGCAGATCAGCGTGTCGTTCGAGGACGAGGGCGGCAGGAAGCGGATTATGGAGGCTGATGGACTTCTGGCCGCCTGTATCCAGCATGAGATCGATCATCTGGATGGTGTCCTGTTCGTGGACCATCTCTCGGCGCTCAAGCGGAACATGATCCTGCGCAAGCTGGCGAAGGATCTGCGCGAAAAGGCGGCCCGAAAGCCGGCGCGCTGATGCGTCTGGTCTTCATGGGCTCGCCGGGATTTGCGGTTCCGGCGCTGAAGGCGCTGCATGGCGCAGGCCATGACGTGGTTTGCGGTCTATTGCCAGCCGCCGCGCCCGGTTGGGCGAGGGCATCGGAATTCACAAATGCCCCGTTCACGAGGCGGCCGACGGGCTCGGTCTGTCGGTTCGGACGCCGGAACGTCTGCGTCGCGACGATGCCGAAAGAGCCTATTTCCGCAGCCTTGATCTCGATGTTGCCGTTGTTGCCGCGTATGGGCAGATGCTGCCCCCGGACATGCTGGCGACACCCCGGCGCGGCTGTATCAATATCCACGCCAGCCTGTTGCCGCGCTGGCGTGGCGCTGCACCGATCCATGCCGCAGTGCTGGCGGGTGACGCACAGACCGGCGTCACCATCATGCAGATGGACGAGGGGCTGGATACCGGTGCGATGCTTCTGGCCGAGTCGCTGCCGAT
>NZ_CAJQZK010000053.1:0-6256 GCF_907164655.1 Acidocella sp. C78
CGCCTCGGTCTGGACACGGGACATGGAGGCCGCGGCGCGCATCGGCGGCGAGATCGAGACCGGCACCGTGTTCATGAACCGCTGCGACTATCTCGACCGGCGCTGGCCTGGGTCGGGGTGAAGGATTCCGGCCGCGGCTGCACCCTCTCGCGGATCGGCTTCGAGCATCTCACCCGGCCGAAATCCTTCCACCTGAAAGCCGTGCCCTGACGCATCGTCCGGCCCGGGCAGGATCAGTCCAGCCGGACCATGACGTGGCGGACCACGGTATAATCCTCCAGCGCGTAGGCGGAGAGATCCTTGCCGTAGCCCGACCGCTTCAGCCCGCCATGCGGCATTTCGTTGGCGAGCATGAAGTGGCAATTCACCCAGTCGCGCCATAGCGCAGCCCGGCGGCCAGGCGCATCGCCCGCCCGACATCGCGCGTCCAGACCGATGAGGCGAGGCCGTAATCGGAGTCGTTTGCCCAGACGATCCGCCTGCTCGGGATCGGTGAAGCGCGTGACGGACACGACGGGGCCGAACACTTCGCGGCGCACGATCTCGTCGTCCTGCGCCGCACCGGCAATCACGGTGGGTTCGTAATAGAACCCGCCCCCGCCGCATCGCGCCCGCCGGCGACGACCTCGACATGCGGCAGCGCCGCCGCGCGGGCGACGAAGCCGCCCACCCGCTCACGCTGGCGCGCCGAGATCACCGGGCCGATATCGTTCTCGGAATCATCCGCCCGGTCGTAACGGAGCTTCGCCACCGCCGAAGCGAGATCGGCCACGAACCGGTCATAGACCTTGGCTCCGGCATAGACCCGGCAGGCCGCCGTGCAGTCCTGTCCGGAATTGTAGTATCCGAAGTCCCGCACCGCGGCGACGGCGGCGTCGATATCGGCGTCGTCGAAGATGATCACCGGCGCCTTGCCGCCGAGTTCGAGATGGGTGCGCTTGATCGAGGTCGAGGCGCCTGGATCACCCGCTCGCCGGTGCCGATCGAGCCGGTGAGCGAGATCATCGCCACCCCGGCGTGTCGATCAGCGCCTGGCCGGTGCTCGGCCCGCGCCCCGAAATCACGTTGAGCACGCCCTCTGGCAGAATGCCGGCGGCGAGCCTTGCGAGCTTCAGCGCGGTCAGCGGCGTCAGTTCCGAGGGCTTGAGCACGACCGTGTTGCCGGCGGCGAGAGCGGGGGCGATCTTCCACGCCGCCATCATCAGCGGATAGTTCCACGGCGCGATCTGCGCGACCGGGCCGACCGGATCGCGCCGGATCATCGAGGTGTGACCGGCAGATACTCCCCCGCCGCACTGCCGGACAGGCAGCGGGCGGCGCCGGCGAAGAAGCGGAAACAGTCGACGATGGCGGGCATCTCGTCGCGCAGCACGGCCGGGCGCGGCTTGCCGCAGTTCAGCGCCTCCAGCGCGGCGAAATCCTCCGCCTCCGCCTCGATCGCATCGGCGAGGCGCAGCAGCAGCGCCGCGCGCTCGCCCGGCGGCAGCGCCGCATAGGCGGGAAAGGCGCGCCCGGCGGCTTCCACCGCGCGGGCCACCTGGCCGGCATCGGCCTCGGCGATCTCGGCGATCACCGCACCCGTCCGGGGTTGACCACCGGCACCGGCGCGCCCGCGCCCGCCTCGAACGCGCCGCCGATCAGCAGATGCGTCGGCAGGGTTGCGGTCGGTGCCATCTCAGCCTCCCGCCCCTTCATGGACCGCGCGTTCCTCGGCCGCGATTTCTGCCGCCCGGCTCGCGATCGCCTCGCGGCTGATCGGCGGGCCGGGGAAGCGCACCCGCGCCACGCCGAACCAGAGCACCAGCATCAGCACGATCAGGCCGAGACCATAGGTGATCAGGATATCGTTGGGCGGCTGGATGCCGATATAGATCAGCACGAACACGCCGATGATCGAGACGACCGCGAGCGGCTTCGAGAGCGCGCCGAGGCGGAACGGGCCGAACTCGGTCCAGGTCTTGCCCTCGGCGAACAGCCCGGCCGCGACCGGCATGGCGTAGGAGATATAGAGGAACATCGCGCAGCCCGCCGCCAGCGCCGCGAAGGCCGGCGAATACAGCGTCGCCGCGACCGAGAGCACCGCGGTCAGCCAGATCGCGCCGACCGGCGTGCGGTGCGTCGGGCTCACCCGCCGCCAGATCGCGTGGCCGGGCAGCCCGCCATCGCGCGCGAAGGCGAAGATCATCCGCGAGGTCGAGGTCACCCCCGCCAGCGCGCAGAGATAGTTGGCGACGACGATGCCGACATAGAGCAGGTATTTCACCGGCAGGATCACCGGCAGCCCCGGCGAGCAGGTTGAAGAACACGTTGCCGCCCTGCGCCGCCGCCTTGCCGAGATCCGGCATCGCCAGCAGGATCGCGGCCTCCATCACCAGGCCGAAGGCGAACGACCAGAACACCGAATTGATGATCCCGCGCGGCACGGTGCGCCGTGCGTTCACCGTCTCTTCCGATGTGTGGGCCGCGCCGTCGAACCCGGTGATGGTGTAGAGCGGCAGCAGCAGCCCGAGCATGAAGAGGTAGAACAGGTTGCCGCTATGCGGCACCACCCCGCCGCCGGCCTTGCGGAATAGTTGATGAAGGTGAACAGCCGCGAGACATCGTAATGCTGCGCGCCCACCAGCATCGCGATGGTCAGCACGATGGCGATGAAGAAGATCAGGTAGCCGGAGAAATCGGTCAGCCGCGTGGTGGTGCGAATGCCCATGTGGTTGAACGCGCCCTGGCTCGCGGTGATCAGGACGACGGCGATGGTCTGCTGCCAGAACCCCCAGTGCGACGTGTCGATATGGAACATGTTGCCGAGGATCAGGCTGGTGAACAGGTCGTAGGCGCCGACATTCACCGAGGCGACGACGAAGATCAGCCCGAGCAGGTTGACGAAGGCGGTCGCCCAGCCCCAGCCCCGCCGCCGAGCAGCGACGACCAGTGATACAGCGCGCCGGCCGTCGGGTAGGCGGAGGCGATCTGCGCCATCGACAGCGCGATCACCATCGAAAAGATCGACCCACGATCCAGCCGACGAACACGCCCCCCGGCCCGGCGGCGGAGAACGCCGCCTGGAACGAGGTGATTCCGCCCGCCAGGATGCAGATGATCGAGAAGGCGATTGCGAAGTTGGAAAATCCGTGCATGCGCCGGGACAGTTCCTGCGCATAGCCCATCTTGTGCAGCGTTGCGGTATCCTCGGCGAGGATCCGCGCCTCATCCTGGTCGTTCGACATCTCCGTCTCCCATGTTGACCGTCAGGCCGTGTGCGCCGGGCTTTCCCGCCGGTCGTGCTGTCAGGCATCGTTCGCGCGCCGAGCTTGCGGCGCACCGCCTCGGGCGAGGCGCCATGCAGCCGGCGGCAGGCCCGCGAGAAGGCGCTCACCTCGGAATAGCCGAGCAGTTCGGCGACCGCGGCGATCGAGAGATGCGGCTCGGCGAGATACATCAGCGCGAGCCGCGCCCGCACCTGGTCGATGCACCCGGAATAGGTGAGGCCGTACTCGGCGAGCCGGCGCTGCAGCGTCCAGCGGGCAGGCCGAGGCTTGCGGCCACGCGGTCGATCCCGGCCGGGCCTCGGGCAGCTTCCTGCGGATCTCGCTCGTCACCGCGCCGAGCAGGTCGCGCGGCGCGCCGCCGCCGCCGATCCGGCGCAGCTCCTCGGCCAGGCGGCGAAGCGCGCCGGGTCGCGCGCCGGCATCGGCCGGTCCAGCCCCGCCGCGCGGAAGCTGATCGCGTTCGCCGGGGCGGCGAGAACACCGGCGCGCCGAACGCCGCCGCATGCGCCTGCGCCTGTTCCGGCGCCGGGTGCTCGAACCAGACCTCCTCGATCTCCAGCGCGCCGCCGAGCGCGCGCCCGCAGCAGGTTGGCGAACATCCCCATCGTCAGCTCGGCATCCTGCCGTCGCGACCAGATCCGCGGATCGACGATCCGGTATTCCAGCCGCAGCGATCGCCCCTCCCGCGCGAGGCGGGTTTCGGTATTCTGCTGGTGCTCGATGAAGTGGCGGGCGAAAGCCGCCAGCCCGGTGCCGACATCCGGCGCCGCCAGCGCGAGCTGGCCGATCAGCCCGAGCGCCTCGGGCTGGAACTGCTGGCCGAAGCGCAGGCCGAAATGCGTATCGCCGCTGCGCGCCGCCGCCCGTTCCATCAT
The DNA here is from genome assembly GCF_907164655.1 of Acidocella sp. C78. Taxonomy (NCBI): domain Bacteria; kingdom Pseudomonadati; phylum Pseudomonadota; class Alphaproteobacteria; order Acetobacterales; family Acidocellaceae; genus Acidocella; species Acidocella sp. C78. The sequence goes on from NZ_CAJQZK010000053.1 coordinate 4,142, forward strand.
CGCGACATAGCGCGCCAGCGGCACGGTGGCGCAGGGGTCCTCAAGGTCGCGCGGATCGAATCCCGCCTCGCGAGCACCAGGTCCGGGTCGGCCCCCGCGCCACGGATGAACGAAGTCACCCCGGACGCCGCGGCGGCGAGCACATGGCAGGATGTCGATCCGGACGCGGCGGCAGGCAGACCCATGATCCCCTTCAATCCGTCGGTGCCGCGCCAGAATGCCGGGCGGCGCGGCCGTTGCGCAACGAAATTCGGCAGTCTGCCGACTGTGGCAAATTCCGCCCCGTGCCGCTTTGACATCTGAACACAAACCCGCGCGATCGCCGCTTGTCGCCGAATGTCAAGATCGTCACACTGGGCTCATGCAATAGTCCGCCGGGAGGTGCGATCATGAACAACGATCTGTCTGCACAGAACATCACCGCGTCCGGCGGCATGACGCTCGACGAACTGCGCGCGGCGGTCGATGCCGGAGCGATCGACACGATCGTGATGGCGGCGCCCGACATGCAGGGGCGGTTGCAGGGCAAGCGGGTGATGCCCCGCTTCTTCCTCGACAACGTCCTGACCGACGCCTCGGAGGGCTGCAACTATCTGCTCGCCGTCGATGTCGAGATGACGCCGGTCTCCGGCTATGATTTCGCCTCCTGGGACCGCGGCTATGGCGATTTCGTCTTCCGCCCCGATCTCGCGACCCTGCGCCGCGCCGCCTGGCAGGAGGGCGCCGCGATCGTGCTCTGCGACATCGCGCTGCATGACGGCACCCTGGCGCCGGTCGCCCCGCGCAGCATCCTGCGCCGCCAGCTCGACCGTCTCGCCGCCACGGGCCTGACCGCGCTCGCCGCGACCGAGCTGGAATTCATGCTCTTCCGCAACACCTATGAAGAGTGCATGCGGCGCGGCTATCGCGATCTCGATCCGGCCAATCTCTACAATGTCGATTATTCCATCCTCGGCACCGCCAAGGTGGAAAAGGTCATCCGCGCCATCCGCAACGCGCTCGAGGCGTCGGGCATCCGCGTCGAGAACTCCAAGGGCGAGTGCAATCTCGGCCAGCACGAGATCAATTTCGCCTATGCCCCGGCACTGGAGTGCGCCGATGGCCACGTGATCTACAAGGAAGCCGCGAAGGAGATCGCCCAGGCGCAGGACCACGCCATCACCTACATGGCGAAGTTCAACGAGCGCGAGGGCAATTCCTGCCACATCCATCTCAGCCTGCGCGACGCCGCGAACCGCCCGGTCTTCGCCGCCGGCCCGGCCACGCGCCGGAATTCGACCATTTCCTCGCCGGCCTCGCCGCCCACGCCGCCGAGCTTTCCGTGCTGTTCGCGCCCAACATCAACTCCTACAAGCGCTACGCCGTGGGCAGCTTCGCGCCGACCGGCCTGGTCTGGGGGCACGACAACCGCACCTGCGCCTTCCGCGTGCTCGGCCACGGGCGGTCGCTGCGCGTCGAAAACCGGCTGCCGGGCGGCGACGTGAACCCCTATCTCGCCCTCGCCGGCATGATCGCCGCCGGACTCGATGGCATGGAACGCCGCCTGCCGCCGCAACAAGCCTTCACCGGCAACGCCTATCACGGCGACCTGCCGCGCGTGCCCCGCACGCTGGCCGACGCCCTCGCCCTCTGGCGCCACAGCGCCTTCGCGCGCGAGGCGTTCGGCGAGCAGGTGGTGGCGCATTACGCAAGGATGGCCGAGGTCGAGGTCGAGACCTTCGCCGCCGCGGTGACCGACTGGGAACGCACACGCTGCTTTGAAAGGATGTAACCCGCGATGACCATTCTGCAGGGAACCTGGCGCTTCCCCACCGAGGTGCTGGCCGGGCCGGGCCGCATCGCCGAACTCGCCGGCCGCGCGCGCGACCTCGGCGCCCGCCGCGCGCTGTTCGTCTCCGACGCGCAGGTGGCGAAACTGCCCTTCTTCGCGCCGCTGGAGGCGAGCTTCGCCGCCGCCGGAATCGCCACCGCGCGCTTCACCGGCACCCACCCCGACCCGCTGGCGGGCGACGTCGCCGCCGGCGTCGCCGCCTTCCGCGCGCATGAGGCGGACCTCGTCGTCGCGATCGGCGGGGGCAGCGGGCTCGATTGCGGCAAGACCATCGCGCTCGCCGC
>NZ_CAJQZK010000054.1:0-5799 GCF_907164655.1 Acidocella sp. C78
GGCGGCGATCTCTTCGGCCTTGAGGCCGGACTCCATGCGATAGGCTCTGAGTTGCTGCCCAATATCATTAAAATGCATTGTCGTTTCTCACTTTTTAAACACTTTTGGCTCTGGAATATGACGCATCTTAACAATTCATTAACAGAGATGACAGGCAATTGTAATTTCTTTTTTTCTCCAATGAAAGGATATTAAGACCGGAAAAATCGTTTTTCTGCTACCGCGCCAATTCTAGATAGGCAATGTATCGTATTTACATCATATGACGTATTCCTGTTTATATGTCGAGACAATCCGAGGTGGAAGAATCCCCAAAACCGGCCTTGTCGCCCGGCGCCGGGCTGAACGGCGCGGAAGGGTTGCCGAGACCCTCGTCGCTAACTGGTACAGCGTCCGGGGCTTTGATGTCCTCGCGCAAAGGTTGCGTACGCCCGCCGGTGAGATCGATCTCGTCGTCGCCGATCGGGAGGTGCTCGCCTTCGTCGAGGTGAAGGCCCGCAACGCGCTGCGCGCCGCCGCCGATGCGCTGACCCCGCGCCAGCGGCGCCGGCTCGTTGCGGCGGCGGAGATCGTGCTCGGTCAGCAGCCGGGCTGGGCACGGCCGGAGACGCGCTTCGATGTCGCGCTGGTGATCGGCGAGGCGGTTCATCCCATCTTCGCGGCATTTCGTGCAGATGACACCTGAAGTGTTTGGCGCTGCCGCCCGGAGGCGCGTATAAGGCCAGCATGAGCAACCGATTTCCCGAGCCTCTCCGTCTGAAAGGCGCCCGCGCCGATGCCGCCATGGATGCGGAATTGAGGCGGAACGTGGCGTTCTGGATGTTGCGCGGCGTCGAATGCCGGTCCGGCGCGGCGCCTTCGGGCCTCGGGATCGAATTCGCCGCCGGGCGGGTCGTTTTCGACGATGGCATCGACCGGCTGGCCCGTCGCTTCGCGCTCCGCCTCGCCGGGGAATGGCTCGCTCTGGTGCGCGCCGGGGTGAAGGTGCCCCTGGCCGGGCTTGCCGCCGCGCGGGCCGCCGCGCAGTTCGCCGAGGCCGAGCGGATGCCGCCATTGCCGCGATTCCCCTGGGTCGCCACGATGGCGGCGGAACTGCCGCCGGGCGCCGGCCAGCTCGAACGGATTTCGCGCGACCTGGCCGCCCTCGCGGGAGAGACCGGTCCGGCGGCGGCGGCGGAGATCGCCCGGTGCCGGGCACTGTGGCCGGTCATCGGCATCGTCGAATCGATCATGGAGACGGGCGGCGACATCAGGCTGATGCGCGACCCGCAGAGCGACCTCAACGGCTATGGTTGCAGCCATCGGCCGCGCCCCTGGGCGGTGACCTTTGCCTCGTCCACCGCCTCCTCGGTGTCCGAGCGCGGCTATGAGGCGGCGGATCGGGTGCGGCTGCGGCTGACCGCGGCGATGCTGCGCGATGGCGACCGCCGCGCCATCGGGCTGGAGGCCGTCGCGGTGCGGCGGCGAATCGGGCACGATGCCGGCCTGCCTGCGGGCGGCGCCGTCGTGCTTGCCGCCTCGGGAACCGACAGCGAATTGCTCGCCCTCGCCCTGAGCCACCTGCCCGATGCCGGGCGGCCGATCACCACGATCCTGCTGGCTCCCGAGGAGACCGGCAGCGGCGTGCCGATGGCCGCGGTCGGCCGGCATTTCGCGATCGATACCGCGAACGGGCACGATGTGTCGCGCGCCGCGCCGATCGGCGGGTTCAGGCCGGATACCGAGCTGGTCTCGGTGCCGCTGCGCGACAAATACGGTATTCCGCGCACGTCCGCCGCCATCGAGGACGAGATCGGCCGCGCGGTGGCGGCGGCGGCGGCGGCGGGGCGGCGGGTGATCCTGCATGCGCTCGACTTGTCGAAGACCGGCCTGCTCGCGCCGTCGATGGCGCTGTTGCGCACCTTGCGCGAGCGCTTCGGCGAGGGGCTGGATATCGTGGTCGATGCCTGCCAGATGCGGATCGGGCCGGCGCGAATCCGCGCCTATCTCGATCTCGATGCCGTGGTCCAGATCACCGGGTCGAAATTCCTGACCGGCCCGCCTTTCGCCGGCGCGGCGCTCATTCCGCCGCGAATCGCGCGGCGGCTCGGGCGGGGGCGGTTGCCCTCGGGGCTTGATGCCTATTTCAGCCGGGGCGAGTGGCCACCCTCGGCGGCGGCGGCGCGGGGGCTGCCCGATGGCGCGAATTACGGCCTGTTGCTCCGCTGGCGCGCGGCGCTGGCGGAATTGAAGGCGTTCGCCGCGGTTCCGGAAGCGCGCAAGAGCGAGGTGCTTCTCCGGTTCCGCGCCGCCGTCGAGGCGGCGGTGGCGCAGCACGACATTTTCGTGTTGCAGACCGTCGCCGATCCCGCCCGCGAGGGCGGCGGCTGGGATTCGCTGCGCAGCGTTTTCGCCTTCGCCGTGCGCGCGCCCGGCTCGATGGAGCGGCTGCTGGACCCGACCGCGGCGCGGCGGCTCTATCACTGGCTGAACGCGGATTGCGCGGCGCTGTTCGATACCGCGCGCGAGCGCAGCATCGCCGCCCGCATCTGCCATATCGGCCAGCCGGTCGCCCTGCCCGATGGCGAGGGCGGGCAGATCGGCTGGCTCAGGGTTTCGGCGGGAGCGCGGCTGGTTTCGGGTGAGCCGTCGCATCGCGGACTGGCGACCGACCGACGGCTTGCCCGCGAGATGGGCGACCTCGCGCTCGTGTTCGACAAGATCGCGCTATTGCGCGCGCATTGGGACCGGCTGGCCCAGTTCGACCCGCGACCGCGCTATCGCTGAGCCTCGATCGCGCGGCGCGCCGGCCCGGCAGGGCGCGTCGTCTCAGTCGGAAAGGGCCGCTTCGAGGGCGTCGAGCCCATCGCCGAGCACGGCGTCGCTGACCGTCAGCGGCACCAGCAGGCGAATGGTGTTGCCGTGGACGCCGCAGGATATCACGATGACGCCGTGCTCGCGGGCGCGGGCGATGACCTGTTTCGTGGTTTCGGCGTCCGGCTCGTGGCCGCCGCGCTGGCGGACGATGTCGAAGGCGATCATGGCACCCGGCCCCCGGATCGCGGCGATGGGGGCGACGTCGTTGCGGGCGGCGATGCGCTCGAGCCGGCCCTTCATCGTGGCGCCGATCGCGTTGGCGCGCTCCACCAGGTTTTCCTCGTGGATCACGTCCAGCACCGCGAGGGCGGCGGCGCAGGCGAGCGGGTTGCCGGCATAGGTGCCGCCGAGGCCGCCGGGCTCGGGCGCGTCCATCACCGCGGCGCGGCCGATCACGCCGGAGAGCGGAAAGCCGCCGGCCAGCGATTTCGCGATCGTCATCAGGTCCGGCTTCACACCGGAATGCTCGATGCCGAACATGCGGCCGGTGCGGCCGAAGCCGGTCTGCACCTCGTCGGCGATCAGCAGGATGCCGTGACGGTCGCACAGCGCGCGCAGGGCCACCAGAAGCTCGGTCGGCGCCGGGATGAAGCCGCCCTCGCCCTGGACGGGCTCGATCACGATGGCGGCGACGCGCTCAGGCTCGATATCGGCGCGGAACAGCATCTCGATGCCGCGAAGACTGTCGGCAACGCTGACGCCGAAGGGCTCGAAGGGAAACGGCGCGTGATAGATTTCCGCCGGCATTGGCGCGAAGCGCTTCTTGTAGGGAGCGACCTTGCCGGTCATCGCCATGGTCAGCAGGGTACGGCCGTGATAGCCGCCGGCGAAGGTGATCACGCCGGGGCGGCCGGTCGCGGCGCGGGCGATCTTGATGGCGTTTTCCAGCGCCTCGGCGCCGGTGGTGAGGAACACCGTTTTCGCCTTCCCCTCGATCGGGGCGATCGCGTTGAGCCGCTCGGCCAGGGCGACATAGGGTTCGTACGGCGTCACCTGGAAGCAGGTGTGGGTGAAGCGGTCGAGCTGCGCGCGGACCGCGGCGATCACCTTCGGATGGCGGTGCCCGGTGTTGAGCACCGCGATGCCGCCGGCGAAGTCGATATACCGCTTGCCCTCGGCGTCCCACAGCTCAGCGCCCTCGGCGTGGGCGGTGTAGGCCATCGGGTGGCTGATGCCGACACCGCGGGCGACGGCCGTCTCGCGGCGGGCGTGCAGCTCGGAATTCGCGCTCATTTCCCCATATCCGCGGCGACCGGGGTGCGGTGCATGGTGCTGTGCACCACGAAATCGGCCTCCGTCGCGTCGCGGATCTGCTCGATCGTCACGTCGTCCGGCTTGTCGACCAGAACGAGCGAGGGCGAGCGGCTGTGATCGACCTCGAAGACCGCCATGTCGGTCACGATCATGCTGACCACGCCCTTGCCGGTGAGCGGCAGGCTGCATTTGCGCAGGATCTTGGGCTCGCCCTTGGCGGTGTGCTCCATCAGCACCACGACGCGCGGCACGCCGGCGACGAGGTCCATCGCCCCTCCCATGCCCTTCACCATCTTGCCGGGGATCATCCAGTTCGCGAGATCGCCGTTTTCGGCAACCTGCAGCGCGCCGAGGATGGAGATGTCGATATGCCCGCCGCGCACCATGGCGAAGGATTCCGCGGAGTCGAAATAGCTCGTGGTCGGCAGCTCGGTCACGGTCTGCTTGCCGGCGTTGATCAGGTCGGCGTCTTCCTCGCCCTCATAGGGGAAGGGTCCGATTCCGAGCATGCCGTTTTCGGAGTGCAGGTGGACCGAGACGCCCTCGGGGATGTGGTTGGCCACCAGCGTCGGGATGCCGATGCCGAGATTGACGTAGAATCCGTCCTGCAGTTCACGGGCGGCGCGGGCCGCCATCTGATCGCGTGTCCAGGGCATGTTTTCCTCCTCAGGCCCGCTCGCGCACGGTGCGCTTCTCGATGTGCTTCTCGACCTGCGCGAGCTTGACGATGCGTTTGACGTAGATTCCGGGGGTGACGATGTGGTCGGGGTCGATCGTGCCGGGTTCGACCAGCTCCTCGACCTCGGCGACCGTCACCTTCGCGGCGGCAGCGCAGATCGGGTTGAAGTTCCGCGCCGTCTTCCGGTAGACAAGATTGCCCTCGGTATCGCCCTTCCAGGCATGGACCACGGCGAGATCGCCGAAAATGCCGCGTTCCATCACGTAATGCCGGCCGTCGAACTCGCGGGTTTCCTTGCCGTCGGCAACCTGGGTGCCATAGCCCGTCGCGGTGAAGAAGGCGGGAATGCCGGCGCCGCCGGCGCGGATGCGCTCGGCCAGCGTGCCCTGCGGGTTGAACTCGATCTCAAGCTCGCCGGCGAGATATTGCCGGGCGAAGGTGGCGTTCTCGCCGACATAGGACGAGATCATCTTCTTCACCTGCCGCGTATCCAGCAGGATGCCGAGACCGATCCCGTCGATCCCGGCATTGTTGGAGACGATGGTCAGATTGCGCACGCCGCTCTCGCGGATGGCCTCGATCAGCGCCATTGGCACGCCGCACAGGCCGAAGCCGCCGGCGAGGATGGTCATGTCGTCGCGCAGCAGACCGGCGAGCGCCTCGACGGCGCCGGAATAGACCTTACGCATCCGGTTGGTTTCCTCCTTGGTGTTTCAGCGTTCGACGCACATGGCGACGCCCATGCCGCCGCCGATGCACAGCGTGGCGAGACCCTTGCGGGCATCGCGCTTCTGCATCTCGAAGAGCAGGGTGGTGAGGACGCGCGCGCCCGAGGCGCCGATCGGGTGGCCGATGGCGATGGCGCCGCCGTTCACGTTCACCTTCGCCGGGTCGAGATTGAGGCCCTTGTTCACCGCGCAGGCCTGGGCGGCGAAGGCTTCGTTCGCCTCGACCAGGTCAAGCTCGGCGACTGACCAGCCGGCGCGGGCGAGCGCCTTCTGCGAGGAGGG
>NZ_CAJQZK010000055.1:0-3128 GCF_907164655.1 Acidocella sp. C78
GCACCGGCAGCGCCTCGGTCTCGCCGCCGAAAGCGGGCGCACCGCCTGATAGCCGCGCAGCAGCGCGCGGGATTTCGTGATGTTGAAGCTGAAATCCGGCTCGAAGCACCAGGCATTCAGGCACACCGCGATGTCGTAGGCGTAAAGATCGGTCGCGGCGAAATAGAAATCGATCAGCCCCGAAATCGCGTGGTCGAGGAAGAACACGTTGTCGGGGAACAGGTCGGCATGGATGTGCCCGCGCGGCAGCGCCGCCGGCCAGGCGCGAGGGTGGCCTCCAGCGCGGCGCGCACCTCCCCGGTCAGGCCCGGCAGCACCGCATCGCCGCTGTCGCCGCAGCGCCCGAGCAGCGGCGACCAGCCCTGCGGGCCGAGCGCGTTGGCGCGGGTGGGCGCGTAATCCTCGCCGGCCAGGTGCATCCGCGCCATCGCCGCGCCGAGCGGGCCGCAATGCGCGACCGTCGGCCGCCGCGGCCACACGCCCGGCAGGAAGGTGGTGATCGCCGCGATCCGCCCGGCCAGCTTGTTGAGATTGGCGCCATCGCGCGCGCGCACCGGCAGCGGGCAGGGCAGGGACTTCGCCGCGAGATGCTCCATCAGCCGAGAAACCACGGCAGCTCCGCCGGATCGACCCGCCGCTCATAGAGCGTCAGAATGAAGTCCCCCGCCGTGGTGCGCAGCGAATAATTGCTGTTCTCGACCCCCTCGGCGATGCCGCGAAACGCGACCACGCGGCCGATGTCATAGGCTTCGAGGAACGCGGCCAGCGCGTCGTCCGTCACTTCGGTATAGACTGCCATGGGGTGGGAGATGACCGATCGCCGTTTTGATGGCAAGGGAGGGTTAACAAACCGGATGGAGACAGCGTTGACCCGCATTGCCCGCCTTGCCGCCCTGCTCGCCCCGCTCGGTCTTGCCGCCTGCGCCAGCGGGCCGGGCCCGAAGCTCGACTGTCCGCAGGTCGCGATGCTGCAACAGGCCGATCGCCTCGTCCGCGTCGCCGGTGCCGCCGACGATGTCGCGGCGCGGATCGTCGATGCGTGGGTCACGGGTGTCGCCGGCAAATGCGCGCCGCATGGCGATGCCGGCGAGCGCGTCGTCTTCCGCATCGGCTTCGCCGCGACCCGCGGCGTCGCCGCCCGGCAGAACCGCTTCACCCTGCCGTATTTCGTCGCGATCACCGAGGGGGATCGCATCATCGCCAAGCAGGTCTATCCGGTCCGTTTCGACTTCCGCCACGGCGCCACCCAGGCGGTGGCGACGACGAAGCCGATCCGGCTCGATTTCCCCCGCGCCCCGCGCAGCGCCGCCCAGCAGGTGCTGGTCGGCTTCCAGCTCACCCCGGCCGAGCGCGCCGCCGCCCGCGCGGAGCGCGCGATGACCATCGCCGCCCCCGAGGTCATGGCCCATCACGCGGGGGCCGACTATCTCGACTGCCTGCGCCGGCTGCACCGCGCGCTCGCCCCGCGCCGCTATCTCGAAATCGGCGTCTGGCGCGGCGAATCCCTCGCCCTGGCCGAGGCCGAGAGCCTCGCGATCGACCCCGATTTCCAGCTCGACCGCGACGTCCTCGCCGGCAAGCCCGCCTGCCATCTCTATTCCTGCGGCAGCGACGATTTCTTCGCCCGGCACGATCCGCTCGCCATTCTCGGCGGCCCGGTCGATCTCGCCTTTCTCGATGGCATGCACCGGTTCGAGTTTCTGCTGCGCGACTTCATCAACACGAGCATGTCTGCCACCGCCGCAGCGTGATCGCGCTGCATGACTGCCTGCCGATCGACCCGCGCATCACGCTGCGCGACCAGAACCCCGAGCTGCGCCGCGATGCCGTGGTGCCCGGCTGGTGGGCCGGCGATGTCTGGAAGATGGCCGTGCTGCTGCACCGCCACCGGCCGGACCTGCGGCTGCTCGCACTCGATGCGCCGCCCACCGGCCTCCTGCTGGTCTCCGGGCTCGACCCTGCCAGCCGCCGCCTCGAGGAGACCTACGAGGCGATGGTCGCGGAGATGATGGACACCGATCTCGCCGCCTTCGGCACCGCGCGCCTGTTCGCGCTGCTTGCCCCGCGCCCGACCGCGCTGCTCGACGATCCCGCCGCCCTCGACGCGGCGCTGTTCGCGTGAGCCCGCCCTTCGAAGGCGCCGCCCTGGTCACCGGCGGCGCGAAGCGACTGGGTGCGGCCATTGTCCGCGCCCTGGCGCAGGCCGGCTTCCCGGTCGTCATCCACCACCGCGCCTCCGCCGCCGAGGCCGAAGCCCTCGCCGCCGAACTGCGCGCGCAGGGCGGGGCGGCGCATGTCCTCGCCGCCGACCTCGCCGATCCCGCCGCGGTCGAAACCCTGATCGGCCGCGCCGCCGCGCTCGCCGGCCCGGTCAGCGTGCTGGTCAACAACGCCTCGCGCTTCGAGTTCGATTCGGCGTCCAGCGTCACCGCCGGCTCGATCGCCGAGCACATCGCGCCCAACCTCGCCGCGCCCGTGCTGCTCGCGCGCGACATGGCGTCCGGCCTCGCCGGCCGGCCCGGCGTGATCGTCAACCTGCTCGACCAGAAGCTCGCCAATCTCAACCCCGATTTCTTCTCCTACACCCTGGCCAAGGCCGGCCTCGCTGCTGCCACCGAGATGCTGGCGATGGCCCTCGCCCCCGCGATCCGCGTCTGCGGCGTCGCCCCCGGCCTCACCTTGATCGGCGCGAAGCAGAGCGAGGAAAATTTCCGCCGCGGCCAGAGCGCCACGCCGCTCGGCCGCGGCTCGCAACCCGAAGACATCGCCCGCGCCGTGCGCTTCATCGTCGAGACCCCCTCGCTCACCGGCACCACGCTCTATGTCGATGCCGGCGAGCACCTGATGCGCCGCCAGCGCGACGTTTCGTTCAGCGCCGGATAACGCGGCGGCGAGGCCTTCCGCCCTTGTGCCGGCGGGGGGCGTGTCCTAATTGCGGCGGCATGACCGAAGACACGCTGAACGCCGGCCCCGACCACAAGACGGCCCGGACCCCCTGGCGGCTGGCAGCGATACGGCGCCCGCCTCCGAGGCTGAGCAGCTTGCCGCCGCCCACGAGCGGATCGCCGCCCTCGAAGCCGAGGCCGCCGACCTGCGCGACAAGTGGATCCGCTCCCAGGCCGACATGG
>NZ_CAJQZK010000056.1:0-2998 GCF_907164655.1 Acidocella sp. C78
CGCGGAGCTGGAAAACCTGCTTGCCGGCAAACGGGCTGACGGGTCCGATCTGCCGGCCGCGCCCGTGGAGGCGCCGCCTTCAACCCGTGCGCAGGACGCGGCGCCGGCAGTGCCCGAGGCGGACGAGACGGAGGACCGCGACGCAGCCCTTGCCGCCGAAGCGGCGGCGCTTGGCGAGCTGGGGCACGCGCCAGACGGCCCGCCGCCCTGGCCGGATGATTTTGCCCCGCCCCCGATGGAGGAGGCGGCCGCATATGATCGTGATGCGGCGCTGGCGGCCGACTGGCAGGCGGATGTTGCGCGGGGCGGTGAACCTGCGGTGCCGCCGCCTGGCCCGGCGGCCGAGGAGAGGCCAGCGGAACCCCGGGCGATCGATGTTGCGGCGGCGCTTGATGCCGCCGGTGTGCCCTACCGGACCAGCGGCGGCCGGTTGCGCCTGCAAGCGACCTGGCGCGGGGTGGATAGCTGGACGGTTTCGGTCAATGCCACCACCGGCCAATGGACCGACTTTGCCGCCAGCGAAGGCGGGCGGTTCGAGAGCCTGGTGAGACGGCTGGGCGTCAAAGCCGAGGCGGTGGAGATGGACCCCGAGGCGGCCAAGGCAGCGCGCGAGGCCGAGGTGCGGCGCAATGCCTTTCGCAAGAGCATCGCCGGGAAACTCTGGGATGAGGCGATTCCGGGTGCTGGTGAATTGCGTGAGCCGAATTTGCGCGGGTCCGTGGGGCAGAAATTGCGGCAGCGGGCGGCGCATGAGGCGCGCGTGGAAGAGGCCGAAGGCATGCGGGCGTCAGCCCGTGCCTATCTCAGCGGGCGCGGCCTCGATGCCGATTGGCTGATGAGCCATGTGCGGCTGGTTCGTCCGCATCCGAACTATGATTCGACGGAAGTGGCGGCTGGGGCGGCGGTGGTGATGCTGACGCCGATGTTCGGCCAGGATGAGGACGGCCGGGTGCGGCTGACCGGCGTGCAGCGCACCTATCTGACCGAGGGCGGAGCAAAAATCGGCCGCCGGATGCTGGGCGCCTCGGGGGCCTGGCTGCTGCATCCGCCTGCTGGCGCGGCGGTGCCGATCGGTGGTCATGAGCAGGCGCGCGTTGCCGGTGAAGGCTTCGAGACCGTCGCCAGCGTGGTGCAGGCAACGCGGCAGGCTGGTGTTGTCGGGTACAATGCCGGCGGCCTGGTGGCCTGGGCCGGACAGTTCACCGGCTCGACGCCGGTTGCGCTGCTGGCCGATCGCGATAATGCCCGCCTCCATAATGGCCGTGATGTTGGCGAGGCCGGGCAGAAGGCGGCTGCCAAGGCGGCGGCGCTGATCGAGGCCAATGGCGGCGAGGCGGTCTATCTTGAGCCACCGGCTGATGTTGCGGGCGGGGCGAAGGGCGCCGACTGGGCCGATGCCTTGCGCGCGGGCGGAGCCGCCGGTTTGCGGCAGGCGCTTGCGGCGGCCGAGGCGTCGAGTGCGGCCGACCGGGCGCGGATCGAGGCTAAGCTGGCGCCCGCCTCTCCCAGCGCGGCGCCGGATGGTCCGCCGGCCCAAGAGGCCGAACAGAACCAGCCTGCCTCCCATCCCGAGCTTGTGCGGCTCTACAAGGCGCTAGGGGCCAAGGACGGAAACGGCCTTTCCGAGATCGAGCGGGCCAACATCCTTGATGGCAAGCGGGCGGATGGCACGGCGCTGGATGCGGCCGATTGGCGGAACGCGGTGAACCGCTCGAAAACCCCGATCGGCTACGTTGATTTTACCTTCTCGGCCGACAAGACGATTTCGTTGGCATGGGCTTTCGCGCCGACCGAGGCGGAGCGCAACCAGCTTGCCCAGGCGCACAAGGATGCGGTGGCCGCGACCATGGCCGAGATCGAGCAGGTCATTGGCCAGGCGCGAAAGGGCAAAGGCGGCAAGGAAGGCACCGAGCAGGGCCGCATCGGGTGGATCACCTTTGACCACTATACCGCCCGCCCCACCCTCGAAATCGCCCGCGAGACAGCGGACGGCCGCACGGAAACCGAGATCGTCTCCGTGAAAGTGGCCGGTGATCCGCAGTTGCATACGCATGTCGCGGTGCCGAATGTCATCGTCACTGAGAGCGGCCGGGTCGTGTCCCTGAACACGTTGCAGATGCACGGCCGCATTCATGAATGGGGGGCGATCTACCAGGCCCATCTCGCCCAGAATCTCCGGCGGGCGGGAGCCAGTATAGAATTGGACCGAACCACCGGCGCGGCGCGGCTCAGCGCCGTGCCGGAGGAGATCCGGGCGGCGTTCAGTAAGCGGACCCGCGATGCCCTTTCCGACGCGAAAGCCTATGCCGCCTCGGTGGGCGCGGAGTGGGATCGCATGACCGGCGACGAACGGATCAAGCTGCTGAAAGGCGGCGCCTTTGCGAGCCGCAGTGCCAAGGCCGCGGGTCCGCTTACTGAACGCCGCCCGGATCTCCTCCGGCACGGCGCTGAGCCGCGCCGCGCCGGTGGTTCGGTCCAATTCTATACTGGCTCCCGCCCGCCGGAGATTCTGGGCGAGATGGGCCTGGTAGATCGCCCCCATTCATGAATGCGGCCGTGCATCTGCAACGTGTTCAGGGACACGACCCGGCCGCTCTCAGTGACGATGACATTCGGCACCGCGACATGCGTATGCAACTGCGGATCACCGGCCACTTTCACGGAGACGATCTCGGTTTCCGTGCGGCCGTCCGCTGTCTCGCGGGCGATTTCGAGGGTGGGGCGGGCGGTATAGTGGTCAAAGGTGATCCACCCGATGCGGCCCTGCTCGGTGCCTTCCTTGCGCCTTTGCCCTTTCGCGCCTGGCCAATGACCTGCTCGATCTCGGCCATGGTCGCGGCCACCGCATCCTTGTGCGCCTGGGCAAGCTGGTTGCGCTCCGCCTCGGTCGGCGCGAAAGCCCATGCCAACGAAATCGTCTTGTCGGCCGAGAAGGTAAAATCAACGTAGCCGATCGGGGTTTTCGAGCGTTCACCGCGTTCCGCCAATCGGCCGCATC
>NZ_CAJQZK010000057.1:0-2933 GCF_907164655.1 Acidocella sp. C78
GGCCGCCGAAGCAGACATTGGCGCAGCGCTCGGGCAGGGCGATGCGGCCGATCGGCGTTCCACCGGGGTCGAACACCATCACCCCGTCCAGCTCCGCCGCGCCCATGCCCCAGCCGCACCACAGATTCCCATCGATATCGACGCGGAAACCGTCCGGCGTGCCGCCAGGTCCGGCATCGATCAGCCGCCGGTTGTTGGTCAGGCGGCTTCCATCCACCACATCGAACACATGGATCGCCCGGTGCGGTTCGGCCGCGAGGCGACCACGTAGAGCCGGCTCTCATCCGGCGAGAAGGCCAGCCCGTTCGGCCCCGCGATATCGTCCGCCACCATGGCGACTGCGCCGCTCGCCGGATCGATCCGGTAGATCGCCGGCGGCAGTTCGGCGTCAGCCCGATGCCCCTCATACCACCCGGAAATGCCGAAGGGCGGGTCGGTGAACCAGATGCTGCCGTCGGACTTCACCACAACGTCGTTCGGCGAATTCAGCCTTCGCCCGCCGAACCCGTCAGCCAGCACCGTGATGCGCCATCGGTTTCCGTACGGACAACCCGCCGACCGCCATGCTCGCAGGTGATGAGCCGCCCCTGGCGGTCCCTGGTGTTGCCGTTGGCATGGCCGGCCGGCTGGCGGAACACGCTGACGCGCCCATCGGTTTCGTCCCAGCGCAGCATCCGGTCGTTCGGAATGTCGCTCCACAGCAGGAAGCGCCCGTCGCCGAACCAGACCGGCCCTTCCGCCCAGCGGCAGCCATCGGCCAGCCGCTCCACCGCCGCGTTGAACAGGCGGTAGCGCGCGAAGGACGGGCTGAGCACATGGATCGCCGGATCGGGGTAGCGCTCGGCCGGCTGCCACGTGGTCATCGTTCGTTCTCCCGCCCATAGGCGAGCAGCAGCGCCAGGATGACGACGCCATAGGCGATGCTGCGCACGTAGTCGGGCATCGATAGCGCGAGCAGCACCGAGACCAGCACGGTCAGGCTCACGGCCCCGGCGGCGACGCCGAGATAGTTGCCGCGCCCGCCAAGGATGTTCACCCCGCCGATCACCACCGCGGCGATCGAGGTGAACAGATAGGGATCGCCGAGCCCGAGCGAAGCCTGCCCGCCGAAGCCGACCAGCATGATCCCGCCGAGAGCGGCGAAGCCGCCGCAAAGGGCATAGAGCAGGATCGTCATCCGCCGGGCGTCGATCCCGGCCAGCGTGGCGGCGAGCGGATTGGTGCCGAGCGCGTAGGTCGCCCGCCCGAACCGCGTCACCGCGAGTGCGCCGCTGACCAGCGCGGTCACGAACGCCCAGAGCCAGAGCGCATCGGGAATGCCGAGCAGGCTGCCATGCGCCAGCGTCTGGATCAGCGGCGGCGCGTAGGATGAGCAGGAGGAGCAGGTGAAACCGCCGCTCAGCCCGAGTGTCAGCCCCTCGACGATGCCGTTCGCCGCCAGCGTCATCACCACCGCGGGAATGCCGAACAGCGCGATGCCGATGCCATTGGCCACCCCACCGCCACCCCCATGCCAAGGGCTGCGGCGATCGCTTCCGGCGCGCCCGTGTTCTTGCCGAGCGAGGTGGTGGTGAGCAGGATCGCCGCGGCGTTCATCACCCAGGGCACCGAAAGGTCGATCCCGCCGATCAGGATGACGAAGCACTGCCCCGCCGCCACGAGGCCGACGAACGAGGCGATCACCAGGATCGAGGCCACGCTGGGGCCGGACAGAAAGCCCGGATGCGCCATCTCGCCAACCACGAAAAGCCCGATCGCGGCGGCAATCGCGTAAAGGATTCGCCGTGTATCGACCGTGAGCGTTCTCATCGCCGCCTCCTGATCGCGCCACCGATGGCGCCGCCGAGCACAACCGCCACGATCAGGAACACCCCTTCGTAGAACGACTGATAGAGTGGGTTGACGTGGCTGAAGAACAGGATGTTGACGATCAGCGTGGTGATGAAGGCCCCCGCAATCGCGCCGGCCGCCGAGCCACGGCCGCCGAAGAGCGAGACCCCGCCGAGCACGACCGCGACGATGGAAGTCAGCGTGTAGCTGTTGCCCGTGGTCGCGTCGCCCGCCGTGGCCGATGCGGCGAGAAACAGCCCTGCCGCGGCCGCCAGCGCCCCATCCAGCATGTAGGCGATGATCTTGGTGCGCAGCACGTTGACCCCGAGCGCGCGGGCCGAGGCCTCGTCATTGCCGATCGCGTAGAGATCGACACCCGTGCGCGAGCGCCGGAACCCCGCCCAGGCCAGCACGAGAAGGCCGATATAGACGAGTGCCCAGGGCGCGTTCGGGTTGCTGCGTGGCGTTCGGCCCGGTTGCAGCCGTCGGGGACGCTGGCGCACGCTGCGATCTACCTGGTGTCGCGATCCGCGTGCTGCCGGCGCCGGCGGCGCCATCCGCCGGCCACACCAATCTGCTGCAACCCGAACGCGCCCTGGGCACTCGTCTATATCGGCCTTCTCGTGCTGGCCTGGGCGGGGTTCCGGCGCTCGCGCACGGGTGTCGATCTCTACGCGATCGGCAATGACGAGGCCTCGGCCCGCGCGCTCGGGGTCAACGTGCTGCGCACCAAGATCATCGCCTACATGCTGGATGGGGCGCTGGCGGCCGCGGCAGGGCTGTTTCTCGCCGCATCGGCCACGGCGGGCGACGCGACCACGGGCAACAGCTACACGCTGACTTCCATCGTCGCGGTCGTGCTCGGCGGGGTCTCGCTCTTCGGCGGCCGTGGCTCGGCGGCCGGCGCGATTGCGGGGCCTTCATCACCACGCTGATCGTCAACATCCTGTTCTTCAGCCACGTCAACCCACTCTATCAGTCGTTCTACGAAGGGGTGTTCCTGATCGTGGCGGTTGTGCTCGGCGGCGCCATCGGTGGCGCGATCAGGAGGCGGCGATGAGAACGCTCACGGTCGATACACGGCGAATCCTTTACGCGATTGC
>NZ_CAJQZK010000058.1:0-2591 GCF_907164655.1 Acidocella sp. C78
CGCCCTCGCGCACCAACTGGGCCCAGCGGTCCGGATGAATGTGTACGCGGCGCTGCGGGTCAAGGTGGAACGCCCGGACGAAGCTCAACCGTTCGAGGTGGGCGAGTAGATTCTTCTCGCTCGGCGCCTCCGGCAAGGCCCGCAGCCAGGCGAAGCGGGTTTGCCGGATGGTGGGATCGACGGTGAGCAGCCCGTCGAGTGTGGCCAGCCCCTCCGCCGTGAGACCATCGAGCAGCGCCGCTTCCATCCGGCGCCGCGCGATGACCCGTGCGGCGCGGCCGATCCGGTCGAGCGTATCAGTCGCCGGAAGCACCGACTTGCGCTCCCTGAATGCGGCGATGATCGCCTCGGCAATCGGCTTTCCCAGATCGGTCGCGGCGGCTGTGGTGATCGCTGCCAGAAGTGCTACGCGCCGGTCATCGCGACCGGCCGGATGCAGCCCGAGATGGCGCTGCGCCTCGACCGCGTGCTCGCGCCGGTTCGTGTCACGCCGGGCATACTCGGCCAATGCACCCGGATTGACGCCGATCTGTTGGGCGACGAAGGCGACCATCGGCGCCGGGAACGTCTCACCAGAAAGGATCGCCCGACCGAGATGGCGTAAAAAGCAGAGCTGAATGGTGAGACCGAGACGGTTGTGCGGGGTACGCTTGGCCTGGATCAGATCCAACTCGGCACGGTCGAGCGTGCAGTGCCGGATCAGGCTCTCCTCGTCCGTCGGCATGTCGACAAGAGCGGACCATTGATCGGCTTTGAGCAGAGGGCGGCGCGACACGCTCAATCTCCGGGCTCCTGTTTGAGGTGGATTGCCCATATCCGCTTCACTTGGCTTTCGCTGCACCCAGCCAGATTGGCGGTACGCTTGATCGACTGACCTGCGCCGCGCAACGCGATGATCCGCTGATGGGTGGCGGCATCGGAGATGCGCCCCGCATATTTACCGGCCGTTTTGGCAAGTTGCACACCCTGGCGCTGGCGCTCGCGGCGTGTCTCATAGTCATCGCGCGCCATTTGCAGCGCCAGCTTGAGCAGCAGTTCCTGTATCGATTCCAACACGATCCTGGCCACGCCGTCAGCCTCGGTCGCGAACTCGGACAAATCGACCAGGCCCGGCACGGCCAGTCTTGCCCCCTTGCTCCGGATCGAGCCCACCAGTCTTTGAGCTTCGACCAAAGGAAGTCGGCTGATGCGATCAATTTTCTCCGCGACAACCACTTCACCGGGCTGCAAGTCGGCGATCATCCTGAGAAGCTCGGGTCGGTCGGCGCGGGCACCCGAAGCCTTCTCGCGGTAGACGCCCGCGATGTAATAGCCCGCCGACCGAGTGCTGTGCTCGATTTCAGCTTGGCGGGTGAGGTCCTGCTCGGCAGTGCTGACGCGAAGGTAGATGCGGGCGATTTTCATGGATGGCGGCCAGGATGGGTATACCCATCCTGGCTAATCGCAAACAGCATGGTCAAGAACGGAAAAGCCAATGTAAGTTGGCCATAGCCAAATTGGCTATCCATGTTGGCTATCCCCCCTCGGCTGCGAGCCGCCAGCGAAGCGTTAGCGGCGGCATCCAGGACTTCCTGTTGCGCCCAGATGAGCAAACTGCTGAGAAAATCCGAGCTTCCAGTGTCAGGTTGCTGATTCGTTCTTCAATGTCGTACAGCTACGCACAGTTCTTGGCGTTACCCCTAGTAGGTCGATGGGGCGATCGGCAGGACCCTGCAGATCGGCTCGACCCCATAAGCCCCGCGGTGATCATCGATGAACGAGATCATGGTTTGAACCGGCGGTCGAGCTCCGCCTGGGCAAATATGCCGACGCCTTGCGCAGGATCTCATTCGCCTGGCGAAGCTCGCGGTTCTCGCGTTCCAGTGCCTTCAGCTTCGCCGACACTTCCGACGGAACACCAGGCGAGCGGCCGCTGTCGCGATCCACCTTCTGCACCCATTCACGCAGCGTATGCGGTGAGCAGCCAAACTTCGCGGCTATCGACACCATCGCCGCCCACCGCGAGGGATGTTCGCCCTCGTGCTCCAGCACCATCCGCACCGCCCGCTCGCGGACTTCAGGAGAAAACTTGTTCGTCATCGGACTCGTCATGGCTCCATCCTATTTGGGAGTTGGAGCCTCCGGCAAACCCAGGGCGGTTCAATCTTTTGAATCAAGTTATCCACAGAATGAGTTATCCACAACGGAAAAGTTCAATTTCTTTAATTTCAATTTCAGATGAAAATTTTTGTTAATTATCAATTGATTGTACCGCATTAGTCAGACCAAACGGGCGGTTATCCAGGACTAAGTGGGCGGTCAATTCAGACCAAACGGGCGGCTTATTCAGACCAAACGGGCGTGGTACGACTCGGTACGATTTTTGTGTTGCCAGAGGTGGTAAAATCCCGGTTGTACCGGTCGATACTCCACCCCAAAACGGCTGTAATATGCCTCTTTTGGGCGTTGCGGACTCAAGTAGCCTGGCCAGAAAAATCAATTCAGACCAAACGGGCGGGGTTTAAAATCAACAATGTAATTCAGACCAGACTTGACCTTTGGTCCTGTTCCGGAATAGCCTTCGGTATGAGTCTCACCCTCTCTCAAAAATC
>NZ_CAJQZK010000059.1:0-1702 GCF_907164655.1 Acidocella sp. C78
GCGGCAGACCTCGCTCGCCGGCCGGCCCTCGCGCACGAGGACGCCAGCACCTGGAGGGCGGCGATCAGGCCATCGCCGGTGGTGGCGAAATCGGCCAGGATGACGTGGCCGGACTGCTCGCCGCCGAGATTGAGCCCCTGCGCGCGCATGGTCTCGGCGACGTAGCGGTCGCCCACCGGGGTGCGGTGCAGCGCGAGGCCGAGGCCGCCGAGATAGCGTTCGAGGCCGAGATTGGACATCACGGTGGCGACGATGCCGCCGCCGGACAGCCGGCCATCGGCCTGGAAGGCGCGGGCGATCAGCGCCAGCACCTGGTCGCCATCGATGATCCGGCCGCGCTCGTCGGCGAGGATCACGCGGTCGGCATCGCCATCGAGGGCGACGCCGATATCGGCCCGGTGGCGCACCACCGCCGCCGACAGGGCGGAGGGAACGGTCGAGCCGCATTCGTGGTTGATGTTGAACCCGTCGGGGCTGACGCCGAGGGGGATCACTTCGGCGCCGAGTTCCCACAGCGCCGCCGGCGCCACCTTGTAGGCGGCGCCATTGGCGCAATCGAGCACGACGCGCAGACCGTCGAGCCGGAGGCCGCGCGGCAGGCTCGATTTCGCGGATTCGACGTAGCGGCCGGCGGCATCGACCAGGCGGGTGGCGCGGCCGAGCGCCGATGGGGCGGCGAGGCGGCCGGCGAGATCCTGCTCCATCAGCGCCTCGATCTCGGCCTCGACCTCGTCGGACAGCTTGGCCCCGTCAGGGCCGAACAGCTTGATCCCGTTATCCTCGAACGGGTTGTGCGAGGCGGAGATGACCACGCCGAGATCGGCGCGCAGGCTGCGGGTGAGCATGGCGATGGCCGGGGTGGGCAGCGGGCCGGCCAGCGTCACGTCCATCCCGGCGCCGATGAAGCCGGCGGTCAGCGCCGGTTCGAGCATGTAGCCGGACAGGCGGGTGTCCTTGCCGATGATGACCCGGTGGCGGTGATCGCCGCGGGTGAAGCGCAGCCCGGCGGCCTGACCGAGGCGAAGCGCGATCTCGGCCGTCATCGGCGCGGTGTTGGCGCGGCCGCGGATGCCGTCGGTGCCGAACAGGCGGCGTTTGGGGCGGGGCGGGATCTGGTTCATCGCGGATCGAAACCTTGCTGGAGCCTTGCGGCGGAATGACGCGGCGGCCGCACTATCCCAAGAGACGCGCCCGCGTCCAGTCAGGCGGCGGCGAGGGCCTGCCAGACGCGCAACGCCTGCACCGTGCGGGACATCGTGGACGCGGAGGATCGCCGCCCCCTGCCCGCGGCGAACAGGGCGGCGGCGATGGAGCCGGGATCGCGGCGGGCGGGGTCGGGCTCGGCGGCGAGTTCGCCGATGAAGCGCTTGCGCGAGACGCCGGCCAGGACCGGATGGCCGAGCGCGCGGAAGGACGGCAGGGCGCGCAGCAGCGCCACGTTCTGCGCGCCCTGCTTGGCGAAGCCGAAACCGGGGTCGAGCGCGATGGCGGCGGGCGCGACGCCGGCGGCCAGCGCGGCGTCGCGGGTGGCGGCAAGCTCGGCCAGGACATCGCGAGGAGATCGTCATAGACCGCCTGGGCGTTCATCGTCGCCGGGGTGCCGCGCATGTGCATCAGGATCACCGGGCAGCCGGCGGCGGCGACCAGTGGGGCGGCTTCGGGTCGTGGCGCAGGCCGGAGACGTCGTTGACGATGCGCGCCC